>JBIOUO010000490.1:0-3653 GCA_044867195.1 Ilumatobacteraceae bacterium
CTCGCTCCGACGAAGGTCCTCGTGATGCCCGCCCGGAATGCTGTTTGGCACGATTCCCGCCCAGATGGCTGAGGCCCGGCGGGCGTCACGCGAGGGCGACCAACTCCAGCCAGGTTGGGCTGAAGTAGTCCACGTCTCCGTCGGGCATCACGAGGACCTTCGTCGGAGCGAGATGCTCGACGAACTCGGTGTCGTGGCTGACGAGGATCAGCGCGCCCGGCCAGTCCGACAGCGAGTCGGTGACCGAACGGCGGCTGCCGGGATCGAGGTTGTTCGTCGGCTCGTCGAGCAGCAGCACGTTGTGCCGCCCGACCATCAGCATCGCCAGGGCGAGCTTCGTCTTCTCCCCGCCCGACAGCGTGCCGGCCTGCTGGAACACCTTCTCGCCCGACAGCCCCATCATCCCCAGCAGCCCACGTAGCTGGGTCTCGGTGAGCACGATGCCGGGCGGCACCTCGCGCCGCATGTTGTCGAGCAGCGACTCGGCGGGTCGCAGGTTGTCGTGCTCCTGGGCGTAGTACCCGACAGCGACGTTGTATCCCCACGTGACCGTGCCCCGGTCGGCCTCGGTCTCCCCGGCGAGGATGCGCAGCAGGCTGGTCTTGCCGGCGCCGTTGAGGCCGAGCACCAGCAGGCGCTCGCCGCGGCCGAGATCGAACGCGATGTCGGAGAACACTGCGGGGCCCCCGTACGACTTCGTCATCTCGCTGACCTCGACCACGGTGCGACCGGGCGTCGGTGGCGGCGGGAAGCGCACCCGCAGCACCCTGTCGACCCGCAGCTCGTCCACCTTCTCGGCCTCCAGCCTGGCGATCCGCTTCTCCATGCTGTGCGCCGCCGCGGCCTTCGTCGCCTTGGCGCCGAAGCGGTCGACGAAGCGCTGCATGCGGGCGATCTCCTTGGCCTGCCGGGCTGCCGTCCGCGCCAGCCGCTCCTCGTCGGCCGCCCGTGATTCGCGGTACTGCGAGTAGCTGCCCTTGTACTCGACGAGGCGACCGACGGCCGACTCGTCGGGTCGGTCGAGATGGAGGACGCGCGTGATCGCCTCGTCGAGCAGATCCAGGTCGTGGCTGATCACCACCAGCGCACCGCGGTACGAGCGCAGGAACGACATCAACCACTCCTTGGCGTCGATGTCGAGGTGGTTCGTCGGCTCGTCGAGGCACAGCACGTCGCTTCCCGCGAACAGGATGCGGGCCAGCTCGACGCGCCGGCGCTCGCCACCCGACAGCACGCCGATCGGATGGTCGATGCGGTCCGGGCCGATGCCGAGCCCGGCGGCCAGCGACCGCGCCTCGCTGTCGGCGGCGTACCCGCCGGTCGTGCGGAACTGCTCCTCGGCGCGCGTGTAGCGGGCGACGTTGCGCTCGTCGGGTAGCTCCTCCATCGCGATGCGGAGCTTCTCGATGCGCTCCAGCTCGGCGTCGATGCCCCGGCCGGACAGGATGTGGGCGACCGCCGAGCGGCCGTCGAGCACGCCGGCGATGCGCGGGTCTTGCGGCAGGTACCCGAAGTCACCGCGACACACGACGCGGCCGGCCGCCGGCTCGACCTCGCCGCCGAGGACCCGCAGCAGGCTCGTCTTGCCGGCCCCGTTGCGGCCGACCAGGCCGACCTTGTCGCGGGGCATCACGGTGAAGTCGGCCGCCTCGACCACGAGCCGGCCGCCGACCTCGACTGAGAGTCCCTGCGCCTGGAGCACCGACCCAGGCTGTCAGTCCGCGGCATCGGTTCCAACCATGTTCACGGGCCATGTTGAGGGCCCATTTTCACGGCTCGGTCGTCGGTGTCGAGCGACGCCTCGAGGGTCCGGGCTCGCCCGTCACCGATCCGCCGTGGTCATCGGTGAACGGCGAACGCAGGCAGCGACCGGCACTGCCGGCGGGCGCCTCGCCGAGCGTGCGGCTGATCAGCGCCGCCAGCGCGACGCGGCCGTCGTCGCTGAGGTGCAGCCCATCCGCTCCGAGGAGACGCTCGGCGGCGGGCGCGTCGTCGCTGGTGCGCGCCGCCCAATCGGCGACGCGGACGTCGTCGTGGCGTTCGGCGACCGCCTGGATCACGTAGTTGACCTCGTCCTGCACCGGACGGAAGCGGGTGACCGACAGCAACACGACGGGAATCGGTGCCAGCTCGTCGAGCAAGGCCTCGAGCTCGGCGGCGAACGCCGCCGGATCCCCGTCGTAGTTGTTGCCGAGCATGACCACGGCCGCGTCCCAGCCCGCTGCCTCCCGCCGCGCGAGCACCTGACGCCCGAAGTCGATGCGCCGGCCGACCTCGGCATCGACCTCCACCGCCCAGCCACGTGGGACGAGGCGATCGCAGAGCTGGCCCCCGTAGCGGTCGGCCAGCGACGCCAGGATCGAGTCTCCGATCACGAGAACGCGGTTGCCGTCGACGAGCTTCCCGATCGGCACGCGCGACGCCGGAGCAGGCCGGGATCCGAGGCCGGAGTCGGCGGCCGTTGCGTGCAGCTGGGAGGAACCACTCACGTCGTCGGGCGCGTACGTGGTCGGCGGCTCCGCCGTCGTCACGCTCAGCGGCTCGGGCAACCCGCCGATGCCGATCGTGGCTGGCGGCGCCGGCGGCGCCGGCGATGACGCAGCCTCGCCGGAACCGCACCCCGCGAGGGCGAGCGCGGCGAGGGCGAGCATCCGCCGATCCATCGGGACATTGAACCGCCGGCACCCCCGACGGCGCACGTCGGGCCGGACGTCGGGTGTCAGGCCTGCGGTCCCCGGCTGGCGCGCAGCTCGTCGCGGATCTCGGTCAGCAGCACGATGTCGGCCCCCGGCGACTCCGGGTCTTCGGGACCCTTCTCGGCGATCGCCCTCGCCTTCATGTGGTTGTACGCCTTGATGATCCAGAACAACAGGAAGGCGACGGCGAGGAAGCTGATGATCGCGTTGATCACGAGGCCGATGGAGAACCTGGCGTCGTTGATCGTGAACCCGATCTCGGTGAAGTTCGTCTTACCGAAGATGGCGGCGATGATCGGATTGATGATCCCCTCGATGATCGAGTCGACGATCGTCTTGAAGTAGAGGGCCATCACCAACCCGACGGCGACGGTGACGACGTCACCCTTGTTGATGAAATCCTTGAACTCGTCGAGCATCTTCCTCATCGACCCGAGTCAAGCACATCGGTCCGGTCCGGGACCGGAATGCCGTGGTCGACATCGATGTCCTGGAAGCGGTCGATGTCGCGCAGCGTGGGGAAGGCGACGGTCCATGTGCCGACCACGCCGAGCGTGACGGCGCCGCCGAGCACCACCGCCGGGCCGACGCCGAGCAGCGTCGCGGCGACGCCGGACTCGAACGCGCCGAGCTCGTTGGACGCTCCGATGAACACGTTCTCGACCGCCATCACCCGCCCGCGCATGTGGTCGGGCGTGGCCAGCGGGACGATCGTCGCCCGGATGAACACGCTGACCGCGTCGGCGCCGGCGAGCACGAGGAGGGCGACGAACGCCACCGTGTAGCTGCGCGTGATGCCGAGCACGATCGTGGCGATGCCGAACACGGCGACCGCGACGAGCAGCGTGCGCCCGACGTGGCGGCCGACCGGGCGCACGGCGAGCGACGCGGTGACGAGCACGGCGCCGATTCCGGGCGCGGCGCGCAACCAGCCGTAGCCGACGTTGCCGACGCCGA
>JBIOUO010000491.1:0-2586 GCA_044867195.1 Ilumatobacteraceae bacterium
CGCGCCGCCGGGTGCCCGGCTCGCCGTGGACGTGCCCCTCCCGGCGCAGCGCGCGGGCAGCCGGTTCGGCGGCGACGACCAGCGCGGCGGCGACGATCGGCGCCTGGGTGAAGAAGATCGCCCGCCAGGCGAAGAGCTGGGTGAGGACTCCGCCGAGCGCCGGCCCGACGGCCGCGCCGACCGCGCCGGCGAGCGCCCACCAGCGGCGGGCGCGGCCCTCGCCCGGCACGATCGCCCCGAGCACGGGCAGCGACCCGGCCAGCAGGAGCGCCGCGCCGATCCCCTGGACGGCACGGGCGGCGAGCAGCAGCGGGAGGGTGTTCGACAACCCGGCGACGAGGGACGCCGCGGAGAACACGGCGACGCCGGCGACGACGAGCGCGAGCGGCCGCACTCGGCGGTGGGCGAGAGCGATCGGCACGGCGGCGACGGCGACCGCGAGGGCGTAGGTCGTCAGGACCCACGACACGCCGACGATCGTCGTGTCCAGCTCGCCGTAGATGTCGGGCAGGGCGAGGGCAACGACGGACGCGTCGGCGAACGCCAGCCCGACAGCGCCGATCAGCAGCGCCGCCACGATGCGCTGCCGCGCCGTCACCCCGTCACCGTACCGACACGCTCCCGTTGGAGTGTTTGCGCCGTTGGAGTGTTTGCGCCGGGGACGCCCCCGAGCAAACCCTCCAACGGACGAAACACTCCAACGGATTGCGCGGTCAGCCGGGATCCATCTCGTGGCCGGGTGCCGTGTGGCGCAGGCCGCGGTAGGAGTCGGCGGCCGCGACCTCGCCGATCACGACGCGGTAGATCTCCTCGTGCACGGGCATCTGCAAGGCGTAGCGCTCGGCCAGCTCGTGGGAGGTGACGGCCGTCTTCAGCCCCTCGGCGACCATGTTCATCTCGCCCGTGATCTCCTCCAGCGTGCGCCCGAGCCCAAGCTGCTCACCGACGGTGCGGTTGCGGCTGAACGGGCTGAGGCACGTCGTCACCAGATCGCCCATCCCGGCGAGCCCGGCGAACGTCTGCGCCTCACCACCCATCGCCACGCCCAGGCGGGTCAGCTCGGCGAGGCCGCGCGTCATCACCATCGCCCGCGTGTTGTCGCCGACGCCGAGGCCCTGGGCGATCCCGCAGGCGATGGCGACCACGTTCTTCAGCGCCCCGCCGAGCTCGCAGCCGACGACGTCGTGGTTGGTGTAGATGCGGAACATGCCACGCGTGAGCACGTCCTGGATCGCGCCGGCAACCTTGAGGTCCTCGGTGGCGATCACACTCGCCGCGGCCTGGCCGGCCATGATCTCGCGGGCGATGTTCGGTCCGGTCAGCGCGGCCACCGGGTGGCCGGGGATCTCGTCGGCGATCACCTGGGTCATCCGCAGCAGCGAGCCCTGCTCCAGTCCTTTCGCCAGGCTGACGATCGGGATCCACGGGTGGATCCACTCCCGCGCCAGGTGCAGCGTCGAGCGCATCGCGGTGGTCGGCACGCCGACGACGAGCAGCTCGGCGTGGCGCATCGCCTTCTCCAGGTCGTCGGTGGCCATCAGCCGCTCCGGTAACGCGAAGCCGGGCAGGTACGCCTCGTTGGTGTGGGTGCCGTCGATCTCGGCGGCGACCTCGCTGTCGCGCGCCCACACCATCGTCGGGTGGCGTGGTGCGATCAGCGCCGCCACCGTCGTGCCCCAAGACCCCGCCCCGAGCACCGTCACGTCCATCGATGACACGGTACGCCGTCACAGACATCCGAGTGTTTGCCGCTTCCGAGTGTGCTGAGTCGGCCAGACCCTCACGCCACACTCGGATGCACGAAACACTCGGATGGGTCAGGAGCGGGCGTTGCGGAGGACGGCGGCCATCTCGACGGCGACGGCCGCGCCGGCCTCGCCGGCGTTGTGGCCGCCGGGGTCGGGGACACTGCGGGCGAGCGCCTGGTCGAGCGTGTCGGTCGTCAGCACGCCGAACACGACGGGCTTGCCGGTGTCGAGCCCGGCGCGCATGATTCCCGCCGCGGCCTGCCCGGCGATGTGCTCGAAGTGGGCGGTCTCACCGCGGATCACGCAGCCGAGGCAGATCACCGCGTCGTGGTGGGCGGCGACGGCACGCGCGGCGAGCGGGATCTCGAAGGCTCCGGGCACCCACGTGACGTGCACGTCGTCGTCACGGACGCCGGCCTCGGCGAGGCCACGCCGCGCCCCGGTCAGCAAGCGCATCGTGATCCGGCTGTTGAAGCGGGCGGCGACGATCGCGACCCGCAACCCCGTCCCGTCGAGCACGGGTGCGGGCGCCGCCTCGTCGCTGTGGTCGTCGGCCATCAGCCTGTGATCCGGGCAGGGGCGATGTCGAGGGCGACGCGCTCGACGATCTCGAGGCCGAACCCCTCGAGTCCGCCGTAGCGAGCGGGGTTGTTCGTCATCAGCCGCATGCGCGTGATCCCGAGGTCGGCGAGGATCTGGGCGCCGACACCATACTCGCGGCTGTCGGCCGGGATCGCCGACTCGATCGCCGGGTCGACGTTGCGGGCACCGTCGAGCGTGTGCGCGACGCCCAACCCGCGGCCCTCGTGGCCGCGCAGGTAGACGAGGACGCCAGTGC
>JBIOUO010000492.1:0-6701 GCA_044867195.1 Ilumatobacteraceae bacterium
CCGTGCTGCGCCGCCATCCGGACCTCGATCCGCAGACGCGGGCGCAGATCATCGACGACCTGCACGCCGAGACGGAGGAGCTCGTCGCGCTCGTCGAGGAGGTCGTCGCCCTCGCCCGCGGGTCGACCGACGGCATGCCGCCGGAGGTGGTCAGCCTCGGCGACATGGCACGCGGCGTAGCCACCCGCGCGCAGCGCCGGCACGGGCGATCGATCACGGTGCTCGCCGACGACTCGCTCGTCGAGATGTCACCCCCGGCGTTGGAGCGGGCGATCTCCAACCTGCTCGACAACGCCGCCAAGTTCGATCCGACCGGCGATCCGATCGAGGTCGTGGTCGTCGGCGGTCGCTTGATGGTCAACGACCGCGGCCCGGGCATCGCGACGGATGACGCTGGCCACGTGTTCGACCGTTTCTACCGGGCCGAGGACGCGCGCGCACTGCCCGGTTCGGGCCTCGGGCTGTCGATCGTGCGGGAGATCGTCGAGCGTGCCGGTGGCAGCGTCGACGCCGGGCCACGACCGGGCGGTGGCGCCACCGTCGGCTTCCGCCTGCCGCTCGTCACGGCCGGCGACGACTCCACTGTGGCGCCGCTCCCACCGCCGGCAGCGCCTCCCACGCCACCGCGGACCTCTCCCGCACCGGCGCCGGCCGTCCCGCCATCCAGCTGAGAGCGAGCGCCGATGGCGATCGCTCTCGAATCGACACGACGCCGACGAGTGCGGCGACCAGCAGCTCGGAGGACGAGCCGCCACGACGGTCAGCGCGGCACGATGCCCGATCGGCTCGGCCGCTGAGCAGAGCGGGGCGCCGCGATGTGGCAGGGTCGAGGTCGATGACCACCTACATCGTGGGACTGGGCGGGACCGAGCACTCGCGCGAACCGCTCGACTGGGCGCGTGCAGTGGCGGTGCCCGGCGAGCCGATCGTCGTCGTCCACGCCTGGGACCTCTCCGCCGTGACGGGGTACGAGACCGGCTTGACCGTGGACGCCGGCGACGGCGAGTCGACCGCCCGCCAGTACCTGGAAGCCACGCTTGGCGCCTACGACGACGAACGCCTCGACGGGCGGGTCGTGGAAGGCGCACCGGGGCGTGTGCTGGTTCAGGTCGGCGAGCAACTCGGCCGGCAACTCGGTGACGACGCCGTCGTGGTCGTCGGTCACGGCGGCTCCGGGAAGGCCTCGCTGCTCGCCGGCTCCACGGCCCACCACGTCGTGCACCACAGCCACCACCCGGTCGTCGTCGTGCGCGGTGAGTGCCGCGTCCCGGTCCGCCGCGTCGTGGTCGGCATCGACGCCGGCGACCGCGACGACGATGTCGACGCCCGCTCCGTCGCCGCCCTGCGCTGGGCGCTGGGCCTGCCCGGTGTCGAGCTGGTGGAGGTGTCGCATGCCGACTTCGTGCCGGGCGTCGCCGCCGGCCCGATCCGCGAGCCGGGTCTCGAGTCGGACGACGCGGTGGTCGAGGACGACGCCCGGCTGCGCCACGCCGTGGAGGCAGCGACCGATGGCACCGGAACGGCGCCCAGCGGGGCGCAGATCGTACCGGTCGTCGCCGCCGGCACCGGTGCGTTCGCCTTGATCGAGGCGTCGCGGGACGCCGACCTGGTCGTCGTGGGCACGCGTGGCCGGTCCGCCCTCGTCGAGCTGATCGTCGGGTCGACGACGCTCGAAGTGCTGGCCCACGCCCACTGCCCGGTCGCCGTCGTCCGGTAGGCCCCCCTCCCCGGCTGGCGCGCACCCCCTCCGTAGGATGGGCTCGCCATGCCGGATGCACCGCCCGCCGGGCACACACCCACCCCGACCCTGCCCGCCGACGACCCGTTCGCCGGTGCGCCGACCGACGGCCTGAATCCCGACCAGCTCGACGCGGTCGTCCATCGCGGCGGCCCACTGCTCGTCGTCGCTGGCGCCGGCTCCGGCAAGACCCGCGTCCTCACCCATCGCATCGCCCACCTCGTCCACGAGGGCGTGTCGCCGTCGCGCATCCTCGCCATCACGTTCACCAACAAGGCCGCCGGCGAGATGCGCCAGCGCGTCGCCGCGCTCGTCGGGCCGATCGCCCGGGCGATGTGGGTGAGCACGTTCCACGCCGCGTGCGTGCGCATCCTGCGGGCCAACGCCGACCGCCTCGGGTACCCCCGGCAGTTCTCGATCTACGACCAGGCGGACGCCGTCCGGCTCACCGGCTACGTCATCCGCGACCTGCACCTCGATGCCAAGCGCTTCCCCCCGCGGGGCGTGCATGGCGCGATCAGCCGGTGGAAGAACGAGCTGCTCGACCCCGAGCACGCGGCCGCCCAGGCCCAGCACATCTACGACCGCAAGCACGCCGACGTGTACCGCGAGTACCAGTCCCGGCTGCACAAGGCCGGGGCGATGGACTTCGACGACCTGCTCGTCAACACCGTGCGGCTGCTGCGCGAGCACCCGGACGTGCTCGAGCTCTACCGCCAGCGCTTCGAGCACATCCTGGTCGACGAGTACCAGGACACCAACCAGGCTCAGAACGAGATCGTCCTGCTCCTCGCCGGCAGCCACCAGAACGTCACGGTCGTCGGCGACACCGACCAGTCGGTGTACCGGTTCCGCGGTGCCGACTACCGCAACATCATGCAGTTCGAGGACGCCTTTCCCGACGTGACGACCGTCGTCCTCGACCAGAACTACCGCAGCACCCAGACGATCCTCGACGCGGCCAACGCGGTCATCTCCAACAACGTCGCCCGCAAGCCGAAGAACCTGTGGACCGACGCCGGCAGTGGGCAGCGCATCATCCGCTACCACGCCGAAGACGAAGGCGACGAGGCGACGTTCGTCGCGTCGACGGCTCGCCAGTTGCACGACGATCATGGCCTCGACTGGCGCGAGCTCGCCGTCCTGTATCGCACGAACGCCCAGAGCCGGATCGTCGAGGAGGCGATGATGCGTCTCGGCGTACCGTACAAGGTCGTCGGCGGGACCCGCTTCTACGACCGGCGGGAGGTGAAGGATGCGCTGGCGTACCTGCGGGCGGTCGTCAACCCGGCCGACGAGGTCAGCGTCAAGCGGGTGCTCAACGTGCCCAAGCGCGGGGTCGGCGACGCCAGCATCGCCCGCCTCGACGCCTATGCCGCGGCGGAGGGCATCGGGTTCCTCGACGCACTGCGCCACGCAGTCGAAGCCGGCGTCACCGGTCCGGCGATCCGGGGCATCGAGTCGTTCGTCAGCCTGCTCGACGAGGTCGGCGCCCTCGCCGCCGAACCCGGCCAGACCGCCGATCCTGCTGGCGCGGACGAGGTCGACGCGATCGGCCCGGCCAAGCTGCTCCAGCTGGCCCTCGAACGCTCCGGCTACCTCGCCGAGCTGGAGGCTGAGAACACCGTCGAGTCCGCCGGGCGCATCGAGAACCTCGCCGAGCTCGTCGGCTCAGCGCGCGAGTTCACGCGGATCGACGAGTTCCTCGAGCAGGTCTCGCTGGTCGCCGACACCGACGATATCCCCGACGACGACCAGGTCGTGCTGATGACGTTGCACTCGGCGAAGGGCCTCGAGTTCCCCACCGTCTTCCTGATCGGCGCCGAAGAGGGCGTGTTCCCGCACACTCGCGCTCTCACCGAGCCCGACGAGCTGGAGGAGGAGCGCCGGCTGGCGTACGTCGGCATCACGCGGGCGCGGGAGCGGCTGTACGTCACCCACGCCTGGAGCCGCAGCCTGTTCGGGTCCACCCAGTACAACCCGCCGTCGCGGTTCCTGGAGGAGATCCCGCCCGAGCTGGTCGAGTCGCAGGGCAACGTCACGGGGCGCTCCGCCTACGGCCGCCAGAGCCTGCGGCCGCGCTCGGACTGGGGTGCGCCGCCCCCGTACCGCCGGCGGCGCGACACCAAATCAGTCCACGGCTCGGTCGACGGCTCGGTCGACGAGGGCCGCCGCCGCGACGCCCACCGCGAGCGGGTGGTCGACGCCGCGCTCGCCGCCGCCAACCGGGCGCCGGTGCCCAGCGACGCCCACGAGCTCGGGCTGCGCGTCGGCGACGACGTCGAGCACCCGTCGTTCGGCGAAGGCGTCATCATCGACCTCCACGGGCGCGGCGAGTCCGCCGAGGCGACGATCAACTTCGCCGGTGTCGGCACCAAGCACCTCGCCCTGGCGTGGGCCCCGCTGCGCAAGCTCTGACACCATCCGAGTATCTGCCGCGTACTCGGATGGGGGAGCGGCTGCGTGCTTGAATCGTGGCGATGAAGGCCGCCTTGCTCGTCGAGAGCCTGACCGGGAACACGTGGAAGGCAGGCGAGCTGATCGCCAACGACCTGCGCCAGGAGGGCTGGACGATCACCGGTCTCAACCGCCTGCGCGACCCGGACTACGCGGCCATCCAGGAGGCCGACATGGTCCTCGTCGGCACGTGGGTCCACGGCCTGTTCGTCGTCGGCCAGACGCCGTGGGCGCTGTCGACGATCTCCAACCTGCCGGCGATGCGCGGCAAGCAGGCAGCCGTGTTCTGCACGTTCGCCCTCAACCCCGGCAAGAGCCTGGACAAGCTGACCGCGGCGATGCAAGCGACCGGTGCCCAGGTCGTCGGCGGCCTCGCCCTCAGCCGCTCGAAGCTCGACCGCCACAGCGAGCTGTTCGCCAGCCGCCTTGTCGCGGCGACCGCGCCGGCGCGCTGAAATCCGGGCGGGAGCTAGAGCACCACCACCTTGGTCCCGATGCCGGCCCAGTTCCACATCCAGATCGCGTCGGCGGTCGACTGGCGGACGCAACCGCCGGACAGCGCTTGGCCAAGCTGGGCCGACGACTGCAGCGGGGCGCCGTTCTTGGTCGGGATCTCGTGGAAGCCGATCCGGCCGCCGCCGGGCCCATAGGCGAAGCGCACCATGTACCGCCACTTGATCGCCGGGTTGGCCGTCGAGTACGTGTACATCGAGCGCGAGTAGACGTGGTACGTACCGGCGTAGGGTTCGCGGGTGCGGCCGGAGACGCGGTGGGTCTTGACCACGGTGCCGTCGGCCTCCACCGCCCAGATCCGCTGCTGGGCGCGGGAGTAGACGACCCGCCGCCCGGATCCGGAGTTGGCGGGCAGGCCCGACGCGCCGGCGACCGCCGGTTCCGGCTCCGGCGCCGCAGCGGGTGCCGCAGCCGGTTCCGCGGCCGGGGCCGCCGAGGCTGGGGGAGAGCCGGGCCAGATGCCGAGCAGGCGGCCCGTTGCGGCGCCGATCACGCCGTCGGCGCGCACCCGCTTGCCGCGCTGGAACGCCTTGACCGAGTTGACGCTGTCGATGCCGAACAGGTCGTCGGGTCCGGGGAACTGGTAGCCGAGCCCGGCGAGGACGCGCTCGGCGCAGATCGCGTCGGGCCCGCGCGTGTTCAGCCGGACGGCGCCTGACACCGTGCATCCACCGATCGGCAGCGGTGTCCCGTCGATCGCCGCACCGGGCGCCGCGGCGGCAGCGGGCAGCGGGTTCGAGCCCGGCCATACGCGCAGGCTGCGCCCGGTGGCCGCCCCGAGGATCCCGTTGGCCAGCAGGCGTTGCGTCCGCTGGTATGCCTTGAGCGAGTTGACGCTGTCGACGCCGAAGAACATGTCCGGCCCGGCGAACTGGTAGCCGAGTCCGGCGAGCACCCGCTCGACGCACATCGAGTCGGCACCCGTCGTACCCAGCTGGACGACACCCGAGACGGTGCACCCGCCGCGAGGCAGCGGCGTCCCATCGGGTGCAGCCGGCGCGGCGGGCGCCGGGTCGGCGGCGATCGCTGGGGCCGGTGGGGGCGCCGGGGCAGCGGTGTCTGGCGGTGCGGTCGTCGGCGCCTCCGTGGTGGTCGGCGCCTCAGTCGTACTGGCCGCCGGGTCCGACGGAGGCACCTGGGCGCTCGCCGCACCTGGCGCGACCACCACCCCGGTGAGCGCGATCCCGACGATCCAGCGACGCCGCGACGGACGACCCGTTCCCCCTCCACCCAACATGGCCGCGCACACTACTCGACGCTTGCGCGCTGCAACATCACGGTCACCTAACCGTCATGAGGCCGCACCGGTCGTCACCGGGCGGAGATCGATCACCAGCCGCTCGTGGTTCTCGACCACCGGAACCACGCCCCGTGGTGGCAGGGCGAGCTCGGTGACGTCGAGCCGGCGGCCGTCGCAATCGACGAACGTCGCAGTCCCCCGCACCTGAGTGACCGGGCAGGTCGCATCGCGGTCGGCGGGGTAGCCCCAGTAGAGCCGCCAGCCGGCGGTCGGGTCGTCGCCGACGTGATCAACGACCAGCGTGCGATCGCCCCGCGTGGTGTGCAGGTCGGCGAGCACGAGCGGGCCGCCCTCGGCGATCGATTCAGCCCGCGCCGCGGCGCTGCCCATCGAGAACGTCGCCGGCGCGAGGTGGCTGGTGGTGTCGGCGCCGCCACCGGAGATGAGGGCGGCGATGCCCCACGTCGCGAGCAGGATCAGGGCGATCACCGCGGCGCCGCCGGCGACCGGCACGACGGCTCGGGCCAACGGCGAGCGCAGCCGCGGGGCGCGGATCGGCGATCCGATCGCGGCGGCCGCCGGTCGGTCGGTCTCCGTTACCACGGCACCCATTGTGGCCGTCGGTTGGGCCAGGTCCACAGGCAGCAGCGGGCCAACGCACCGCGCACCAGGCTGGGCGGTCTGAGGCACGCTCGCTAAGGTTCTCGGCGCACGGGACCGGGGCCTGGCCACCGAACTCGATCATCGTCCGAG
>JBIOUO010000493.1:0-7362 GCA_044867195.1 Ilumatobacteraceae bacterium
AACTCCACGGCCAACAGGAGCACACCGACGACGATCCACGCGATGGCCATCGCACCTTCTCTCGAAGGTCGATGCTATGCCGTCGTCACGTGAATGTGCTGGGCGGGCCGCCGAGGCCGGTGAGCAGGCGGGTGGCGGCGTCGGTCAACGCCCGCGGGATCAGCGGGTGGGTCGTGGCGAGGCCGAGCGCGTCGGCCCCGACGAGGTAGCGCCGCAGCGGGCGGGCGCTCTGGATCGCCGACAAGATCACCTGGGCGACGGCGTCAGGTGGCGGGGCGACCCGCTCGATGGCGTCCATCGACGAGGCCGTGCGCTGGTACGCGGTGCGGTAGGGCGAGTCCTCGACCTCGACGCGGGCGCTGGCCCGCTCCTTGGCGTCGGGGCCGATGCCCGTGCTGAAGAAGCCGGGTTCGACGATCGACACCTTGACGCCGAAGCCAGCGACCTCCATCCGCAGCACGTCCGACAGCGCCTCGAGGGCGAACTTGGAGGCGTGGTACCAACCGTTGAGCGGCGTGATCGCCACCCGCCCGAGGATCGACGAGACCATCACGATCCGCCCCGAGCCCCGCTCGCGCATCGCCGGCAAGGCGCACGACGAGACCACGGCGGGAGCGATGAGGTTGACGTCGAGCTGCTTGCGCGCGTCGTCGGCGGACACCTCCTCGACGGCGCCGAGCTCGGAGTAGCCGGCGTTGTTGACGACGGCGTAGAAGGCGGGCAGCTCACCCCAGCGGCGCACGACCGCCTTGTCGTCGGAGACGTCGAGCACCACCGGCTCGACGCGGTCGGCGACCTTGGCCTCCGTCGCCGCGTCGGTGAGCGTCTTCGCCTTCGCCTTCGAACGCACCGTGCCCCACGTCTCCCACCCGCGGCGGGCGAGCAGCAACGCCGTCGCCAGCCCGATGCCCGAGTTGGCCCCCGTCACCAACACCGGCCCCGGCTTGTCAGCCATCCTGACCCCCTTGCACTCGGCCCCTGCAATCGGCTCGCGCCCACCGTAGGGGATCTCGCTCGCCTGACCTGCACTGCCCCGAGCAAGATCGCGCCGTGAGTTCCGAAGAGATCATCACCATCCGCCCGGCCGAGCCGGTCGAGACGCTGCAACGGCTCCCGGCGTTCGTCGGGATTTCCGCCGCCACCGCCGGATCGACCGCGATCGGGATGAACATGGTCGTCATCCCGCCCGGCGCCACCGCCGAGGCGCACTACCACGACGGCTTCGAGACGGCGATCTACCTGGTGTCGGGCCGCGTCGAGACGCGCTACGGCGAGCGGCTGCAGCACACCACCGTGAACGAGGCGGGCGACTTCCTGTTCATCCCGGCAGGCGTGCCGCACCAGCCGCGCAATCTCAGCACCACCGAGGCGGCGCGAGCGATCGTCGCTCGCAACACGGCAGCCGAGCAGGAGTCGGTCGTCCCGGTCCCCGACCCCGCCTGACACCGCGATCTGTGAGCGCCACGGACGGAGATCCGCCCGCTGCGCTCACAGTTCGGCTGCCGCCCCTGTCACGTCTTGTTGTACTCGCGCATCGTCAGCGGCGCGAACACCGCCAGCAGGCCAGCGGACCACACCACGACCCAGGCGATCGCGCCGGCGTCGACATCGCCGCCCATCAGGCTCCTCGACGCCGTGGCGAGGTGGCTGACCGGGTTGTTGTCGACGAACACCTGGACCCAGCCGGGCATCGTCGCCGGGTCGACGAACACGTTGCTGGCGAACGTCAGCGGGAACAGGATCGTCATGCTGACGGTCATCACCGACTCCGGCGTCGGGACATGGAACGCGACCGTCGTCCACACCCACGACAGACAGAACGCGAACACCAGCAGCAGGGCGACCGCGGCGAGGACGCCGAGCGGGCCGCCGTCAGGTCGGAACCCGAGCGCGAGGCCGAGCGAGAGCATCACGGCCGCGGCGATCGAGTAGCGCACCGTGTCGGCGAGCAGCATCCCGACGAGCACCGCCGGGCGCCAGATCGGCAGCGACCGGAAGCGGTCGAACACCCCCTTGGAGATGTCCATCTTCAGCGCTTGCCCGGTGTACATCGTGATCCAGGTGACGTTCATCACGACGATTGCCGGCAGCAACTGCTGCAGGTAGGCGCGGGGCGAGCCGGCCAGCGCGCCGCCGAACAGGTACGTGTAGAGCAGCGTGAACATGATCGGGAACGCGGTCACGTCGAACAGCTGCAACGGGACGTGCTTGATCTTCAGCAGCGCCCGCCACCCGAACGACAGCGAGGCGGACAGCCGCGACGGCTGTGGCGGGCGGCGACGGTCGGTCAGCGCCGCGCGCAGCGCATCCTCGGTGATGACGGCGTCAGCCGTCGTGGTCATCGTCACGGCGCACCTCCTCGGCAGCCTTCTGGGCGCGTTTCCTGCCAAACCGCAATCTGGGCGCGCACACTGCCAACTGCGGGCACGCTCCGCGCCCAGATCGACACCGTGAGCTCGCTGCGCTTGCTCACGCCGCCACGTGGCCGGTCAGCGCCAGGAACACTTCGTCCAAACTCGGTTGGCCGAGGGCCAGCTCGGCGACGTCGATGCCGGCGGCGTCGAGCTCGCCGAGCGCACGGGCGGCTCGGGACGCGTCGACGTTGGCCGCGGTCAGCGCGGCCGGATCGGACTCCAGCAGCACGTCCGCGCCGAGGACCGAGGCGAGCACGCGCTGGGCAGCGTCGCGCCGGGCGATGTCGTGCACCCGCACGTGCAGCGAGCCGGCGCCGACCGACGCCTTCAGCTCACTACGCGTGCCCTCGGCGATGACCCGCCCGTGGTCGATGATCGCCAGGCGGTCGGCCAGTTGGTCGGCCTCGTCGAGATACTGCGTGGTCAGCAGCACCGTCGCGCCCTCTGCGACCAGCACCCGGACGATGTCCCAGACCTGGTTGCGGCTGCGCGGGTCGAGTCCGGTCGTCGGCTCGTCGAGGAACAGCAGGTCCGGCGTGACGACGATGCTGGCGGCGATGTCGAGGCGCCGGCGCATGCCGCCGGAGTAGTCGCGCACCAGCTTGTCGGCGGCGTCGGCGAGGCCGAACGCATCGAGCAGGTCGTCGGCCCGCGCCCTGGCGGGCCGTTTGGCGAGCCCGAGCAGGCGGCCGAGCAGCAGCAGGTTCTCACGGCCGTTGAGCTCCTCGTCCACCGACGCGAACTGGCCGGTCAGGCTCATCCGGCCGCGGACCGCGGCGGCCTGGCGGACGATGTCGTAGCCCAGGACGCGGGCCGTTCCTGCGTCGGGGTGCAGCAGCGTGGCCAGCATGCGGATGGTGGTGGTCTTGCCCGCGCCGTTGGGCCCGAGCACGCCATAGACCGTGCCGGTGCGGACGGCAAGGTCGATGCCGTCCACGGCCGTCGTCTCGCCGAAGACCTTGACCAGGCCCTCGGCCTCGATGGCCAGTTCGGGGATGGTGTGGGCTGTCATCGCTCTCCTCGTGAGGTGCTCAGGAGGACGGACGCACGCGACGACCGGAACTCATCGGTCGTCCGCACCGCGCCTCGGCGGGCAACCCCAGTCTGGCAGCCGCGCCGCGGGACCGTTGCTGGCGGTTCCGACTCGCCCGCGTATGCTGATCTGCATGCACAGCACGAGTGTGCGGATCGACGCCGCCACCCACGAAGAGCTAAAGCGTCTCGCCGCCGAGCTGAACACGACGGTGGGGAACACCGTGTCGTTGGCCGTCCGTGCGCTCCGGCAGGATCGTGTGGGCGCCGAGCTGGCCGCACCGTTGGGCGACGAGGAAGCCGCCTGGCTCGATGCCGAGCTCGGGTGACGTTGTCGATGTCGAGCTCGGCATGCCGGAGGGGCGCGAAGCAGGCTTCCGTCACCCAGCGGTTCTCGTGACGGCTCAGCGCGTCCTCGACGCCGGCCCTTCAGTTGTCCAGGTGGTCCCGCTGACGACCACGATTCGTCACTTCTACTCCGAGATCCTCATCGAGCCGGATGAGGCGAACGGCCTCGAAGTCGTCTCCGCAGCCCAGTGTCAGCACATCCGGGCTGTGTCGCCACGCCGGATACTTGGAGTTCGTGGCAACGTCGGGCCTGCCGTGCTGACGCAGGTGCGAGAGACGATCGCCCTGCTCATCGACCTGCCTTGAACGAAAGGTGTGCGAGCCGAGTTCCCGAGTTCATGCTCGGATCACGAGGCCCTCGTAGGTGCCAGCTTCTCCCGAAACTCCGGCTGTGTGGAGCACTCCGTGCAGACCACCGCGCAGTGTGCTCGTGCCCTGGAAGTTCCCATCAGCGTCCGTTCTGCCCACCGACACCAGTGACGCCTCGGTGCCGTCCTCGAGTACCAGATGCTCAACGGCGTGGAAGTTGCTACGAATTCCGCTGAAGTTGGCAGCCGTTACCTCGTCGCAGGTGGCGAAGAGGCGCACCTCGCCCGGGCTGACCGTGTTCGATGTGCCGGCGAGGGAGCCGGTGAGCGTGATGATGTCCTCGACGTACGCCACGCACTGCTGGCCTGCTGGAACGAGCTCCACGGACAACACGCTGGTGATGACGTACGTGCCCGTCGCCAGAACGGGCGCCGCAGCCACCCGTGCCGGAGGTGCAAGCGCTTGCACTCCGAGCATCGACGCGGCCAGCAGCAACAGCTTTCGCATGTCTCCTCCATTCCTCGTGCACCGGGCACCCGCCCTGCGACGTGGTGCGTCTCGAACGTAGGAGGCAGTCGCGATCGGCGAAACTAGGGAATACCCGAGGGCGCGACGACGTCGCCGGGCACCGATTCATGGGACACCAAGAGCTGTTCAACCTCGTCGATGGCGAGGGCGAGGAGGTCCCGCTTGGTCAGCCGGCGTCCGTCGTCGACGAGCTCGTCCGACCGCGGGCCGAGGGCATTGGCTGCCGCCCGCATGGTGCTCGCCACCGCCTCCTGATCGTCCAGGGCTGCAGTCTCGAGGGCCTCGAGACCCCCGACGAGGACGGCCGCCGACTCGAACCGTCCGGCCTGCACGAGCCGTTGCAGCAGCGTGTAGATCGACAGTTCGAGGTTGTGGAACACGCCGTGCTGGCGAACGTGGACCAGCGCGGCGTGGAGGGCCACGAGCGACGCTCTCGGACCGCGGTCGGCAGGAAACGCGGCGATCCACAGGGCGGCAGAGTTGGCGAGGTCGACGTTGCCTGCCTCGGCCGCCCACCGGCAGACCTCCTCGTACAACTCCCCGGTCTGCCCGCCGCCGCACTTGCTCTCGGTGGCCAGCAGGCCGATGTAGGCGAGGGCGAGCTCGTGGGGGTTGCCAGAGCGGCGGGCCGAGCGCAGCGCCTCCTCCGCCAGCGGCCGGACGCTCGCCGGCTCGTCGCCGTCGGCAAGCAGCCGGGAGAGGATGTGGATGTATCGAACGTGTCCCCGTTCGACCGGGTCGTTGCTGGCCGCGGCGATCGCCTCGAGGCAGGGCACGAACGCGGCCGCCCGCGCCGTCTCACCAGTGGTCCAGTGGACCACCCACGCGGCTTCGGCGCACGCGAAGCTGTGACCGCACCCGCGGGCGCGCTCCACATCGAGCGCCGCTGTCGCCAGCGCTCGGGCACCCGCGACATCGCCGGTGAACAGGCGGAACCGGCTGCAGACGCCAGCGACGGCCGGCCAGAGGTCGTGGTCTGCGGCTCCGTCGGCGATGATCGCCCGCTCCGCCCAGTCGAGCAGTTCCAGGCGGTCCGCCGGCGAGGCGTACGAGTCGCACGCCAGCACGAGGCGCAAAGCCCAGTCGATAGCACCAGTCGCGTGGGTCCACTCGAACGCGTGCCGCAGGTTGTCCCACTCCAACTCGAACGTGCGGCAGGCAGCCGCGGTGTGTTGGGTGCTCACGACTCGCCTGGCGTGCTCAGCCACGGTGACGTAGTGCCGAGCGTGACGCGACCGCAGCTCGCGCTCCTCGTCGGCAGTGAGCTGTGCTGCGCCGAACTGCCGCAACGTCTCCAGCAATCGGAACCGCGCCACGGGACCTTCGACCTCGGCGACGATCATCGAGCGGGCGACGAGGCCATCGAGCACCTCCACGGTGTCCAGCTCGTCGGTGCCGTCGGCCGCGGCCACGGTGTCGGCGCCGACGAGATCGAATCCGCCGGCGAACGTCGAGAGGCGGCAGAACAGCTGGCGTTCGGCGGGTGCCAGCAAGTCGTACGACCACTGCACCGCGCCGAGCAACGTGCGCTGGCGCGGGTCGCGATGCTCGGCCTCAGTGCGCAGGAGGCGGAAGCGGGCGTCGAGGCGCGCCAGGATCTCGGCGACGCGCAGCGCCCGCACGCGTGATGCCGCCAGCTCGATGGCCAGCGGCATGCCGTCCAGGCGGCGGCAGATCTGGAGAACCGCCTCGCGATTGCCGGGGTGGAGTCGGAACGATGGGTCGGTCCCGGTCGCATGGTTGGTGAACAGCTCGACCGCTGCGGCGTCCGCCAAGGGCGGCAGCGGCACCAATCGCTCTCCGGGCACGCGCAACGGCTCCCGGCTTGTCGCCAGCACCACGCCGCCGGCGGCGACCACCACTGTCGCGACGTCCGCGGCGGCGGACCGCACGTGCTCGCAGTTGTCGAGCACGACGAGCGGCGGGTTCTGCTGGCAGCGCTCGGCGATCGCCGCAGCGGTCGTGCGGGATGCCGCCCGGCGCCCGCCGATGCCGCGCAGCACGACGTCGGCCACCGATGCTGCGGTGGCCACCGGAGCCAGCTCGACGAACCACGCCCCGCCCGCGAAGCGCTTCCCGAACTCGGTGGCTACGCGGCGGGCCAGGCGCGTCTTACCCATGCCAGCGGCACCGACGACGGTCACCAACCGTGCCGGCGACGCCAGCACGGAGCGCAGCAGCTCCTGCTCGTGCTCGCGCCCGACGAACGGAGTGCCAGCGACCACGTCGTCGCACCCGCCGACCGCGAGGCGTGGCTCATCTGACGCCTCGTCGACGAGCGGCCTCCGTGCGTCCGATCCTCGCCAGCGCTCACTCACCCAGGCCGCCAGCTCGCCCCGCGACCCGACGCCGACCTTGCGGTACACGTTGCTGAGGTGGAACTCGACCGTCTTGATGCTGATCGCCAGCTGGCGGGCGATCGCCTTGTTGGACAGCCCACTGGCCACCATTGCCACCACCCGCTGCTCCTGCGGCGTCATCGACGGTGCAGCGACGGTCAGTCGGGCGCGATCGTCCACTTCGTCTCCCTCAGGCCCTCCCAGCGTACGCCCGCCGGACCGGCGCGCCCAGAACTGGCAAGACTTCCAGCATGGATCCCGAGCTCGCTTCGTCCGTCGAGCGCGCCCTCGGCTCATCGGTGAGAGACGCCGAGCGGGTTCACGGTGGTGACGTGGCGATCTCGTACCGCGTCGATCTCGCCGACGGGCGCCGCGTGTTCGTCAAGACGCAC
>JBIOUO010000494.1:0-2852 GCA_044867195.1 Ilumatobacteraceae bacterium
ACGTTGTCGAGGCCGATGCCGGCGCGCCCGACGACGAGCAGGTCGCTGCCGGCGGCGAGCACGTCGTCGGTCACCGTCGTCGCCGAGCGGATGATGATCGCCTGGGCGCCGGGGACGGCCGAGCGCAACTCGTCGGGCGAGAGGTCGAGGCGCACGTCGACGTCGTGTCCGGCGGCACGGAGGCGGTCGAGCCCGCCCTCGGCGATCGGTTCGGTGACCAGGATGCGCGCCATGCCCGCCATGCCTACCGTTCCCAGCCACCCGACGCCAACGAGATCCCCGTTGGAGTGTTTCCGCCGTCGGAGTGTTTCCTCGGGGTATGCCCCCGGCGTAACACTCCATTGGCGGAAACACTCCAATGGCTGTCGCGCCGGTACGGTCGGGCGGCGTGCCGGACCCGGGCGACGACGAGGCGGGCGACGAGGCGGTGGCGGGCATCGAGCGGTGGTTCGTTGACCGCGGGCTGCCGCACTTCGTCGAGCGCCGGGACACCGCCAGCGCGATCTGGGGCCGGGCGCTCCCACTGCTCGTCGTCGCCTACCTCCTCCTCGGGCTCAACGCGCTCGACCTGCAGCGGTGGAGCGCAGCCGAGAACCTCGCCGTCGCCGCGTTCGTCCTGGCCGTCGCCGTGGTGACATGGATCGTCGCCAACGTCGCCCGCCATCGCCCGTGGTTCGACCGCCCGCACAACATCGGCGGCGTCGAGCTGGCGGTGTTCGTGTTCGTCCCGGCCGTGCCGTCGCTCGTCGTCGGTCAGGTCGGCGACGCGCTGCAGACGGTGCTCACCGCGATGCTCATCCTCGCCGTGCTGTGGGCGGTCACGAGCTACGGAGTCCCGGCCCTGCTCGCCTGGGCCTGGCAGCGGACCCGGGCCCAGCTCGGCGTGCTGCTCAACGTGCTGGCGCGGGCGCTGCCGCTGCTCCTGCTGTTCACCGCGTTCCTCTTCATCAACGCCGAGGTGTGGCAGGTCGCCGGCACGCTGACGGGGATCGTGTTCGTGGCCGTGCTGGGGGTGTTCTTCGTGCTCGGCGCGACGTTCGTGCTGACGCGCATCCCGCCGCTGATGCGCGAGCTCGCCCGCTTCGAGTCGTGGCGGGAGGTCGGCGACCTGGCGGCAGGCACGCCGGCGACCGCCGTCCTCGTCCACCTCGCCATCACGCCCGCCGACGTGCCACCCGCAGACCGCCCAACGGTGCGCCAGCGCGTCAACATCGGGCTGCTCACGATCTTCTCCCAGGCGATCCAGATCACGCTCGTCGGACTCGGGCTGACCGGGTTCTTCATCCTCTTCGGCTTCCTCGCCGTGAGCGAGCCGACCACCGCGGCGTGGACGACGACGGGACAGGTCCACGTGCTCGCGCACTGGGACATCGGCGGGCGGACGCTCGTCGTCACCGATCCGCTGATCCGCGTCGCCGCGTTCCTCGGCGCGTTCAGCGCGATGTACTTCACCGTCCTGCTGTCGACCGACGCCGTCTACCGCGAGGAGTTCGCGGACGACGTGGCCCCGCAATTGCGCCAAGCTCTGGCTGTGCGATGCGTGTATCGAGCAGCCAGGTCGTATCGACGATGAGCGAGGCAGGGGATCACGGCACGACGGATGTGGACATCCGCATCCTCGACGACCCCGCCGAGCTGCGCCGCGTGATCACGGTGTTCAACCAGGTGTGGGGTACAGCGACTCCGCTCGTCAACGTCGAGCTGGCGCGGGCGATCCAGTACGCCGGCGGCTACGTCGCCGCGGCCTACGCCGCCGAGCAGGTGGTGGGCGGCTCGCTCGGCTTCCTCGGTCGCCATCTCGGGCGGCCGTCGCTGCACAGCCATATCACCGGCATCCTGCCGGGAGTCCGCCACACCGGCCTCGGGCGGGCGCTGAAGCGGCACCAGCGGGATTGGGCGGCACAGCGCGACCTCGCATGGGTCACGTGGACGTTCGATCCGCTCGTGCGCCGCAACGCCTGGTTCAACATCACCGTGCTTGGCGCCCGGCTCCACGAGTACCTCGTCGACTTCTATGGGCCGCTGGGCGACGCCGTCAACGCCGGCGACGAGACCGACCGGCTGCTCGTCGCGTGGGCCGTCGACGAGTCCCTGGCCCGCCCGTCTCCCGCTGCGGGTGAGCGGCCGTCGACGCTCGTGGCGACGCCGGAGGACATCGTCGTGCTCCGGCGCACCGACCAGGCGGCGGCGACTGAGTGGCGCCACCGCCTGCGCCGCGAGCTCGGCGAGCCACTCGCCGCGGGGGCGATGGTGTCCGACTTCACGGCCGACGGCGAGTACGTCCTGGTGGCCGGTGAGCCGTCGTGACGGCGAGGCTGTGCGAGCTCCGTGAGATCCAGCTCCCGCTGGTGGCCCCGTTCCGGACCAGCTTCGGCATCCAGACCAGCCGGCGGATCCTGCTCGTGCGGGCCGAGGTCGAGCGCGGCGGGGTGGTCACCGAGGGCTGGGGCGAGTGCGTCGCCGGTGACGAGCCGACCTACTCGGCCGAGTACGTCGACGGCGCCGCGCTCGCCATCAGGTCGGTGCTCGCGCCGCGGCTGGCCGCGGTCGACGACCTCTCTGCGGCGGACGTGGCGACGGTCCTGGCGCCAGTGCGCGGCCACCCGATGGCCAAAGCGGCGGTGGAGATGGCGGTGCTCGACGCCGAGCTGCGCGCCGAGGGCCGCTCGTTCGCCGAGCTGCTCGGCGTCACCCGTGACCGCATCCCGAGCGGCGTGAGCGTCGGGATCCACCCGACGATCGACGCCCTGCTGGCGGCTGTCAGCGGCTACCTCGACGACGGGAGTAATTTGCGAGGGTCAATGGCGTTGGCGTGATCAGCCGCGTCGCGGACGACAAGATCTTTCCATTCG
>JBIOUO010000495.1:0-4642 GCA_044867195.1 Ilumatobacteraceae bacterium
GACGAGTGGCCGCCGCCGTAGGCGGCGGCGGGATTCGTATCTGGGCGGGAATCGTCCCGGAATCCGAGACGATTCCCGCCCAGAAGCCCAGTTGGAACGATTCCCGCCCAGTTCGCGGAGCACGGTCGGTCGCGTCGGGTGATACGACGCGCCACCGTTCAAGAGCTCTTCGACCACGATTGGTCGGAACAACTGGGCGTTGCCAGGATTCCTTGGCGGAACAAGCTTCCAGGACACTACCGTGGTCGGCGCAGGTGCCCGATCATGACGGCAGATGCGGACCAAGGCGTGCGGGAACCGCCCCCCGACTGACCCCCTCACGCCATCGTCGCCGCCAGCTCGTCGACGAGGCGGCGTTGAGCGCCGACCTCCGGGCCGGCCATCGGGCGGTGGGCGGCGACCACGGCCAGTGCCGTGTCGCGGTCGAGGCCGTGCTGCATCAGCACGCACACGGCGATCGTGCCCGCCCTCCCGACGCCGGCACCGCAGTGCACGAGCACCCGGTCGCCGGCGGCCAGGCGGCGGCCGATCTCGTCGAGCAACGGGCGCAGCTCGTCGAGCGCCGGTGCGTGGAGGTCGGGGATCGGATGCCACAGCGCCCGGCCACCATCGTGCTCGCGCAGCCACTCGACGTAGCCGGGGTAGCGAGCCTCCAGCTCGTGCGGCTGGTTGAGGCAGACGACCGTGCCGTTGGCCGCGACGCCGGCGCCGATGCGTGCTAGCGCCGCCTCCGGGTCGGCGCCGACAGCGTGCTTGCCGCACAGCCACAGCTCCCCTGGCGACTTCGGCACCGGCACGCGGTCGAGGCCGCCGTCGCGCCACCGTTCTCGCCGCAGGTCCGTGCCCGTCACGGCGGTGAGGTTACGGCGGCGCGGCGGCGGAGAGGATCGGCGCCCGCCGGAGTTGGGTACGCCGCCGGCCATGACCAACTCGGAAGACGACACCCAGTCCACGATCGAGCGCGAGGAGCACCTCGACGCGGAGACGATCCTCGATGACGCCGAGGAGCTGTTCGAGAAGAAGTCCGAGGGGCCGCCCGAGATCGTGCCCGACGCCCCGCCGTCGCCGCACGATCCGCATCTGGCCTGATCGGATGACCTCGAGGGATGACCTGACAGGTCATCGCCCGCTCGCGCCCCGAGCGGGCATGCTGGGCTGATGCCTCCCGCCTACGCCGTCGCCCACCTGCGCACCCCGACCGTGAACGCGGATGTCGTCGAGTACCTCGCGCGGATCCAGGCCACGCTCGACCCGTTCGGCGGCCGTTTCGTGGTCCACGGCCCGAAGGTCGAGGTCATCGAGGGCGAGTGGCCGGGGACGATCGTGATCCTCCGCTTCCCCACCGTGGAGGATGCCCGCGCCTGGTACGACTCACCGCCGTACCAGGAGATCCTCCACCTGCGCACCGATCACATCGAGGGCTCGGCGATCCTCGTGCCTGGCGTCGATCAGGACTACGACGTCGGCCACACCGCCGAGCACTTGCGCGCCTCGCTGGCGCCGCCGCCGGGAGACCCGGCGCCGCCCGACCCACTGGGGCCGACCGAGCTCGGGGAAGCGATCGACGCCTGACGGGCGATCAGCGCGACAGCACCAGCTCGCGCAGCCCGAGCCCCATGATGAACAGCGACCCGGCGGCGTACAGCAGGTACTGCTTGCCACGCATGAACGGGCTGGTGCGGTAGCTGTAGAGGATGCCGACGGCGATGATCGCCGAGAACCCGTACAGCGCGTGGAGGGGCGCCGGCTGGAGGTCCTCGCGGGTCATCAGCAGTGTCCCGGTGATCGCCTGGACGAACGCCGTGGTCTGGGCGGCGGCGATCGTCGCCCACAGCGGCCATCCGCGCAGGCGCCGCCAGCGGTGGGCCGCCAGCGCCCACGCGCCGGCGACGGCGTTCGTCGCGATCAGGACCCAGGCCCCGACCTCGTGCCAGCGCAGCGTTGTCGAGGCGAGCACGCGGCGGCAACCCGGCGTCAGCGGATCTGCGTGTCCGCCTCGGCGCCGGTGCGCACGAGGTGCACGGGTACCGGGCCGCCGGGGTTCGTCTCGACGACCGTGACCGACGTGTTGTCGAGGCGCCGGATGAGGACCCGGTCGTCACCGGTGCAGGCCCCGATGACCGCGTTGATGGCGATGAAGTGGCTGACGATCACGGTGTCGGCGCGCAGCGCGGCGACGTAGGCGACGACGGCGTCGCGGTAGTCGGTGTAGCGAGGGCCGAGCGACGACCACTCCAAGCGGATGGCGACGCGCAACCAGGCCACCCGCTCGCCGATCGGCACGCCGGGCGGCGACGGGAGCTCGGTGACGAGCGGCTCGACCAGTGCCGCGACGCCCCACCGGGCGGCGAGCGGCGTCGCCGTCTCCCGGCACCGTCGCATCGGGCTGGTGACGATCGCCGGCGGCCAGTCCACATCGCCCGCCTCGATCCGCGTCGCGACCGCGTGCGCCTGCGTCCACCCCAGCTCGTCGAGCCCGGGATCGGGATCGTCGTCCCAACCGCCGGTGGCCCGCCCGTGGCGCACGAGGTGGATCGTCGCCATCAGCCGCGTGCCACTCCGTCCAGGAGCCAGCCGTGGCGCAGCCCTGCCCTCGACCCCGGCTCGATGTACCACTCGGTACCGAACATCACAGCAAAGACCTCCGGTGGCATGGCCAGCATCATGCCGACATCGCTGACCTGGCTGGCGTGAGCGGCGAGGGCGGCCCGCTTGCGGTCGAGGTAGGGCGTGACGTCGACGGCGACGTGGAGCTCGGCCTCCGGTGTGCCGAACGGGTTGCCGTCGTCGGCCGGAGCCTCAGGGTCCCAGTCGACATCGGGCTCCGGGTTCGGCATCGTGTCGCGCAGACGGATCAGGGCATCGCGGTTGAACGTCGTCTCGAAGCGCTTCGGCGTGCCGGCCAGGTCGGCGGCGCGGTGGCCGACGCGGTGGACCTGGATGTGGTCGGGGTGGCCGTAGTTGCCGTGCCAGTCGTAGACCACAACGACGTCGGCCTGCTGGGCGCGCAGGATCGCTGCCAGCCGCTGCGCCGCCTCGTCCACGTCGGCGCGCCAGAAGCTCGCCGGGTCGTCGTTCTGTGGCCATCCCGTCATCCCGCTGTCGAGGTAGCCGAGCCACACGACCTCGTCGACGCCGAGCACCGCCGCCGACGCCGCGGTCTCCGTGCGTCTCCGGGTGACGAGCGTCTCGCCCGCTTCGAGATCGTCGGGCACCTCGCCGAGGTCGCCGTTGGTGCACACGACGAGCACGACGCGGTGGCCCTCGTCCACCGCCCGCGCCATCGAGCCCGATGTCGAGCTCGCCTCGTCGTCGGGATGGGCGTGGACGAACACGATCGTGGCCACTGGCCGCCGAGGGTAGCGACGAGCCCGATTGCGCGGGGTGCGCGCGGAACACGCGACGAGATCGTCGCGGCGCTGTCACCCAGTGGGTACCAGTCCCCCGTACCGTCGGCGGGCAGTGGGGCGGGGGCGGCGGGCGGCCGGCTATGTCCTCGTGACGGCTGCCGTCATCGGGGCGATGATGCTGCACCGCCGGCTGCCCTGGATCCCGTTGCCGTATCTCGCCGCGCTGATCGGCGTCCCGGTCGCCTGGTGGCACATCGTCCGCCGGTCGCAGCAGCCGCTGGTGCGGTGGCCGGCTTCGGCGTTGGCGGTTGCCGTGGTCGTCGCCCTCCTCCCGGTGCCGTGGATGAAGGCTCCGCTCGCCGATCCGCCGGGCAGTGCCTGGCGCCTCGACGGCCGGCTGGAGATCGACGGCGAGGTCATCGACCCACCCGGCACGTGGTACTGGCTGACGGTCGGA
Source organism: Ilumatobacteraceae bacterium (assembly GCA_044867195.1). Classification (GTDB taxonomy): domain Bacteria; phylum Actinomycetota; class Acidimicrobiia; order Acidimicrobiales; family Ilumatobacteraceae; genus JALZMG01. Next base: position 3,808 of record JBIOUO010000495.1, read on the forward strand.
CGCCCACCGATCGTGGCCGAGGTGGCGTGGTCGTGGCTGACCCACGAGCCGGCGCCGGTGAGCATGCACAACGGCCGCCGGGCGCAGCGACCGAACGTCGTCGAGCCGGCGGCGGCCGCCGTCGGCCTGCGCCGCGCCGGCCTGCCGATCGAGCTCGGCCTGCTCGTCGAAGCCAGCAGACCGACGCTGGCCGGCCTGCCCAAGCGGGTGGTCGTGACCGAGCTCAACGGCACCGCGCTCACGACCCGCGAGATCTGGGACCGCGTCACGGCCCAGCTCGGCGAGACGAACACGTTCACGACCGATGCCGGCGAGTCGTACGAGTTCGCCGGCTCGATACTGCCGTTCGGCCGCGTCGACGTCATCGAGTCGCCGCGCCGATCGCTCGACGTCTCGGTCGGTGGGCGACTCGCCCGCACGCTCCCCGGCGGCTGGTATCGCGACCTGTCGCTCGGCGCGTCGCACGGGCTGATGGTCGCCCTCGTCGCCTACGCCCACGGCTCGGGCCGCGACCTCGCCCAGGGCCGGGCGATCGCCGGCACCGGAACGATCCGCAGCGACGGCTCGGTGGGCGCGATCATCGGGCTGCGAGCCAAGGCGACCGCGGCGCGCGACATCGGCGCCGACGTGCTGCTGTTCCCCGCCCAGCTGGTCGCCCAGCTCGCCGACTTCGACGCCCGGTCGATGCGCCTGGCCCCCGTCCACTCGCTCGACGAGGCAATCGAAGTCCTGGCCGCGCCCGTCAAGCATCGGTGAGAAAGCCGGCGGGGGGCTCGGGGGGCAGAGGCCGCTCGTCGAACTCGAGCTGAAGGCTCTGCCTTCAGCTCGAAACCAC
>JBIOUO010000496.1:0-18925 GCA_044867195.1 Ilumatobacteraceae bacterium
CCTCGCCCTTGTACAGCGGCAGGCGGCGCGGCATGTCGAGGCGGGTGCGGTCCTCGATGCGGATGACCTCGGCGCCGAGGTCGGCCAGCTGGCGGGTGGCCAGGGCGCCGACCACCATCCAGCAGAAGTCGGCGACCCGGACGCCCGCCAGCGGCCCGGTGCGTGGACGCGGCCGTCGCTCCGGGTCGGTCGGGATCAACGTCATCGGTCAGTCCAGGTGGTAGATCCGCGCCGCGTTGTCGTGGAGGATCTTGCGTGCTGCGACCGGGTCGAGGTCGGCGAAGTTCGAGCGCAGGTACTCGTCGGGCCGCTGCGCCGTGCTGGCCGGGCCGGGCGACATGCTGGTCGGGTGGGGGAAGTCGGTCTCGTAGAGGATGTTGTCGGGGCCGAGCTGCTCGAGAGCGTGGCGGGCGCTGTCGCGCTCGAACCAGAAGCAGCCGTAGATCTGGCGGTGGAAGTACTCGCTCGGCAGCAGCTCGTACTCGGGATGCTCCGCCGGCACGCCACAGTTCTGCCACTGCCAGTCGAGCGCCTCGAGGGCGAACGGGATCCACCCGATGCCGCTCTCGACTGAGACGAAGTTGAGCTCTGGGAAGCGGTGGCAGATGCCGCCGGTGACGAGCTGGGCGAGCGTGCGGGCGTTGCCCATGAAGAACGACACGCCCATCGCCGCATAGTTGGCGTGCGGGCCGTTGTCCGGATGGCCCATGTTGAACAGGTCGAGGTCACCGGACGCGATGTGGAAGTTGACCGGCAGGCCCTTCTCCTGGGCCGAGGCCCACATCGGATCCCAGTGCCGGTCGGTGAGCTGAGGCAGCCCGAAGGCGCTCGGATCCTGGGAGAAGATGATCCCCTTGTGACCGAGTGCGGCGCAGCGGTCGATCTCGGCCAGCGTCGCGGTGAGGTCCCAGAACGGCAGCGACGTCATGGCGACGAACCGTCCCGGTGCCTCGCTCGCCCAGTCGACGAGGAAGTCGTTGTACGCCTGGATGCACGCCAGCTGGAGCCCCGGATCCTCCATCGCCACGATCGACTTGGCGTCGAAGACGGCCACGTTGGGGTACAGGATCTGGCGCTCGATGCCGTAGGTGTCCATCAGCCGGGCCCGCGCCGTGGCGTCCCACGACTGCGGGTCGGTGTCCTCGAAGCGCCGCGGGTGGTAGGGAGGATGCTCGTGCCATCCGGCCATCGCCGGTGCGCCGACGGCGCCGAGGCGGGTGCCACCGGACCACCACGCCTCCTCCTCCTTGTCGGGATCCCAGCGCACGTGGGGCACGAGATCGCCCCAGCGGTCCGACAGGCGCGAGGTCCACAGATCGGGCGGCTCGACGACGTGGGTGTCAGTGTCGATGATCGGGATGTCGTTGATCAGCGTGTCCATCGTGCTCCCCTGGCGCCGCCGTCGGAACTCTGGCGGGTCGGTGCCGCCGATCACGATAGGGCCAGTCCAAGGGTCTGTCAAGAGATCATCATGAGGAATATTGAGGTTCTGCCTTGCCACAGGCGACGGCTACCGTCGCTGGCCAGGGAGGTGCGGTGACCGGTCTGCTGCGAGGCGTCAAGGTGGTCGAGGCGGCGGTGCTGCTCGTCGGTGACTACCTCGGGATGCTGCTCGGCGACGAGGGCGCCGACGTCGTCAAGCTCGAGCAGCCGGGTACCGGCGACTACATCCGCAAGATCATGGGCCAGTTCGCGCCCGGCTGGTCGCCGCACCACGTGATGGTCAACCGCAACAAGCGCAGTCTCACGCTCGACCCGCGCGGCGAGGCCGGTCGGGAGGTGCTGCGGCGGCTGATCGAGCGCTCCGACGTCTTCGTGACCGGCCATGTCGGCGACGTCCCGGCCAAGCTGGGCATGGACTACGACTCGCTGCGGGCGATCAACCCCGGCATCGTCTACTGCCAGGCGACGGGTTTCGGCGCCGAGGGGCCGTACGCGACGATCCCCACCCACGGGGCGATGATGGAGAAGCTCGGCGGCTCGCCTGGCCTGGCGATGGCCGACGGCGGCCGCATCGAGGAGGTCGCCGAAGGACTGCCGGCGAGCGGCGTGATCCTCGGCCCGCTGTTCGGAGCGTTCGCCGTCGCCGCCGCGCTCGTCAGGCGTGACCGCACCGGCGAGGGGACGTACATCGACATCAGCTGCTCCGATGCCGTGGTCGCGTCGGCGTGGCCGCGGGCGACCGGGATGCTCAACGCCGGCAAGCTGCAGCCGGCCGTGGACGTCGCCCTGTTCCCCAAGGGGGGCATCGCCCACGCCGCCAAGTACACCTACTACCAGACCAGCGACGCCAAGTACGTGCTGTTCTGCTGCATCGAGAAGAAGTTCTGGGACAACTTCTGCATCGCTGCCGGGCGTTCCGACCTCTGCGATCGCCACTCGAAGCTGACCGTCGTCGACTACGGCGAGGACGACTTCGGGCTGATGGACGAGCTGCAGCAGGTGTTCCACACCCGCACGCTCGACGAGTGGATGGATATCTTCCGCACCGCCGACATCCCGGCCGGTCCGGCGCTGACGATCAGCGAGGCACCCGACGATCCGCATCTCCAGGCCCGTAGGATCATCGTCGACGAGCACCACCCGGCCGTCGGCGACATCAAGGTCGTGGGCAACCCGATCCGCACGCGCGGCGAGACGTTCGAGGTCGAGCGCCACGCCCCCGCGCTAGCCGAGCACACCGACGAGATCCTCGCCGAGCTCGGCTTCGGCGCCGACCAGATCGCCGAGCTCCGCCAGGCCGGCGTGATCTGAGCGGAGTGACGCCGGAGTTGTCAGCCGTTTGGTGCCGGAACGAGCACGTTCCGGCTGACAGTTCGGGCGGCACCGGCCGAGGAACCGACGATGTTGCCGCCGCCGAGCTACGACGTACGCGCTTGATACTCGGCGATGGCGTCCTCAGGTACGTGGGCGATGCCCTCGACCATCACGTAACGGATTCGGTGTTCGTACACGAGACGCAGCAAGTCGCGCGTCGGGATCCCCAGTCGGCGGGCTGCCTCTGTCGCCCGCAGTGGTTCAGCGTCCATCGGAGCCTCCTGCAGGATCGCTGAACCCCAGCTTACGGCTCAGGGTACGGATCTCGGACTCGATCACTGCCACGACGGCGAGGTGGCCGCTGTCGATGAGCGCGTCCCGCGCGTCCTCGAGGGCTGCGAGCAACCTCAATGCCTCCTCGAGCTCGTAGCCGACCTGCTCCGGGGGTTCTTCGGCCGGCACCGGCCCAGTCTGACCGCGCTCGCCTCAACGGCCCAGGATCCGGCACTCATGGCGCGATGGCTCGGGATCTTCGCCGCGCGCCGAATCGGTGTCGTCCCGAGCCAGCGCGACGACGTCGCAGTCTGCAGCGCCGGCCGGCACGCTCGAATGCAGGCGAAGATCTCGGCGTTCAGGTCCGCACGATGCGGTGGGCGGTGGACACGTCGGGGAATCCGCGCAGCGGACCGACGGCTACTGATTCGAGCTCGACGGCTCCGTCAGCCGCCGCAGCGAGCGACTCGTCGACGAGGATCGTTCCGGGCCCGGCGGCGGCGACGAGGCGGGCGGCGAGGTTCACCGTCGGCCCGTAGAAGTCTCCGTGGAAGGCGATGACCTCGCCGAGGGCGAGGCCGACGCGGACAGGCTGAGCCGACACGGCGACGAGCTCGGCGGCGAGGCTGCACGCACGGACCGGGTCGGCGACGACGAACATCGCCTCGTCGCCGATGAGCTTGACGACGCGCCCGCCGGCTCCCACGACGACGTCTCCAACCAGCTGCTCGAACCGGTCGACGCTCGCCGCCACGTCGGCGACCGTCAGAGTCCGCAGCATGTCGGTGCTGCCGACAAGGTCGACGAAGCCGATCACGCGAACCACGGTGACCGCGCGTCGGGCGACGTCGGCGTTCCACGCCTGCTTCGACACGACGACGACGTGGCGGCGGATGACGGCTGCAACGGCCTGCGACAAGTTCGGCAACTGGTCGCGCGCGATCAGCGCGATCTGCCGGATGACCTCCGGGTACGGAGCGCCGCTGTCGCGCTCGGGCACCTCATAGCCGACGCGGGTGGCGCTCGACAGCGCCTCGGCGAGCTGAGCACCTGCCGACCCGATGACGCGGGCGACCCCGATCGCCGCCTGCTCACCGAGAACGTCGGCGAGGAACCCGACCGAACCGATTGCCCTCGCCAGATCCGGAGCCACGACTGGCTCGTCCGCATCGGCCGCCGAGAGTCCGAACGCCAGCCAGGCGCGGCGCACCAGCCGGTAATCGAGCCGCTCCGACTCGGCAACGGCCGCCAACGTCACAGACTCACCTGGCGGTCGCGTGGCGAGATCGACGACGAGGGAGCCGAAGCTCTGCGGTCCGGTCTGGAGGATCTCGGCGTCCGACGCACCGAGCTCCACGGCGAGCGACACCAGGTCTTGTGCCATCAACGCGTCTGCAGGGTCCGGTATTGAGATCCTCGCCAGCAGCCGCTCGACCCGATCGTCCACGCCGCGAGCATGCTCGGCCGAAGTTGACGTCACAACGGTCTCGGGACGATCGCGCGCCGGTCGAGTCGCTGCCGCATCTCCGTCGATCGCTACGAGCGATGGCTCATCGCGGCCGAGACCGCGAACGGACACATTGGCGCTCAGGGGTTCGACGTGATTCGTGCCGGATGTACGAGCGCGGCGAGGCGCCGCTCGGCCGCCATCACGCGGTCGAACTCCGGCCAGTCGTCGTGGGTGCCACCGGCCGAGGTGAACACGTCGCGCAGCAACTGCGGGAGCGCGCCGGGCGGGAAACCGTCAGCGGGGTCGTCCGCGCCGATCAGGTCCACCGGTCCCTCCACCGCCGCCCACTCCCAGCCGGCGCGGAACGTGACCGCGGCCCGCCCGGCGCGTCGCAGGAGCCGTACTTTCAGCGCCCCGCCGCGGACGACCAGGCCGACGACCGGAACGCCGGTGAGCGGGTGGTCGAGCACGCCGGCGTTGACGACCGACGCGTGCACCGATCCGTCGGCGCGGGTCGTCGCGACGACCGCCAAGCCGTGATCGGCGCTCACCAGCCGGCGGACGAGATCAAGGTCAGCAGCCATGCTCCCATTCCTATCGGTCCGCCCGGTCGCGATACACCTGAGCCATGACCACAGCCGTTGATCCTGCCGACGAGTTGTTCCACCCGGTGGGCGACCATCCAGCGTGGAGCGAGAGCTACTACTTCAACTTCGTCGATCCGGAAACCGCTGTCGGCGCGTTCACACGGATCGGCTTCCGCCCCAACGACGGGTGGGCCGATGCGCTGCACGCGGTGTACTTGCCGGAGGGCCGGGTGGCGTTCACGTACGGTCGGCGCACCGACCTCACGCCGGCCCTCGTCGCCACGCTCGGCGCCGCTGACCCCACCGTCGGCAATCTGGTCCTGCGCCGCGGAGAGGCGTTTCGTCGTTGGGACATCGTCTACTCCGGCGAGGCCCAGGACATGAGCGACCCCACGGTGATGCTCGCCGCGTCCAGGGACCGGCCTACGGGCTGGATGCGGCCAGCGCAACTCGACATGGACGTCGCGTTCGAGGCCATCGGCCCGCCGCACTACGCATCCGGAGGTGCACAGGCGCACTTCGAGCAGACCGGCCAGGTCAGCGGAACGATCTGTCTCGGCGACGAGCAGTGGGACGTGAACGGCTATGGCGTGCGGGACAAGTCGTGGGGTCCGCGCACCTGGCAGGCCCCGAGCGGGACAGGTGGCCAGACCGCTGGCCGGGCGCCCGTCGAGCACACCTGCTTCCTGAACTGGTTCTCGATGAACTTCGGCGCCGCGCTCGCGCTCGGTGGGACGTGCGCCCGGACGCCCGATGGCACGTTCCGCGGCAGAGGCTGGATCCAACGCGACGGTGAGACGCTCGAGCTCGAGGACGTGTCGATGACCACGGAGTACGACCCGACGAACCCGTTGCTGCACCAGGCAGTCCAACTGCGAGGCACCGACAGCGGCGGCACGTCGATCGTCGTCGACGGCGCTGTGCTGACGATCTGCCCGACCAAGATCCCCCGGCGCGACGGGGTGACGTTCGTCAACGAGGGCCTGGCGCGCTTCGAGACCGACGGCCGCGTCGGGTTCGGCATCTCCGAGCACTGGCACGCCGTCTCCCGCTGACGAGCAGCGGTCAACCCGGCGCGATGTTGGGGTTCGGCTGAGACCGCAGACAACGAGGCTCAGCGCTGGAGCAGGTCCTTGGCGATGGCGACAGTCTGCAGCTCGTCGGTGCCGGCGTAGATCTGGAGGACCTTGGCGTCGCGGGCCAGTTGCTCGATGTGGTACTCGGCCATGTAGCCGTTGCCGCCGAGGACCTGCACCGCGTCGAGCGCGACCTCGGTCGCGGCGCGTGCCGAGTAGAGCTTGATCGCCGACGCCTCGGCGAACGTGAGGCTCTTGCCGGCGCGCATCGTCTCCAAGTAGCGGAACAGCATGTTCTGGACGTTGACGCGGGCGACCTCCATCAGGGCCAGCTTGTTCTGGACGAGCTGGAAGTCACCGATCGGCCGGCCGAACTGGACCCGGGTGCGGGCGTAGTCGACCGCGACCTCGAGGCACTGCTGGATGATCCCGAGCGCCATCGCCGCGATGCTCGCCCGCTCGGACGCGAACGCGGCGCGGGCCGCCTCGCGGGAACGCCTTGTGTCGGCGGCGTCATCACTGGCCGTAGCTGCTCCCGCCCGGCCGCTGTCGAGGCTCGCCTCCCCGCCGATCAGCCGGTCGATCCCGACCTCCACGTCGTCGAGGAACAGCTGGCCGGTCGGTGACGAGTGCAGGCCCATCTTGCGCAACGGCGGCGACTGCTCGAACCCGGGCATGGCGCGGTCGAGGATGAACGACAGCACGCGCCGCTGCCGCGCCGGCGTCTGGCCGTCGTCGAGCTTGCAGATGAACACCGTCGTGTCGGCGTACGGGCCGTTGGTGATGAAGGTCTTGGCGCCGTTGAGCACGAACGTGTCACCGTCGCGCACCGCGGAGGATCGCATCGCGCCGAACGCGTCGGAGCCGCTGTCGGGCTCGGTGATCGCCCACGCGCCCACCTTCTCCAGCGTGAGCAGCGGCAGCGCCCATCGCTCGCGCTGCTCGGGCGTCCCCTTCTTGATCGCATTGCCGGCGAGGTTCATCGACACACCCATCGCCGTGATCAGCCCGGGGCAGTGGCGGCAGAACTCGACCATCGGCAGCAGCGTGATCACCGCCCGCTCGTAGCGCTCCTCCTGCGTGAACGGCGGGCCACTCGTCTCGCGGGCGAAGCGCTCCCGAGCCATCTCGTCGATCCCGAACGTGCGGACGTACGAGCGCAGCAGCTCGTACGGGGGGAGGTCGCCGTGCTCCAGCTCGTCGCGCCGCGGGACCACCTCGTTCTGCACGAACTCCCGCACGGCCGCCTGCATCTGCCGCTGCTCGTCGGACCACTCGATCATCACTCACCTGCCTTCGGCGAGCAGGGCAAGGTAGTCGTGGACCAGCCGGATGCAGATCGATCCTTCGCCGGCGGCGGAGGCGACCCGCTTGACCGACCCTTGGCGGACGTCGCCGACCGCGAACACTCCCGGCATGCTGCTCTCGAGCAGCAGTGGGGCGCGAGCGCTCTGGCTCGACGCCGCTGCCTGCCCGTCGATCCCGCAGGTGGCCATGTCGCAGGTGGCGACGCCGCAACGGGCACCGGTGAGGATGTAGCCCCACTGGTCGCGTAGCACGGTCGGCGGCAGCCAGTCGGTGCGCGGCTCGGCGCCGATCAGCACGAACAGCGCCGCGGCCAGCACCGAGTCAGTCGCGCCGGTGCGTCGGTCCTTCAGCTCGAGTCGTTCCAGCCGACCGTTGCCGCCGCCAGCGGCGACCTCGACGCAGTGGCGGACGTCGATGTTCGCCGTGGCCGCGATGTCGGTGATGAGGTACTGCGACATGCTCTCGGCCAGCGTGTCGGAGCGCACGAGCATCGTCACGTGCTCGGCGTACTTGGCGAGGTGCACGGCCGCCTGCCCGGCCGAGTTCCCTGCACCGACCACGAACACCCGGTCGCCGGCCACCGCCGGAGCCTCTGACGCGCTCGCGCCGTAGAACACACCAGCGCCGATCAGTGGATCGAGCCCCGGTGCGGCGAGCCCTCGATAGGCGACACCGGTGGCGATGACCACGGCGCGCGCCGTTACCTCGCCGCCGTCGCTCAGCGTGACGATCCGTCGATCACCGTCGGCGCGCAGGGTCGAGGCCGTGCACCCGTACACGATGTCAGTCCCGAACAGCACCGCTTGATCGACGGCGCGGGAGGCCAGCTCGGCGCCGCTGATGCCGCGGGGGAAGCCGAGGTAGTTGCGGATCATGGAACTGGTCCCGGCCTGACCGCCGAGCGCCTCGCGTTCGAGCAGCACCGTGTTCAACCCTTCCGAGCTGGCGTACACCGCGGCCGCCAGCCCGGCCGGGCCACCACCGATGATCGCCACGTCGTAGGTCACGTCAGCCGGCTCGACGGCGACGCCGAGGCCCTTGGCGACATCGCGGTTGGAGGGGTCGACCAGAGCCCGGCCATCCTGGAAGATGACGACCGGCAGGCTGTCACCGACCACTCCCGATGCCGCCAACATCGCCTGTCCCGTGGCGCTCGCCGCGGCGTGGAAGGCGTACGGGATCTCGTGGCGCTGCAGCAGGTCACAGATCTCGTGGCTCCGCGCTGCCGGCTCCTCACCGACGACGCTGATCACGGCGACCGGTCGCCCGCGGGAGCGCCACCACTCGTCGAGGAACTCGGTGAGCCCGCGGTGGAACCGCTCGTCGCGGACGCTGGCCGGCTTGACCAGGTAGTAGTCGGCGAAGCCGAGCGAGCAGGTGTTGACCACCGCCTCGCGCGCTGCCGGGTCCTGACCCAACGCGACCAGCAGTCCACGCCGCGCCAGCGGGTACAGCTGGTGGGCGCTGGCCAGCAGACTCCGCCCGGACCCGTCAGGCAGCCCGTAGTCGGCGAGGACGACGGCGACGTCGTGCCCGGACGCTGCCAGCTCTCGAAGCAGGTCGGAGGCATCGCTGAACGACGGTGCGACGCGAACCGAGTAGTCGTCGCCGTAACGGGCGGTGAGCTCGCGGACGAGCATGCTGCGGGTCACCGGGTCGAGGTCGACGGCCACGATGAACGGGTTCGAGGCGTGAGCGTCCGGAACGTCCATCGCTACGACGCCTTTGTGACCCGGAAGCCGAGCATCATCCCGCTCTGCGCGTGCAGGAAGTGCCGGGCATCTGGGCGCGACGGCTGCCAGGTGTCGGCACGGAACGCGCCCAGATCGGTGAACGTCGGCCTCATGGTGCTTGGATCACGGCATCGGCCTTCCTCGCGTGGTCCGTGACCAGGTCGACCCACTCGTCCCAGTATGCCCTCGGATAGTCGTGGCCCATGCCCTCGAGCAGGACGAACCTGGCGTCGGGGATCAGCTCGGCGGTGCGCCGGCCACCGCTCGGGTCGACGAGCTTGTCGGCGCTGCCGTGCATGACGAGCGTCGGCACGCGGACGGTTCGCAGCGCGGCGACCCGTGAGGCACTCGCCGTGATGGCCATGATGTGGCGGGCCACGCCCGCGGGGTCGAAGGCGCGGTCGAACGCCTCGCCGGCGAAACGGGCCTGCGCCGTCTCGTCGACCTTGCCCGGACTGCCCCAGATCCGCAGCCCGGCGAGATGGTTCGCAATCGCCTCCTCGCGGTTCGTGGCCGGCCGGCCGAACAGCCTCGCCCGCGCCTCGGCCGTCGGCTGCCCGTACTCCGGTTCGCCGGTGTTGGACATCACCGACGTGATCGAGCGCAGCCGCTCGGGGTGCTCGATCGCCAGCGTCTGCACGATCATCCCGCCCATCGACAGGCCCATCACGTGGGCGCGGTCGACGCCCAGCGCGTCGAGGACGGCGATCACGTCAGCCGCCATGTCCGTCAACGTGTACGGCACATCGACCGGCTCGTGATCGGCGATCGCGGCGACGACGCCCGCGACGTCGGGAGCGACGTCGGTGAAGTGGGTCGACAGGCCGACGTCTCGGTTGTCCATCCGCACGACGTGGAAGCCGCTGGCGACGAAGCGCTGGCACCATTCCGTGCGGTAGTTGATGCACTGGCTGCCGAGCCCGTTGACGAGCACCAGCGTCGGGTCGTTCCGGCCGCCGAACGTCTCGTAGAAGATCTCGACGCGTCCATTGGTCGCCACAGCCATGACGCCAGCGTGGTGCGGTCGCGGCGGTCGAGGCAAGCGCGTGTCAGTCGCCCGTCTTGCGGTGGGGTTCGTGGACCGGCTTGGACTCGGCGGATCCACGCTGGCGCAGGAACACCGAGAACACGACGATGGCGCCGACGGCGAGGAACTCGCTCTGCCAGTTCTGGAGCGACTGGAACCAGAACTCGGCCGTGCGCACGAACTGCCAGGCGCCGACCCCGGTCTCGCCGTGCTCGTGCTGCTCGGCGGTGTACTCGTGGGCGCCGGCGATGGCGTGACCGACGAACGAGGCGAGGAACAGCAGGCTGAAAGCAAGGAACAGGCTGCGCTCGTAGAGGTACAGCCAGACGCCTCCTCGCCGGACCGGCCATGGAGCGTCAGGATCGTCGCGGTGCAGGCGGGGGTCTTCGTCCCGCGGGTCGTCGCGCTCCTGCTTGGACTCCCCCGAGCCGCGCTGGACGAGGTAGACGGTCAGCAGGACGAAGCCGGCCATCTGGAGGAACTCGCTCTCCCAGTTCTCGAACGTCGCTTCGGCGAAGTGTCCGGTCGTCAGGTAGGTCCAGTAGCCGAACTCGGGTTCGCCGTGCTGGACCGCATCAGCGACGGACGCCTGCCACCCGGTGAGGCTCTGTCCGACGAGCACGACGACGAAGATCGCGAAGCAGGCCAGGCTGAGGCCGTTACGCGACCAGAAGCTGTCCGTGCTCACCGTCTCGCTCTCGTCCATGCCCTCATCCTGGCTGCCCTGCCGGCGCGCCCGGGATACACGCCGGCCGTCATTCGTGAGGAGCGACGAGTTGCGGGCTGCTGCGGCGTCATAGGTGCATGACGATGGCCTACGCCTCCGCCCCACCCGCCGACACCGCGACCTCGCACGCGAGCCGTCTCGCCGCGCTGTCGCATCGTGAGCGCGAGGTCCTATCGCTGATGGCGATCGGACGCTCGAACCACGGCATCGCCCGCGACCTGCTGGTGTCAGAGGGCGCGGTCGAGAAGCACGTCGCCAACATCTTCACCAAGCTCGGCCTGCTCCGGTCGCCCGGCGTGCACCGCCGCGTGCTCGCTGTGGTCGCCTATCTCACCGATCGCTGACGGCGACAGACCCCGCACGGGGTTTCCCTGATTCAGCGATGTTTACGATGGTGTATACATATGGGCGTCGCCGGCAAGACGGATTTGGCGCCGAGGCGGACGGTGCCGGGCCCGAGGGCCGGAAGGCGGGCGCCACGGGTGGCACCCGGCCGGGCGGGCCGGGTGACCCCGGCGCCGCCGGTGACACGACGCTGAGCCGCAGTCAGGCCGACGCGGCCGCGGGCCGCTTCCTCGTCGTCGAGCGAGGCTTGCGCGGTGCGGTCGATCGCTTGGCCGCCGACTTCGACGGCGCCTTGGCGGCCGACTTGGCCGTCGACTTCGACGCCGCCCTGGCCGGAGCCCCGGAGCTGTGGATCGTTGCCGCCGCGAGGTCGTCGAACGCCTGGTTCAGGCACTCGGCGTAGAACGCCGGGTCGGGCATCATCTCCCGGTCCGACGTGAACGAGATCGTGATGTCGCCGCAGTAGCTGAGCACGGGGTGGATGAGACCCATCCCCTCGACGATCATTCCCGCCCCGTACATCGCCACGCACTTGGCGCCGGCCATGTACAGCGGCTTCTGCGGCCCGGGCATGTTGGTGACGGTCGCGTTGAACACCGGCCGCAGCCGGTTGGCGAGCGACAAGCGTGCCGAGGTGCGTCCCGCCAGGCCGACCAGGCCGCCCGGCATCAGGTCGGCGAAGTCGACCAGCGTCCGCGCGCCGACGGCGTTCATGAACTCCTTCTGCTCGTGGGTGCTCGTCCGCACCGCCTTCAGGCGGGCCACCGGGTCGGCGATGTCGGTGCCGAGGGTGACGAACATGCCCGACACGAGGTTCCCGGCGGCGCTGCGCTCCTCTTCTGAGCGCACCGAGATCGGCGCCATCGCGATCAGCGCCTCCTCCGGCAGCTCGCCCTTGGCCTGGAGGTAGCTACGGAGCCCACCGCCGACCACGGTCAGCACGACGTCGTTGACCGTGGCCCCGTCGACTGTCTTCTTGATCCGCTTCATGTCGTCGAGGTCGAAGCGCACGCCGTCGAACACGCGGTGCGCGCTCACGGCACCGCTGAACCGCGTCCGCGGGATGGTCGTCGGCGGTGGCGTGATGTTCTGCTTGCGGACCTGGTCCTGCAGCCGCCCGAGTTGGGGCACGGTGCGCCCCATGACGCGGGCGAAGTGCATCGGGCGGGCCGCGTTGTTGAGCCCCGCCCGCCCGAGCAGCTGGGCGGTCGAGGGAATCTCCTCCGGCTTCCACGTGTCCTGCAGGACGGGCGGCGCGGCGTCGGGCGTGTCGTCGTGGATGGCGTTGGTCAGCTCGACACCGGACATCCCGTCGATCGCCGCGTGGTGGATCTTGCTGACGACAGCGAAGCTGCCCTTCGGCACCCGGTCGACGTTGTCCAGCCCCTCGATGACGTACAGCTCCCACAGCGGGCGGTCGAGGTCGAGCGGCCGGGAGATCAGCCGGGCCACCTGGATGCACAGCTGGCGCCAGTCACCCGGTTTGGGGAGCGCGATGTGGCGGACGTGGAACTCGAGGTCGAAGTCGGGGTCCTCGATCCAGTATGGGTGGTCGAGGTCGAACGGGACCCGGACCAACCGCTGGCGGAACACACGCGCCGCCGGCAACCGGCCCTCGATGTGGGCCAAGATGCCCTTGAACGTGACCTTGCCACCGGGCGCGGTCGACTGGTCGTAGATGCTGACGCCCGCCCCGGCCATGTGCGCCCGTGAGGTTTCCCCGTACAGGAACGAGGCGTCCATCCCGCTGAGCTGCTGCATCAACTCTCCCTTCCTCGTCGCGACCGTCTGGCCGCGACACGCGTGTGATTCCCCTGCGACCGGCCTGTCGTGCCTGGCGCGCAGCGTAACCCGCGCGCCTGGCGCCGTGTACCGCCGAGCTGGCATCAATTGATAGGCCTCACGATGGGGACGGTCGGGCCGAGGAAGACGTACTCGTCGACGATCTCGCCGTTGGGCAGGCCCACGCTGACGGCGCCGACTCGCTCCCATCCGGCTCGCTGATAGAGCCGGATCGCGCTTCGTTGCCGCGTGACCACATCCAGCACCGGTCGCAGGTGGCGATCACGCGCGGCCTGCGCGGCGGTCTCAAGCAGCGCCGCGCCCAAACCTCGACCGCGGGCGTCAGGCGACACCATCAGCCGGGAAACCACGCCGACTCGTGCCGGATCGACGACACCACTCGTGTTGAGCAGCTCTGCCACTGCCTCGGACGTCCGGTCGTGAAGCGCGACATGACCCACCACCTCTGCGCCGGCCACCCCCGCGCCGGCCACCCCCGCGCCGGATAGTGCGACCCACGCACCGAGGGCGCAGTGAGTCGCGACGAACGAGTCGGCTTGCAGCACGATGGGGTATCCGTCGATTCGGTGCGTCGTCCGTGCCAGCTCCGCGCAGCCAGGCATGTGGGTGTCGGTTCTCGGCACGATCGACACCACTGCCACGGCCTCGCTGTCGAGAGTCAGCCGTGGAGGGCGGCGCGCAGCGCCGCGCCGGCGTCGTCGATCGCCGGACGGGACGCGTCGACGACGGCGCTCATGGCGTAGAAGCCGTGGATCATCCCGTCATAGCGCTTCGCCGTCGCCGCCACGCCGGCGGTGTTGAGCTTGGCGGCATACGCCTCGCCTTCGTCGCGCAGCGGATCGAACTCGGCCGTGATGATCAGCGCCGGCGCCACGTTCTGGTGGCTCGGCGCGCGCATCGGGGCGAGGCGCCAGTCGGTGAGGTCGGCGTCGGGCACGTACTTGTCCATGAACCAGTCGATCGACTGCTGGTCGAGCAGGTACCCCTCGGCGTTCTCCTCCCGCGACGGATACTGGCCCTCGAACGTGTCGACGCCCGGGTAGATCAGCAGCTGGAACCGCAGTGCGATGCCGTGGTCGCGGGCCCAGATCGCGGTCACCGCGGCGAGGTTGCCGCCTGCCGAGTCGCCACCGACGGCGACACGGTCGGGATCGACGCCGAGCTCGGCGGCGTTGCCGACCACCCACGACAGAGCCGCCCATGCGTCCTCGACGGCGGCCGGGAACGGATGCTCCGGAGCGAGGCGGTAGTCGACAGCGATCACGACGCAGGCGGCCCGGTTGGCGAGCTTCCGGCAGTCACGATCGTGGGTGTCGAGGTTGCCGATGACGAACCCGCCGCCGTGGTAATAGACGAGCACCGGGGCCGGCCCGTCGCCGTCGCCGTCAGGCCGGTAGATCCGGACCGGTAGCTGGTGGCCGCCGGCGTCGATCGTGCGGTCCTCGACGGAGGCGATCTCCTCCGGAGTGCTCATCACGGCCATCATCGCGTTGGTGGTCGATCGGGCGTCGGCCACCGAGAGCTTCCAGATCGGCGGTGCGTCCATCGCCTCGATCTGGTCGAGCATCGTCTTGGTCTGTGCGTCGAGCGGCATCGCAGCGAGGCTATTGGCTGGCGGGGCCACGTGGTCGGCCGCGCCAGCCGAACAGGTCGGCGAAGCCCTCCTCGCCGGCGAGTGACGTCGGCGTCGGGATCGTGCATCTGGGTGGGTTTCGTCTCGTCGCGGCCTCTGGGTGAATGAGACGAACCACGTGGCAGCATCGCCGTGATGGTCCGCTGGTCCGATTTCGCCCGCGCCGCCCCCGAGCTCGCCGCGTTCGGCGCCGACCGGCTCGGCCGCCCTCCGGCCTACCTGGCGACGTTGACCGCCGACGGCACGCCGCGCGTGCACCCCGTGACGCCGATCGTGACCTCGACGGGCCTGTACGTGTTCATGGAACCGGCGTCGCCGAAGGGTCGAGACCTGCGCCAACGGCGCCGCTTTGCACTGCACAACGGCGTGCCCGACACCGAGGGATCGGGCGGCGAGTTCCTCGTCAGCGGCGAAGGCGTGCCGGTGGACGAACCGACCGCACGCGCCGAGGCGGTCGCTGCCGCGTCGTACGAGCCGGCAGCTCGATACGTGTTGTTCGAGCTGCTCGTCGGTGCGGCGCGGGCGAATTCCTACGGCGACGTCGCGCTCCCCGAGCCGTCACGGTGGCAGGGATGACCCCGAGTTCGACGGATTGGGCGGCGATCTGGTCGGGCGTCGCTGGTTGGAGCTCGACGCGGACGTCGTCCAGCACTGCCTCGACACGGATTCGCGCACGCGTTCGGCGACGTCCGCCAGTTGTGGGCACGGCGCCCGACGCATTTACATCGGGTCACGATATGGTTCGGGGTATCACGATGTTGCCGAAGCCCCGAATCCTGTGTGGTGCGACTGCCGCGGGTGATGGCCACGCTGCGATGTGGGCTCACGACCTGGCCGATCTCGTCGGGGCTCGGTTGGAGCTGCTCGCAGCGGACATTCGCCGCAGCGCCGAGGAGTCGCCGGACACTGCTGCCGAGCTGGAGGCGGAGGAGGACGCGCGCCTCGCACGGTGGGCGGCACGTCGCGAGCTCGACGCGGCCGAGCTGGCGACTACTGAGCGCGCGCCGGACCGTGCACTGGCCGCCGAGGCTGAGCAGGTCGGCGCGATAGCTGTGGTCATCGGCTCGCAGGTCGACGAGGGGGTGACGTCGCTTGGCGTGGGCAGCCTGGCCCACCGCCTCGCCCACCACGTCGGATGCCCGCTGATCGTCGTGCCGCCAGGTCCCACGCCGCTGCGCGGTGCGACGGTCGTCATCGGCATCGACGGGTCGCGGGGCAGCGAGCAGGCGCTGCGCTGGGGCATCGAGGTCGCGAGGCGGATCGGCGGCACGCCGGTGGCGGTGTGCGCGATCGACGCGATGTACGAGACGTACGGCGCCGCCGGGTACTACGGCCGCGAGGAGCAGGCGGCGCACCACCAGTGGCGGGCGGTCGCACCGGATGTCGAGCTCGTCGAGCCGCTCGCCACCGAACCGGCCGCGGCACTCGGCGAGATCGCCGACGAGCGCGACGCCGGGCTGATCGTCGTCGCCGCCCGGACGAGGCACAGCCTCGGTGGGCTGCTGCTCGGCGCGGTACCCGACCGGCTCCTCCACCACCCGACGCGACCCGTTGCCGTCCTCCCGCACGGGTTCGAGCTGCCGACCGATCACGCGGCAGCTGCCGGAGCGCGAGCCGGGACATGAACGGCACGCACCACACCATCAACCGCGTCCTCGACGCCGAGCCGTGCGGGCACCTCGGCGATCACATCGCCGCGGGAGGCGGCGCAGGGCTGCGGCGGGCGCGTGCGATCGGCCCGGCTGCCGTCACCGAGACAATCGCAGCCAGTGGTCTGCGCGGGCGCGGTGGCGCCGGGTTCCCCACCGGCGTCAAGTGGCGCACCGTCACCGAGGCTGCGGCCGCCGGGCTCCCGACCCCCGTGGTCGTCAACGCGGCGGAAGGCGAGCCGGGATCGTTCAAGGACCGCGCGCTCGTGCGCCGCAACCCGTTTCGCGTGCTCGAGGGTGCGCTGATCGCCGCCCTCGCCGTCGGTGGGCGTGAGGTGGTCGTCGCGGTCAAGGCCTCCTTCGAGCGCGAGCGGGCGATCTTGGAGGCCGCCATCCAGGAGCTGGCCGAAGCGGGATGGTGCGACGACGTCGCCGTGCGAGTCGTCGATGGTCCGGGCGCCTATCTGTTCGGCGAGGAGACCGCGCTCCTGGAGGTGGTCGAAGGGCGCCAGCCGTTCCCGCGGGTCACGCCGCCGTACCGACGCGGCCTCGACCCGGCCGATCAGCCGGCACGACGATCGGCCTCGGCGGTGCGCCTCGCCGGGCCCGGCGGCGCTGGCGAGGCGCCGGCGCTCGTCGACAACGTCGAGACGCTGGCCAACGTCGCGGCGATCGTGGCCAACGGGCCGGCGTGGTTCCGCCAGCTCGGCACCGAGCGCTCGCCGGGCACGATCGTCTGCACGGTCACCGGCGCGACCCACCACCACGGCGTCGGCGAGGTGCCGATGGGCACGCCGCTCGACGTCGTCTTCGAGGCGATCGGCGGCGGACCCCGAGCCGGCCGGCAGCTCGTCGGCGCGATCTCCGGCGTGGCCAACCCGATCGTGCCGGCGTCGCTGTTCTCCACTCCCGCCTCCTACGAGGCGATGGCGGGGATCGGCTCGGGGCTCGGAGCCTGCGGATTCGTTGTGTTCGACGACGAGACCGATCTCGTCGCCGTCGCCCACGCCGCGGCGCGCTTCCTCGCCGTCGAGTCGTGCGGGCAGTGCGAGCCGTGCAAGCTCGACGGCCTGGCGATTGCCGGCCACCTCGACGCGATCCGCACCGCCAACGGGACCGAACGCGACCTCGACGCCATCCAGCACGCCCTGCAGACCGTGGACCGCGGTGCGCGCTGCTCGCTGGCGCGCCAGCAGCGGCTCGTGGTGTCCAGCGCGCTGAACCTGTTCCCGTGGATGTTCGATCGCCACCTCGACGGCCACGCCTGCCCGGAGTGCGACCTGCTGCTGCCGATCGTCGACCTCGTCGGCGGCCAGGCCGTGCTCGACCGTGGACACCTCGGCAAGCAACCGGACTGGACCTTCGACCCGGCGCCATCGGGGGCGTTCCCGGTCGACCTGCTGACCGACACTCCGCTCCACGTCGGGCCGCCACGCGTCCACGAGAAGCCGCCGATCCGGGACCCGTCGACCTCGGTGCCCGCCGGTCTCGACGACCCCTTGCACGAGGTGCGGATCGAGCACGACGTGATCCGCGCCACCCTGCAACGGGTCGACGACGCGCGGGGTGACGAGCGCCAACTGCCCGCCGTGCTCGGCGAGCTGCGCCACCACCTGGCGGTCCACTCTGATGTCCTCGACCGGGTCGTCTACCCAATGCTGGAGCGGTCGGCCGGGAGCGACGCGGACGCGGCGACGGCGCGCCCGCGGGACGAGCTGCGCACCACACTCGCGCTTGTCGACGAGCTGCTCGCCGCGGAGACGTTCGGTTCCGGTCAGCTGGACGCTGTGACCAGCCACGTGCGCCGCCACCTCGACGCCGAGGAGCGGGCGGTGCTGCCGATGGTGCTCGAGCGGCTCGACGAGGAGCACATCGCCCACCTGCGCGATGCCCTCGCGGTGGCGATGAAGGGGCGCACGCCCTGACTCGCCGCTGCTGGCGGGGCGTCCGGCTCCGACCAGGCCCATCGCGAAATTCGGGCGGTACATCGCGCCGTGTTTACGATCAAAGGCTCACTGGGCCGCTTCGTCGTCGTCTTCGTCGTTGTTGTTGTCGGGTGGTTCGTGGCGGGCTTGCCAGCGGAGGCGGGCGCGGATGGCGTCGAGGATGGTGATCTGTCGTTCCGGGTGGGGGGTGGCGCGGTGGTCGCGTTTGGTGGCGTCGCGGTTGTGGGGGCGGCAGCCGATGCGGGCGTTGAACTGGCTGGTCTTGCCACCGTCGGCGTAGGGAACGATGTGATCGACGTCGCAGCGAGCAGCGGGAACGTCGCAGCCGGAAGGGTGCTGGCAGTGGCGGTCGCGGATCTGGATCGCCCGGCGCAGGTTGCCGGTGAACGTCCGCCGCGGTGACGTGGCGACGATCGTCAACGGTCCGTCGAACAGGATCGTCTCCAGCTCGGCCACCCCCAACCAGGGCACGAGCAGGCCGGGCGTGAGGATGGTGCCGGTGGCCAGTTCGCACAGCCGGGTGAAGCTGTCGTCACCCAACGCGACGCTGAACAGGGGGCGGGGTCGTTGGGCGTCGGCGGGGGTGGACGCCGAGCGGGTGGCCATCTCGA
>JBIOUO010000497.1:0-7241 GCA_044867195.1 Ilumatobacteraceae bacterium
GCGGGCCGATGCGCTCGCCGGCGAGGCCGTTGCGCGCCTTGGCATGGACGGGACGTTCGGGGCGACGAGCTGGACGACGAGCAGGATCCGGCGCGCCACATTGCCGGCTGCCGGCGCCGACGGGTCACGTGTCGGCTCTGAAGGTGGTGAAGTGGACCGGAAGACGCACGAGCGGATCGAGTCGGCACGGTCAGGTGGGAGGGGATTGCCACCGGCCATGCGGCGGAAGTTTGAAGATGCGCTGGGTGCATCGTTGGGAAGCGTTCGCGTGCATGCCGGAGAAACGGCCGACGAGCTGAACGACCGTTTGGGTGCCGCCGCGTTTACGACCGGCTCTGATGTGTTCTTCCGTGGCGGGCTACCTGACGTGTCATCGGCGAGCGGCGCCGGGCTCCTGGCCCACGAGCTGGCTCACGTCGTTCAACAGCGCAGCGGAGCGCCAGTCGGTCGGATCCGGCGCAAGGTCGGGTTCGAGTTCGAGTCCAGCACTTGGACGCTGGAGCGGCTGATGCCGCACAAGACGAGCCTCACCTGGCGGGAGACGAGCGGGCGCGACCCGATCGCCAAGTCCGACATCGCACCCGTCGACACGACCAACGCAGTGAAGACGTGGGGCAAGCTGAAACTCACCGGTGACCGCTCGTCCGACGGGAGCACGCATATCGAGTGGGTGATCGACCCGCCGGTGGTCGAGAGCGACGCTGGGCGTGCCGAGCTGGCGAGGATCATGGATCAGCTGCGGGCGATGAACGATGCGTTGATCGGCGATCGGGACAACGCCAAGATCAAGCGGCTGAAGACGAACCTCAGCCCGCCGACGGACTTCGTCACGCGCTACCGAGCCTCGAACGCGGGATTCGGCTTGCCGAAGACGCTTCTGGTCGAGCCGTGGGGGTCGATGTCGGCCGAGCCGCAGATGACGGCCGGCATCCGCTTGTCTCAGCTGTACAAGGTGATGGAGCGCATGTCCGATGCACAGAAGGTGGGCGAGTCCGATGCGGAGTTCAGTGCCCGCAATCAGGGCACGACGGCACTGATGGGCAAGAGCGCGACCTCTGAGATTCCGATGGTGTCGGGCGGTCCGGCTGCGGTACGTGCCGCCTTCGCCGCCGTGCAACACCAGGGCAACAACCCGCCGGCCGCGGCGAGCGAACGACTGATCAGTCTGGTCGCTCTGATGCGAACTTACGTGCTGCGCGGGGCCGAGGACAATGTGTACGCCAAAGGGATCGCGCCGTTCCTCGCCAAGACCGACTTCGCCAAGCTGTACTCGATGCTGCCCGAAGCGACCTACTACCATGACAACGAGGCCGAGTGGTTGGAGCTGGTCCTGACGGCCTGCGGTCTACAGATGACCGCAGGGGCTACGCCGTTGTTCAGCGCGACCTTCCAATACGTGCATGCGGCCGGCGGTACGGCTGCGCTGCGTAAGCTGACCAAGCGGGGGTGGATCGTGCGCCTGGCCCGAGATGGAGTCGACATGTGCACCCAGGCGTATGCCCAGACTTCGAACGACCTGTCATCCGTTGAACAGCACCTCTTTGGCTTTGGCGCCCGCGGTAACAAGACCGATCGCGTCGGACCGGCGCAGTACCGCACGTCGGACTCGGCGATCCTCGAGTTCCGCCGAATGATGAGCTCATTGCCGCATGACCGATGGAAGGAGTACGCACTCGAGCTGTTCGACTACGTGCGTGGAGTCAACGCCTACCAGCGGGACACCTACAGCGCCCAGGGCTATTTCGGCTAGCGGCCGCGCGATTGTCGGCGTCACAACATCGACCGCGGTTCTCGGCGACCAGCTTGCCGCTGACCGATCACGCGCGGCGGCTGATGTCCGCTCGGAATCGTCCAGTCGCCGCGATCGCTGCGCTGCCAGCGCCACAGGGATCAGGCGCCTGTTCGTGGTCACCCCGGCGAGAGTTCGGCCGTGAGCGACGACCAGGCGACGTAGGCGACCATGAGGTTGATCACGATCGCGGCGCTCCACCATGGCGTGAACGTCGCCGCGATCAACGCGATCGATACGACAGCGCCCGCCAGCCCCGCGCCGGCCCACCATCCCCGATCGCCGAGGACGCCGACACCGGCGATGCCCAGTGCCGCCGAGGCGAACACGGCGAGTGTGATCATCGTCGGTCGGCTGCCCGCGAACAGCCACGAAGCGTGCCACCCCCACCCTCGCATCTCGCCGCCGACGCGCTGGGGTGGGATCCAAATGGCAGCCGTGATGATGGCGTGCAACAACAGGAACACACCGGCCGCGACTCGTGTCATGGCATCGACCTCCTGTCTCGATCTCAGGCCGCAAGCAGCGCCCGCTTCGAGCCGGCCAGCCGCTCCGCCCGCTCCTTCACCCCGTGGAGGTGATCGCGGGACATGATGAAGTCAGCCGGGACGATCCCCAGCCATCCGCCGGCAGTCAGCCACCAGGGCGAGGTCGTCCAGCGCGAGCGGAATAGGTAGCGGGCGCGCCGGCCCTCGTCGATCGGGGTGAGGTGGAAGACCCACGACCAGTCGAGACGAGCCCGGTTCTGGGCTCGCCATCCCGCCGGCAGGTGACTCGTGGAGTGCAGGACGAGCGCCTGGTTCGGAATCAGCTCCTCCACCACGAAGCCGGTCTTCGTGTCCGGCGACCCGTCCGGGATGAAGTCGCCGACCTTGACGTCCTGGAGCGCCGGGATGATCTCGGTCGCGCTCGCGCCGTTGGCGGGGAACAAGAGCCGGTCGACCCATCGGGCGGTGTACCACCCGGCGCGACCCCACCCCATCTGAACCAACCACGGCCACACGTACTCCGGCGCCGCGTCAATCGTGATCGCGTGGTTCGTGACCACCACGGGATCCGTGATGATGTCGTCGCCGGGGATGCCCATCGCCCGTTCCGCTTCCGTGGAGCCGTACGTCCGTCCGAGGTACACGAGCGCGGCTTCTGCTGCGGCGACGGTCGCGACGATCGGTGCCAGGCGGCTCAAGGCTGAACGCGTCACTGCAAGCTCCCTTTGCCAGGGACGCCCCGCCAACGCCTCGTGAGCGCAGCGACGCGCCCGCTCTGATCAACATCGTCACGGGCCGGCGCCATGTGCCACCAGGGCCGAACGTCCCGAAGGGTCGAACCGAGGCCGCCGCCAGGCGGCGACAGCAACTCGCCGCGCTCAAAACGACCGCGGCGACAGCCGGACAACACCACACGCGTCCCAGATAGGCGCTCGGCGCTTCCGCCGGAGGCGCCCCTCGTAAGGTTCTTCGGTGCCGAAGGACCGCCTCGAGGCGTTCAGCGACGGCGTCTTCGCGATCGCCATCACGCTGCTGGTTCTCGACATCGGCGTGCCCGAGGTCGACGATCTCGGGCTCGCCCGGGCGCTTCTCGACCAGTGGCCCGTGTACGCCGCCTACATCGTCAGCTTCATGACGATCGGGATCATCTGGATCAACCACCACGCCGTGCTCGCCAACCTGACGTCGATCGACCGAACGATCCTGGTGCTCAACCTGGTGCTGTTGCTGTGGGTCGGGGTGATCCCGTGGCCCACGAAGCTGACGGCCGAGTTCATGCACACGGGCGGCGCCGACGAGCGCACCGCCGCCGTCGTGTACGCCGGCGTGATGGCGGCGATGGGCGCCACGTTCGGTGCCATGTGGCGCCACTCGACCATCGGTCGGAGGCTGGTGATCGACGAGCTCAGCGACGAGGCGATCCGGCACAGCACGTTCCGGTTCCGGATCGGCGCGCCCGTGTACCTGCTGGCGATGGTGATCGCCCTCGTCAGCGCCCCGGCGAGCCTGGCAGTGATCGGCGCGCTCGCCGTCTACTACCTCCTGCCCGGTGGCGGTGCGATCCCCCATCCCGCCGAGCGCGCCTGACCGCTAGACCCGCACGATCTACCAGTCTGAGCGATTTGGCCCGCGCTGGCCCACGGTCAAGGCGAAACACGTCGCCGTGAACATCACCGCGACGAGACCCAGACCGATGCCTATGAACCTGAACACGCCCTGCCCGCTTTCCTTGCCCGCTGTCACTTGGGGGAGGCCGTCCGACTTCCGCCCAGCCGGTCCGAGCCTAGCGTCACGTCACTGCCCACGCGCCGGTGCGAGGGTCACCGTTGGCCGATGGTGGGCACCTCGGACCTCCTGCAGCGCTCAATAGCCAGACATGTCATCGGCCCCGGCTGCTGTGAACCGCGCAGTCGTCGGCGCCGTAGTCTTCGGTGTGCGCCTGCTATTCAGCACTCGGTCGGCGTACGGACACCTGTATCCGATGATGCCGTTGGCTGCGGCGGCGCGTGCTGCTGGCCATGAGGTGGTGTTCTCGATCGGGCCGGAGTTCGTGCCGAAGCTCGAGGGTCTCGGCTACCGGGCCTACGCCACCGGCATCGAGATCCGGGAGGCAGGAGCTGCGGCGGTGGCGGCCGGCACACCCGCGATGGGCGCCGACGGGCGCACCAACTTGGACTTCGGCGCCCACGTGTTCGTCGACGTGCTCGCCCGGCGGGTCGCCGACGACCTGGCGTCGGTATTGGCCGACGTCGAACCCGACGTCGTGGTCTATGGGCAGTTCGATCCCGGCGCCGGTATCGCCGCCGCGGCGGCCGGGATCCCCGTCATCTGTCACGCCATCTCGCCGCATTGGCCGATCGAGGCAGCCTGGTCGACGTTTGCGACGCGGCTGGCTCGTCTGTGCGCCGAGCACGGCCTCGCGCCATGCCGCGACGGCTTCGTGGGAGACAGCTACCTGGCCGTTTTCCCGCCGGTGCTCGAGGTACCCTCCTTCGCCGCTCATCCCGCCCGCTGGCCGATGCGACCTGTTGCCTGGACCGAACCGGGTGCCAGCATGCCAACGTGGGTGCAGCGGCGACGTCGGCCGCTCGTGTACGTGACGCTTGGCACGATGGTGGCCACCGACGACGCATTGCGTCCAGTCATCGAGGGGGTCGCGCAGCTCGACGCCGATGTGCTCGTCGCCCTCGGATCCGCTGCCGGCACGGGCATCGGCGACCTGCCCGCCAACGTCCACGTCGAGGGCTTCGTCGACCAGGCAAGCGTGCTCGCCGTGGCGGACCTCGTCGTACATCACGGTGGGAGCGGGACGGTGCTGGCCGCGCTGGCTGCCGGCGTTCCCCAAGTCGTCATCCCCAAGGGTGCCGACCAGTTCGTCAACGCAGATCGGCTCGCCGTGACGGGCCTGGCGTCGGTTCTGCTCCCCGCTGACGCCACGCCCGCGGCCGTAGCCACGGCGGCCAAGGCGGCCAAGGTCGACAACGGCCGGTCGGCCGCGCTGGACCTCCGTACGGAGATCGCGGCCATGTCACAGCCGGCCACGATCGTCGGCGCGCTCGCCGACCGTTACGGCTGACCGTCGCGTCCCTCAGGATCCGGCCCAAAGTCGCCGGGAGGTCGTCACCGACGACAGCGGCACGGTTGGACTCGACGACGCCGCAGTGTTCGATCTCGCCGTCCAGAGCCGGCGGGCGGTGGTCACCGAGAACCCGGCGGACTTGCTGCGCCTCGCCAAGCAGCGAGCAGCGGCAGGTGAATGGATCCCCACGCTGGTGATCACCTCGAACCGCTCCTTCCGGCGCCGCGCTCGAGGATTCATCGGTCCGGCCGTGCGCGCGCTGACGTCGTTGTGCGGCGACCACCCTGGTGACGACGGCAAGCAGGAGCCATCCACTGGCTCCGCCGTGATCGTCCACCCGAACCTGACTCGCTCGAGGATCTGCATTCGGGCGATCTGTTGACATGGGATCTGCTGGACTTCCTGGCCCGCGACCTCGTCGACGACCGGCCGTGCAAGCTGGACGGCCTGGCGATCGCCGGCCACCTCGACGCGATCCGCACTGCCAGCGGGACCGAACGCGACCTCGACGCCATCCAGCACGCCCTGCAGACCGTGGACCGCGGTGCGCGCTGCTCGCTGGCGCGCCAGCAGCGGCTCGTGGTGTCCAGCGCGCTGAACCTGTTTCCGTGGATGTTCGATCGCCACCTCGACGGCCACGCCTGCCCGGAGTGCGAGCTGCTGCTGCCGATCGTCGACCTCGTCGGCGGCCAGGCCGTGCTGGACCGTGGACACCTCGGCAAGCAACCGGACTGGACCTTCGACCCGGCGCGATCGGGGGCGTTCCCGGTCGACCTGCTGACCGACACTCCGCTCCACGTCGGGCCGCCACGCGTCCACGAGAAGCCGCCGATCCGGGACCCGTCGACGCCGGTACCCACCGGTCTCGACGACCCCTTGCACGAGGTGCGGATCGAACACGACGTGATCCGCGCCACCCTGCAGCGTGTCGACGAAGCGCGGGATGACGGGCGCCAGCTGCCCGCCCTGCTCGGCGAGCTGCGCCACCACCTCGACGCCGAGGAGCGGGCGGTGCTGCCGATGGTGCTCGAGCGGCTCGACGACGAGCACATCGCCCACCTGCGCGATGCCCTTGCGGTGGCGATGAAGGGCGCACGCCCTGACTCGCCGCTGTCGGCGAGGCGTCCGGCTCCGACCAGGCCCATCGCGATCCGCAGCTCGTCGGCGAGGATGTCGAGCGTGTGGCGGACGCCTGGCTCGTCGGCGGCGGCGACGCCGTACAGCCACGGTCGCCCCACACGTAGAGCCGGTACCAGAGCGTCGCCTCCGTCGACGCGGCGAGACGCTCGGTCACCTTTGGTCGATGTTCGGGCGGTGCATCGCGCCGTGCTTGCGATCAAAGGCTCACTGGGTCGCTTCGTCGTCGTCGTCGTTGTTGTTGTCGGGTGGTTCGTGGCGGGCTTGCCAGTGGAGGCGGGCGCGGATGGCGTCGAGGATGGTGATCTGTCGTTCCGGGTGGGGGGTGGCGCCGTGGTCGCGCTTCGAAGCGTCGCGGTTGTGGGGGCGGCAGCCGATGCGGGCGTTGAACTGGCTGGTCTTGCCACCGTCGGCGTAGGGACGATGTGGTCGACGTCGCAGCGGGCGGCGGGGATGTCGCAGCCCGAGGGATGTTGGCAGTGGCGGTCGCGGATCTGGATCGCCCGGCGCAGCTTGCCGGTGAACGTCCGTCGCGGTGACGTGGCGACGATCGTCAACGGTCCGTCGAACAGGATCGTCTCCAGCTCGGCCACCCCCAACCAGGGGACGAGCAGGCCGGGGGTGAGGATGGTGCCGGTGGCCAGTTCGCACAGCCGGGTGAAGCTGTCGTCACCCAACGCGACGCTGAACAGGGGGCGGGGTCGTTGGGCGTCGGCGGGGGTGGACGCCGAGCGGGTGGCCATCTCGA
>JBIOUO010000498.1:0-17035 GCA_044867195.1 Ilumatobacteraceae bacterium
GTCCGCCCACGGCGTCGACCTGTCGACCGACCGGATGGCCGCCCAGCGCCTGAAGGAGGCCGCCGAGAAGGCGAAGATCGAGCTCAGCCAGGTCCAGCAGACGCAGATCAATCTGCCGTTCATCACGGCCACGGCCGACGGCCCGCTGCACCTCGACGAGTCGCTGAGCCGGGCCAAGTTCCAGGAGATGACCGCCGATCTCATCGAGCGCTGCCGCGTCCCGTTCGAGCAGGCGCTGAAGGACGCCAGCGTGAGCAAGGGCGATCTCCACCACGTGATCCTGGTCGGCGGCGCCACGCGCATGCCGGCGGTGCAGGACCTCGTGATCAGCCTCACCGGCAAGGAGCCGAACAAGTCGGTGAACCCCGACGAGGTCGTCGCCGTCGGTGCGGCGATCCAGGCCGGCGTGCTGCGCGGCGACGTCAAGGACGTCCTGCTGCTCGACGTCACTCCGCTCAGCCTCGGCATCGAGACCAAGGGCGGCGTGATGACCCGGCTGATCGAACGCAACACCACCATCCCGACCCGCCGCACGGAGGTGTTCACGACCGCCGAGGACATGCAGCCGTCGGTCGAGATCCATGTCCTGCAGGGCGAGCGGGAGATGGCTGCCTACAACAAGACGCTCGGCAAGTTCCAGCTCGTCGACCTCCCGCCGGCCCCGCGCGGCGTGCCCCAGATCGAAGTCACGTTCGACATCGACGCTAACGGCATCGTCCACGTGTCGGCCAAGGACCGGGCGACGAACAAGGAGCAGTCGATGACCATCACCGGTCAGTCCTCGCTCGACAAGGACGTCATCAACAAGATGATCAAGGACGCCGAGGCGCACGCCGAGGAGGATCGCCAGCGCCGCGAGGAGGCCGAGGTCCGCAACAACGCCGACTCGCTCGTCTACCAGACCGAGAAGGTGCTGCGCGAGCAGGGCGACAACGTGTCGGCCGACGAGAAGGCCGCCGTCGAGCAGCCCCTCGCCGACCTCAAGAAGGCGCTCGAGGGCAGCGACACCTCGGCGATCAAGGCGGCCAGCGAGAAGCTGATGTCGGCCAGCCAGGCGTTCAGCCAGAAGCTCTACGAGGCGGCGGCTCGCGACGCCAACGCGGCCGGCACGTCGGCGTCGGGGCAATCCGGCGAGGGCGCGGCGGCGGACGACGCCGAGATCGTCGACGCCGAGATCGTCGACGAAGACCAGAAAGGGCAGTGACGAGCAGTGACCGACGAGGACGTGACGCCGCGCGAGACGCCACTCGACCCGCCGCCCGACGCGGCGGAGTCGACGGACACGTCTGAGCCGGTCGACGAGATCCCGGAGCCGCTCGTCGAGCGCGCCGAGATCGACGTCGGCGAGGACGGCGAGCCGGGCGAGCAGAGTCCCGACGAGGAGGAGCAGCTGGCCTCGGAGATCTCGGAGGAGATCTCCGAGCTGGCCGCCGAGCGCGACCAGTACCGCGACATCGCTCAGCGCATTCAGGCGGACTTCGAGAACTACCGCAAGCGGGTCCACCAGCAGATCCGCGACGAGGCCGATCGGGCGTCGTCGCGGCTCGTCGAGGCCCTGCTGCCGGTGCTCGACGCCACCGAGGCGGCCTACCTGCGGCATCCCGACGAGGTCGGGCCGCTGCTCAACGTGATGCTCAGCGAGTTGCGCAAGCAGGGGCTGGAGACGTTGAACCTGCAGGACAAGCCGTTCGACCCCAACGTCGCCGAGGCTGTCGCCCACGAGCCGGGCGAGGGCGGCGACGTCGTCGTGGCGGAGGTGCTGCGCAGCGGCTACACCTGGAACGGGCGCACGCTGCGTCCGGCGATGGTCCGCACTCGCGACTGAGGTCCGGAGGGAGGCAGCGTGGCCGCGCAACGGGAGTGGTTCGAGAAGGACTACTACAAGACGCTTGGGGTGCCGGAGACCGCCAGCGCCAAGGAGATCACCAAGGCCTACCGCAAGCTGGCGCGCGAGCTGCATCCCGACAAGAACCCGGGCGACGCCACTGCCGAGGAGCGCTTCAAGGCCGTGTCGGCCGCCTACGACGTGCTCGGCGACGAGACCAAGCGCGCCGAGTACGACGAGGTCCGCCGACTCGGACCGATGGGGCCGGGCCCGGGCGGGTTCACGTTCAACATGGACGATGCCGCCGCCAGCGGGCTCGGCGACCTGCTCGGGCAGATGTTCGGGCGGCGCGCCGGCGGGCGCGGCGGTGCCGCGTCGGCTGCCGGCCCGCGCCGGGGCGCCGACGTGCAGGCCGAGCTGACGCTCGAGTTCGCCGACGCCGCACGTGGACTGACGACCACGCTGTACCTCACGAGCGACGCCCAGTGCTCGACCTGCAACGGCTCGGGCGCCCGCCCGGGTACGACGCCGAAGCTGTGCCCGCAGTGCGGTGGCCGGGGCGTCATCGACGACAACCAGGGGCTGTTTTCGTTCTCGTCTCCGTGCCGGCGGTGTGGGGGGTCGGGGACGGTCATCGAGGACCCGTGCCCGACGTGCCGCGGGAGCGGCGTCGAGAAGCGCCCGCGCGAGGTCCAGGCGCGAATCCCCGCCGGCGTCTCCGACGGCCAGACGATCCGCTTGAAGGGACGC
Organism: Ilumatobacteraceae bacterium; assembly: GCA_044867195.1. GTDB lineage: Bacteria > Actinomycetota > Acidimicrobiia > Acidimicrobiales > Ilumatobacteraceae > JALZMG01. The sequence goes on from JBIOUO010000498.1 coordinate 2,576, forward strand.
GGCGCGCCCGGGCGCAACGGCGGCCCGGCCGGCGACCTGCTCGTCCAGGTCCACGTCGCGCCGCACGCCCGGTTCGGACGATCGGGCAACGACCTCACGGTCCGCGTCCCGGTCAGCTTCACCGACGCCGTGCTCGGCGCCGACGTCTCGGTGCCGACGCTCGAAGGCCCGCCCGTCACGCTGCGGATCAAGGCGGGCACCCAACCGGGCAGTCGCCACCGCGTCCGGGGCAAGGGGATCGCCACCCGGAAGGGCACCGGCGACCTGATCGTCACGATCGACGTCGTCGTGCCGACTTCCCTGTCGGACGCCGAGCGGGAGGCAGTCCAGCAGCTCGCCGCCGCAAGCCGCGGCCCGGTCAGGGAGCCGACAGCGTGATCCGCCGGACCCAGGCCGTGTACGTCATCTCGGTGGCCGCCGAGCTGGCCGGGATGCACCCCCAGACGCTGCGCATCTACGAGCGCCGGGGGCTGGTCAACCCGGCGCGCACGCAGGGAGGCAACCGCCGCTACAGCGATGCCGACATCGAGACGCTGCGGCGCATCTCGCAGCTCGCCGAGGAGGGGATGAACCTCGAGGGCATCCGCCGGGTGATGCAGCTGGAGGCCGAGAACGAGCGCCTGCGCCAGGAGTTGCACGCTGCCAGGCAAGCCGCGGCGCGGGCAGAGGCTGACGCCGAGCGCCGCGATCGGCGCGATCTCGTCCCCCTGCGCCAAGCGCTCGCCGTCTTCGGCGAGCGCCCCGCGTTCCTGCGCGAGCGGGAGACATCGTCCGAGTCCTAACCCGTTGGAGGGTTTCCTCCATTGGAGGGTTTGCGCTGGGGGGCCCCCCGGCGAAACCCTCCGACGGCGGAAACCCTCCAATGGTCAGGGGACTTGCCGCTCACGATCACTTCGTGGATCAGGTTCATTCCTGGGCGGTAGACGAGGTGGGTGTAGCTGGGGGCGTCGAGGATCACGAGGTCGGCGCGTGAGCCTGGTCCGAGCCAGCCGACGTCGTCGCGGCGGAGGGCTCGCGCGCCGCCGAGCGTCGCCGCGGTGATCGCCTCGGTCGGCGTCATCCGCAGGTCGCGGACGGCGAGGGCGATGACGAACGACATCGACGTCGTGTAGCTCGAGCCCGGGTTGCAGTTCGTCGCCAGGGCGACGGTGGCGCCGGCATCGATGACCCGGCGAGCGTCGGGATACGGCTGGCGGGTCGAGAAGTCGGTCGCCGGCAGGAACGTGGCCACGGTGTCGCCGGCCGCCAGCGCGGCGATGTCGTCGTCGGTGAGGTGCGTGCAGTGGTCGGCCGATGCGCAGCCGAGCTCGACGGCAAGCTGCACGCCGGGACCGGGGCCGAGTTGGTTGGCGTGCAGGCGCAGCCCGAGCCCGGCGGCACGCCCGGCCTCTAGGACGTGCCGGCACTGGTCGGCGTCGAACGCGCCACGCTCGCAGAAGGCGTCGATCCACCGCGCGTGCGGCGCGGCCGCGGCGAGCATCGGCCCCGCCACCAGCGCGACGTAGTCGTCGGCGCTGATGCCCTGCGGCACGACATGAGCACCGAGGAACGTGACCTCCGGTGTCAGCTCGGAGGCGAGGCGCACGAGGCGGGCCTCGTCATCGACGGTCGCGCCGTAGCCGGACTTGATCTCGATCGTCGTGATTCCCGCCGCCCGCGCCTCGGCGAGCCGGGCCGCGGCGAGCGACCGCAGCGTGGTGTCGTCGGCGGCCCGTGTCGCCTCGATCGTGACGTTGATCCCTCCCGCCTCGTACGGCGCGCCGGCCATGCGCGACGCGAACTCGGCGGCCCGATCACCGGCGAAGACGAGGTGGGTGTGACTGTCGACGAAGCCGGGGATCACACAGCGCCCGCCGGCGTTGATCCGCTCGTCGGCGGGAGGAGCCGGGCCGGTTCCGACGGCGACGACGCGCTCGCCGTCGATCACGACGTGGGCGTCGCCCAGCTCGCCGCGATCGGTGTTCGTGACCAGCAGTCCGATGCCGTCGACGACCGTCGTGCTGCCGGTCACGCCAGCGCCGCCTGCAGCTCCGCGGCGACGTCAATCGCCGTGTGTGTGCCGTCGCGCACGACGACTCGACCCCCGACGACGACGTGGCGGACGTCGGCCGCGGTCGCCGCGAACACGACCGTTGCCAGCGCGTCGTCAGCGGTGGCACCGGCGGTCCGCACCGTGTCGAGGGCAATGGTCGTGAGATCGGCGAGCGCGCCGGCCTCGATCCGCCCGCCATCGGGCCAGCCGAGGCTGCGGTGGCCGTCGGACGTGGCCATCCGCAGCAGGGCGACGGGGTCGTAACGCCCGCGCTGCAACGTCGCCAGCCGCTCGTCGAGCTCGACCGCACGGGCCTCCTCAAGGAGGTCGATCACGGCGTGCGAGTCGCTGCCGAGCCCGAGCCGGGCGCCGGCATCGCGCAACGCGGACGCCGGCCCGATGCCGTCGGCGAGGTCGCGCTCGGTGGTCGGACAGAGGCAGCACGTCGACGCAGTCGCCCCGAGCCGGGCGATGTCGTCACCTGTGACGTGGGTCGCGTGGACGGCTGTGAACCGCTCGCCGAGCGCGCCGGCGCCGCCGAGCACGCCGACCGGTGTGGTCCCGTGGGCGGCGAGGACCTGCTCGTTCTCCGCCGGCTGCTCGGATACGTGGGCGTGTAACGGCGCCTGCCGTTGTCGCGCCCATGTGGCGACGGTGGCGATCGACGCCGGGTCGACCGCGCGCACCGAGTGCACGGCAGCGCCGACGCGCACGCCCACCCCGTCGTGGCGCGCCGACACGCGCGAGGCCCACGCATCGGCGTCGCCGTCCGAGAAGCGGCGCTGAACATCGTCGAGCTCGACGCCCGGTCCGCCGCGCAGGTAGCAGGTGTCGAGCAGCGTGATCCGGATCCCCGCCTCGAAGGCGGCGGCGACCACGGCGTCCCCCATCGCACCTGGCGAGTCGTACGGCACGCCACCGGGCCCGTGGTGGAGGTAGTGGAACTCGCCAACCGTGCTCACGCCTGCCAACGCCATCTCGCCGAACGTCGCTCGGGCCAGGCGGTGGTACGAGTCCGGGTCGAGCCGCGCGGCGACCTCGTACATCTGGCGGCGCCACGTCCAGAACGAGCCGCGGCCAGCCTGGGTCCGGCCGCGCAGGGCGCGGTGGAAGGCGTGGCTGTGGGCGTTGGCGAAGCCCGGCACCGTGAGCCCCGTCAACCGCTCAGCGCCCGGCGGGCACGGCACGCCGGCGCGGACCGCGGTGATTCGCTCACCCTCGAGCTCGACGAGGACCTCGGCCGCCGGCCGCTCGTCGCCGGTCCACGCCAGCTCGCAGTGGTAGACGGCGGTGGCCACACCGTGATTCTGTAGGACCCGTTCCGTCGCTTCGGTCCGCGGGTGCCACCAAATCCTGCACCCTGCGCCGACCAAAGCGAGGCCACATCTGGCGGCGCCAGTCTCCCGTTCACTCCGTCATCGGCAGGCGGATGCCACGCTCGGCGGCGACGGCGATTGCCTCGTCGTAGCCGGCGTCGGCGTGGCGGATGACGCCGGTGCCGGGGTCGGTGGTCAGCACCCGCTCCAGCTTCTGCGCCGCCAGCTCGGTGCCGTCGGCGACGACGACCATCCCGGCGTGGATCGAGCGCCCGATGCCGACCCCGCCGCCGTGGTGAATCGACACCCACGTCGCGCCCGCCGACGTGTTGACGAGCGCGTTGAGCAGCGGCCAGTCGGCGATGGCGTCCGAGCCGTCGGCCATCGCCTCCGTCTCGCGGTACGGCGAGGCGACCGACCCCGAGTCGAGGTGGTCGCGCCCGATGACGATCGGTGCACCGACGTCGCCCCGCCGGACCATCTCGTTGAATCGCAGCCCGAGGCGGTGGCGCTCGCCGTAGCCGAGCCAGCAGATCCGCGCCGGCAGCCCTTGAAACGCGACGCGCTCGCCGGCGAGGCGGATCCATCGCGCCAGTGACTCGTCGTCCGGGAACTCGTTCAGCACCGCTCGATCGGTCGCCGCGATGTCGGCGGGGTCACCGGACAGGGCGACCCAGCGGAACGGGCCCTTGCCGGCGCAGAACAGCGGGCGGATGTAGGCCGGCAGGAAGCCGGGGTAGGCGAACGCCCGGTCGAACCCGCCGAGCTCGGCTTCGGCGCGCAGGCTGTTGCCGTAGTCGAAGACCTCGGCGCCGCGGTCCATGAACCCGACCATCGCCTCGCAGTGCACGGCCATCGACGCCCGCGCCCGCCGCACGTAACCATCGGGGTCCGTGCGGGCGAGCTCGGCGGCGGCCTCCGGCGTGACGTCGACCGGCACGTACGTCAGCGGATCGTGGGCGCTGGTCTGGTCGGTCACGATGTCGGCCGGAAAGCCTCGCTCCAGCAGCGCCGGCACGATGTCGGCGGCGTTGCCGACAACCCCGATCGAGACGGCGCGGCGGCCGTCACGCGCCGACGTGGCCCGAGACACGGCGTCGTCGAGCCCGCTGGCGATCTCGTCGAGGTAGCGCGTCTCGATCCGCCGCTGCACACGCGTCGGGTCGACGTCGATGCAGAGCGCGACACCGCCGTTCATCGTGATCGCCAGCGGCTGGGCGCCGCCCATCCCACCGAGACCGGCGGTGAGCGTGATCGTGCCGGCGAGCGATCCGCCGAAGCGGCGGCGGGCGATCTCGGCGAAGCACTCGTACGTCCCCTGGAGGATGCCTTGGGTGCCGATGTAGATCCAGGACCCGGCCGTCATCTGCCCGTACATCGTCAACCCGGCGGCCTCGAGGCGGCGGAACTCGGTCCAGTTCGCCCATTCGGGCACGAGGTGGGAATTGGCGATCAGGACGCGCGGCGCCCACTCATGGGTGCGGAACACGCCGACCGGCTGGCCGGACTGCACGAGCATCGTCTCGTCGTCGCCAAGCGTGCGCAGCGTGCGGAGCAGCGCGTCGAACGCCTCCCACGATCGGGCAGCCCGGCCGGTCCCGCCGTACACGACGAGGTCGTCGGGGTGCTCGGCAACCTCGGGGTCGAGGTTGTTCTGCAGCATCCGGAACGCGGCCTCCTGCGGCCACCCCCGACATGACAGCTCGGCGCCCCGCGGGGCGCGCACACGACGGGCACCAACACTCACGCAGGCAATGTCTCACACCAGCGCGCACCCGAGTGTCTGCGGTCATCCGAGTGTGCAGGTGCCGGATTTCGACCTCTCCACACTCGAACGCATTGAGACACTCGGATGGGCGCGATGCCGGGGCGGCTGGCAAGCTCGGCGAGTGGACGACACGACCGTCGAGGAGTTCGCGGCCGACGCTCGACGGTGGTTGGCCGAGCATGGCGACGAGGCGCCGCCGGACTACGGGGCGATCTGCCCGCCCGAGCACGTCGCCGCCGGCGTGGCGTGGCAGCGGCTGCTGTACGCGTCGGGGTACGCCGGCATCCACTGGCCGGTCGAGCACGGCGGGCGCGGGCTGAGTCGCGAGCACCAGGCGGCATGGCTCGTCGAGTGCGCCAAGGCGGGCGTGCCGCCGGTGCTCAACATGGTCGGCCTCGTGCTCGCCGGCGGGGCGATCCTGCGCTACGGCACACCCGAGCAGCAGGCCCAGCACCTGCGGCCGACGCTGAACGGCGACCAGGTGTGGTGCCAGCTGTTCTCCGAGCCCGGCGCCGGGAGCGATCTCGGCAGCCTGACGACGAAGGCCGAACGCGACGGTGACGAGTTCGTCGTCAGCGGCCAGAAGGTCTGGTGCTCGGGCGGGCGGATCAGCCAGTGGGGCATCCTGATGGCGCGCACCGATCCCGCCGCGCCCAAGCACGAGGGGATCTCGTTCTTCCTGTTCCCGATGGACCTCCCCGGCGTCGAGGTCCGCCCGCTGCGCCAGATGACCGGTGGCTCGGAGTTCGACGAGGTGTTCTTCACGGACGTCCGCCTGCCCGCTGATCGTCTGCTCGGCCCGTTGCACGGCGGATGGGGTGTCGGAATGAACGTGCTGACGAACGAGCGCGGGCACATCGGCACGGCGATCGTGTCGTTGGAGCGCCGGCTGGAGAGCTTCGCCGCCCTCGGCGCCGAGCGCCGGCTCGGCCCCGTCGCCCGCCAGCGCCTCATGTCGCTCGTCGCCACCGGAAACGCCTACAAGGCGCTTGCCCAGCGTCAGCGCGACGAGGGCGGGGCGATCGCCACGACGGGCAGCTCGCTGCTCAAGCTCGGCATCGCCGAGATGGGGTTCGACGTCGCGTCACTTCGCGCCGACACGACCGCCGCGGCGGCGATGCTCACCGGCCCCGACACCCAGGCCCTGCTGGCGTCGCCGGCCGGACGCATCGCCGGCGGCACCAGCGAGGTCCAGCGCAACATCATCGGTGAGCGCCTGCTCGGCCTCCCGCGGGAACCCCGGTAGCTCCGAGCCCACGTTGGACTCCCGCCGGTGCCTCGGGACCGTAGGGCCTTGACGAAGGGCGCGAGTCGCACGCTGCGTCGATGGGTCCGCGGCGATTCCCAGGGCCCGGGGTGTCGCTGTCTCGAACGACCGCGGACCGCATCTGCGTCGGCGGTGACGACCACCCGGCCCAGAAGGGACGAAATCACCGCTTGACAGACATCGAAGCATCGTGTGGCCAAAGGTCCCTGCGTACTCCGGTCGCAGCCCGGACCAGCTCGTCGAGCACGATGTCGGCGGTCGGCGCGGCGGCCATCTCGTCGGCCACGCGTCGGGCTCGCTCGCCGTAGCGCGAGTCGCTCCGGATGGTCTCGATCGCCTCGGCGATGCGGGGAACATCGTCCTGGCTGAGGGGCCGGTGCCGGCCATCGGCGTCAAGCGCGGTGTCGACGACGACGCCCGCCCCTGCCTCGGCCACCCGCTGGCCATTGACGAACTGGTCGGCGAACACGGGGACGATCACCACGGGCAGTCCTGCCGCAAGCGCCCCGAAGGTCGTGCCGGACCCGCCGTGGCACACGACGACGTCGGCCGCGGCGAGCACGTCGGCCTGGTCGACCCATGGTTCGACATGGACGCTGGCTGGGAGCTGTCCGAGCTGCGCGGCGTCGAAGCGGCGCCCGACGGTGACGAGCACCCGTGCGTCGATCGCGGCGACGGCCGCGATCGCCGTGCGGTACGCGTCGGCGGCGATCGACATGTAGCCGAGTACGGTGCCGAAGCTGACATAGACGAGCGGCGCGTCGGAGCCGCCCCACCAGTCCGGCAACGAACGGCCCGCGTCGGGTGCGGGCACCCGGAAGCGGCGGGTGTCGGGGAACGGTGATCGGTCGAGCGACGCAGGGAGCCTCGTCACATACGGAGAACCTCGGAGCTCCTCGACCAGATCGGCGCGATGGGCTTCCAGGGCGGGAGCGGCGATGTCGATCGACCCCCACTCGACGTCGGCCAGGCTGATGCCGACTTGGGCCACGGCGACAGCGCGGTCGCGGGCGATGACCGCCGAGGCGTACTCGCACGGGTCGCGCAGGATGACGTCAGGTTTCCAGTCGGCTACCAGCCGCTCCATCGACGGCAGCATCGCTGCGGTCGCCAGCCGGCCGAACATCTCCCGGTTGCCCAGTACCGACGCCTCTCGGGCCGGCAGGATGGCGAGCTGCTCGCGGATCGGTCTGATGGCTTCCTCGGGCGGCTCACCCCCGGCCGCGAACGGGTGGCCAGTCTGGTCCACCATGGCGGCAAGGGCGGGCGGGGCGATCACCAGCGTCTCGTATCCCCGGCCACGGGCGGCGTCGAGGAATGGCAGTAGCGGTTGAAGGTGTCCGGCGCCGCCCAGTGAGCACGCGGCGAGCACCCTCATGGGGGAAGGGTAGACACGCCCGCTCGCCCGTCGACCAGACATTCACCCAGATGGACGGTGTCGGTCAGCGCAACGGCTCGGGCAGCACTGCGTCGGCGGCGGCGACGAGCGAGCCGTCCGTCACGAGCGCCTCGATCGCGGCGAGGCGGGGGGCGAGCCACTGGTCGGGTCCTGGGCCGCCGATCGCGGTGATGACGGCATCGGCGACCGCTGCCGTGCCGGCGGCCGGGCGCAACGGTCGTCGGAGTGCCAAGCCCCAGCTGCCGGCGACGAGCTCGACGGTGAGGATCCGTCCGAGGTTGGCGACGGCGCGACGCAGCTTGCGCGCCGCCGACCAGCCGAGCGATACATGGTCCTCCTGCATCGCGCTCGTCGGCAGCGTGTCGGTGCTCGCCGGCACGGCGAGGCGCCGGTTCTCGGCGACCATCGCCGCTTGCGTGTACTGGCCGATCATCAGCCCCGAGTTGACCCCGGCGTCGGGGCTGAGAAACGGGGGCAGGCCATGGGACCGGGCGGGGTCGAGCAGGCGGTCGGTCCGCCGCTCGCTGATCGCGCCGACGTCGGCGACGGCGATGGCGAGGAAGTCGGCGACCGCGGCGACCGGCGCACCGTGGAAGTTGCCGCACGACTCGACCCGCCCGTCGGGCAGCACGACCGGGTTGTCGATGAACGACACAAGCTCCCGCGCGGCGATCGCGCGGGCGTGTTCGACGGTGTCGCGAGCGGCGCCGTGGACCTGCGGTGTGCAGCGCAGTGAGTAGGCGTCCTGCACGCGATCGTCGCCGTAGCGGTGGCTGGCGACGATCGGCGACCCGGTGAGCAGGTCGCGGAGGTTGGCCGCGCTCATCGACTGACCGACTTGCGGGCGCAGCGCAACGAGGTCGGCGGCGAACGCGCGGTCGGTGCCGAGCAGCGCCTCGGTGGACATCGCGCCGGCGACGTCGGCGACCCGCAGCAGCACGTCGAGATCGGCGAGCGCGAGCACCAGCACGCCGAGCATCCCGTCGGTGCCGTTGATCAGCGCGAGGCCCTCCTTGGCCCGCAGCGCCAGCGGCGCCGCTCCCGCCGCCGCCAGAGCGGTTGCGCCGTCGACGAGCGACCCGTCGGCCAAGCGGGCCTCGCCCTCTCCGAGCAGCACGAGCGCGGCCGAAGCCAGTGGGGCGAGATCGCCGCTGGCGCCCAGTGACCCGTGCTCGCGCACCAATGGCGTGACGCCGGCGGCAAGGAGGGCGAGCATCGTGTCGACGATCGCCGGACGGGCGCCCGAGAACCCCATCGCCAGGCTGCGGGCGCGCAGGAACACCATCGCCCGCACGACCTCACGCTCGACCTCCTCGCCCATCCCGGCGGCGTGCGAGCGGAGCAGCGCGATCTGCAGCTCGGCACTGCGCTGGCCGGGGATGACGGTGTTGGCGAGCGCACCGAACCCGGTCGACACGCCGTACACCGGCTCGGCCTGGCCGACGAGCCGGGCGACCACCGCGGCGCCGGCGGCCACGGCGGTCCGGGCGTCGGAGCTGAGCACCACCCGCCGGCCATGGCGGGCGACGGCGACCACGTCGTCCGCGCTGACGCCATGAGGTCCGAGCATCAGCGGCTCGGGCGGTTCAGCGGCGGGCACGGCGAGACCGTACCGCCGGGTGCTCAGGCTGGCCCGTGGCGCTTGACGCCGCCGTACTTCATGCGCGTGTCGCTCATCGCCGCGGCCCGTGCGGCGTCGTCGACGACGGCGGCGTCGACGACCTCGCCGATGAACAACGTGTGGGTTCCCAGGTCGAGGGACGAGCGAACTTCGCAGTCGAGCCAGGCGATCGCCTCGGAGAAGATCGGGGCACCGGTCGCGCCGGCGCGCACCGCTCGCCCGTTCAACGTCATCGCTGCGGAGTCGAACTGCGCCGGCTTGGAGAACTTGACGAACACCTTGGTGTCCTCGGCGGACCACAGGTTGACGGTGAACGAGCCTCCGTCCGTCACGAGCCGATGGGTGATCGCGCCGTTGTCGATGCCGACGCCGACCAGCACCGGCTCCATCGACAGCTGGGTGACCCAGCTCGTGGTCATGCCATTCCACTCGTCGCCCGAGCGCGATCCGATCAGGGCGAGCGCGTTGGGGATCTTCCACGTCACGCGGTTGAGCACTTCGTCGGACACATCGGCCATCGTCGGGAGCCTAGGGGGAGTGGTCCGCGCGCCGGCCGGGTAAGGCGAGCGGCGTGGATCGGGGGCCACGTCACGTGCGAACTGCAATCGTCATCCTGGCGGCGATGCTGATCGCCAGCTCGTGCGTCGATCACCCCGTCGGCCCGGCCCGCACGTACGACTCGTACGCGGCCAAGGCGTCGACGACGGCCTCCTCCGCGCTCTCCGCGGTCGAGACCGTGAGGCTGCTGGCGACGACGGCAGCAGACGGGAATGCGTTCGCGCCCTACACATCCGTCGCAGTGTCCGAGCAGGAGGACACGCTCGGCGGCGTGCAGGGCACGTTTGCCTCGATCCAGCCGCCAGACAAGCGGTCGGAGGAGCTGCGCGACGAGCTGGGAGCGATCTTGGCGAGCTCGTTCGACCACGTCTCGGCGGTGCGCATCGAGGCCCGCCGCGGGCACCTCGATCGGCTCGCCGCGGTCGCTGCCCCGCTCGAGCAGGACGCCGCCGACCTGCGGGCGATCGAGGACGAGCTGGCGTGAAGCGCATCTTCGGGATCTTCCTCGGGATCCTGACCGCGATCGGCGGCTTCGTCGATATGGGCGACCTCGTCGCCAACGCGGCGACTGGGGCACGGTTCGGGATGAACCTCGCCTGGGTCGTCGTCGTCGGCGTCGTGGGCATCGTGGTCTACGCCGAGATGAGCGGCCGGGTCGCCGCCCTGACCGGCCGGCCGGTGTTCGATCTCGTCCGGGAACGGCTGGGACCCCGCTTCGGCCTGGCGAACTTGGTGGCGTCGTTCTTCATCAACATGCTGACGCTGACCGCCGAGATCGCCGGCGTGGCCATCGCCCTCTCGCTCGCCTCCAGTGTGAACTACCTGCTGCTCGTCCCGTTCGTCACGGTGCTCGTGTGGCTGGTCATCTGGCGGCTGCCGTTCGAGACGATGGAGCGGGTGTTCGGGCTGCTCGGCCTGTGCCTGCTCGTGTTCGCCGTGACGGTCTGGCGGATCGGGCCCGACTGGGGTGAACTGTGGTCGGCGGTCACCTCCCCGGACGTGCCGAGCGGCGAGACACCGTTCACCTACGCCTACTACGGGATCGCCCTGTTCGGCGCGGCGATGACTCCGTACGAGGTGTTCTTCTTCTCCAGCGGCGCGGTGGAGGACGGCTGGACGGTGCGTGATCTCAACGAGAACCGGGCCAACGTGCTGATCGGCTTCCCCCTCGGCGGGCTGCTGTCGCTGGCGATCATGGCGTGCGCCTACCTCGTGCTCGCACCCGCCGACATCGACGTCGACCAGCTGTCGCAGGTAGCACTCCCGGTCGCCTCGGTGGTCGGCAAGCTCGGACTGGCGATCGCGCTGGTGGGGCTGTTCGCCGCGACATTCGGCGCGGCCCTCGAGACCGCCCTGTCCGCCGGATACACCGTCGCCCAGTACCTCGGGTGGCCGTGGGGCAAGTACCGCCGGCCGCGCCAGGCGTCGCGGTTCCATCTCGTGATCCTGCTGGCGATCCTCGCCGCGACCGTCATCGCGTGCAGCGGAGTCGACCCCGTCAAAGTGACCGAGTACTCGATCGTGCTGTCGGCCGCCGCCTTGCCGCTCACCTACTTCCCGATCCTCGTCATCGCCAACGACCCGACCTATATGGGCGAGGACCACACCAACGGTCGGTTGCTCAACGTGCTGGCGACGGTGTACCTGGTGATCCTGGTGCTGGTGTCGGTCGCGACGATCCCGTTGATGATCATCACGAGGGCCGGGGCGTGACAGAGCACCAACCTGCCGGGCGGGTGCTCCACGCCGCGCTGCACCTGCTCGACCGCCAGCTGCGCGACCGCAACGGTGAGCTGTGCGGCAACGTCGACGACCTCGAGCTGGAGCACTCGCCCGACACCGGCGAGTGGTACGTCACGGCGATCCGCACCGGACCGGGCAACCTGCTCTACCGCCTCGGCCGGCGGCGGGCAGGCAGCTGGTTGAGCCGGCTCACCACCCACATCGAGCGCTCCTCGCTCGACGACCCCGGCCGCATCCCCTACGACCGTGTCGTGTCGATGGGGATCACCGTCGACCTCGCCGTCGAGGCCGACGACGTCGCCACGTTCGCCGCCGAGCGCTGGACGCGCGACCACATCATCGGCCACATCCCCGGGAGCCGCCATGATCCGGATGAGTGACCTCCTCGACTGCGAGGTGTACGACCACGGCGGGAACAAGCTCGGCAAGGTGCGCGACGTGCGGCTCGTGCAAGACGGCCCGCTGCGCGGCGCGCAGGCGCTGCTGCGCGTCGACGCCGTGGTCGTCGGTGGCTCGGCGCTCGCCGGCCGCCTCGGCTACCTCCGCGGCGGGGCACGGGGCCCGTGGCTCCTGGCGGTGATCATGCGCCGGCTCGAGCGGCGGGCGCTGACGATCGCCGCCCACGACGTCGAAGAGTGGGACGGCGTCAACCATCGGCTACGCCTTGCCTCTCAGCGGTAGGCACCGGCCTGGATCGCGAACAGCTCGGCGTACTGACCTCGCTGCGCGATCAGCGTGTCGTGGCTGCCGATCTCGACGACGCGCGCGCCGTCGAGGACGACGATCAGGTCGGCCATCCGTACTGTGGAGAAGCGGTGCGAGACGAGCACCGTGATCCGCCCGCCGTGGGCGCCAGCGCGAGCAGCCTCGGCGTAGCGCTCGAACAGCGCGTGCTCCGTCTCGGCGTCGAGCGCCGCCGTGGGCTCGTCGAGCACGAGGACGAGTGGCGCCTCGCGCATGAACCCGCGCGCCAGGGCCACCTTCTGCCACTGCCCGAAGCTGACCTCGACGCCGTCGTCCCACGTCGGGCCGAGCTGGGTGTCGAGACCCACTGGCAGGCCAGCCACGACGTCGTCGGCGCCGGCGCGCCCGACCGCACCGAGCACGGCCGGCTCGTCGTCGAGCCGTGGCTCGTCACCCACGCCGACGCTGTGGCGGGCGACCAGCTCGAAGCGGAAGAAGTCCTGGAACGCGCCGGCCAAGCGCGCCCTCCACGCCGCGGTCGACACCGTCGCCAGGTCGATGCCGTCGACCGTGATCCGCCCACTCGTCGGCCGGTACATCCCGGCGAGCAGCTTGACGAGGGTCGACTTGCCGGCCCCATTCTCGCCGACCACGGCCACCACTGCGCCGGCCGGCAACCGCACGTCGACATCGTCGAGGGCCACGCGGTCGGTGCCCGGATAACGGAACGTGACGTGTTCGAAGCGGACACCGTCATGCAGCTCGGAAGGCGGATCTGCCGTGGCGTGCTCGTCGAGCGCGGCGGCGTGGTCCTCGAGCCAGGTCAGCCGCAAGGAGGAGTCGAGCCACACGCCACGAAGGAAGCCGAGCTCGGCGACGGACTGGGCGATGTACTGCGAGAGCCGCTGTCCGGCGACGACGACGAGCACGACGTCGCCGACGCTGCGGTCGAGTCCGCGGGCGACCCAGGCGATGCCGACGGCGTACGAGATGCCGAAGACCGCCCACCCCACGGAGGACCACAGCGCCGACGACCAGCGGGCTGCGGCGATCGGTGCCCGCCAGCGCTCGCGAGCGGCGGAACGGCGCGGGCGGAGTCCGGCGCCGATGCCCGTCACGCGCACCTCCTTGGCCGGCCCGGGCGTCGTGCCGACCAGGAAGAGATGGCGGGCGAGGCGATCGTGGTGGGCGACGGACTCCTGCACCTGGCGCTCGACGCCCGGACGCCAGAGCGAGGTGGCGATGGCAGGTACGCCGGCAGCGAGCAGCAGCACCAGCGCGGGGTGGATCGACGCCAGCAGCACTCCGGTGAGCGCGAGGCGGAGCAACCACGCCATGTTGGCGAGCAACGACTGGAACAGGTGGTCGAGCGTGAACGACGTGTCGCGGAGCACGGCCAGGCGATCGAGGTACTCCGGGCGCTCCTGGTGCTCGACCGTGGTGACGGTGGCCTGCAGTCGGGCGATGTGGGCCTCCATGGCGATCGCCAGGCGATCGCGGAAGCGCCGGCCGAGGCGATCGTTGAGCAGGGAGAGGTACCACGTCAGCGTTGCCGAGACTCCGAGCCCGATCGCGGCGACCATGACCTCCGTCCGCTGGCCGTCGAGCACGCCGTCTGTGAGCAGCTTCAGCCACACCGCGAGGAGGGTGTCGGGCAGCATCATCAGCACCGTGGTGATGATCGACGCTCGCAGCAGTCGTGGCTCGGCCCGGTATCCGAACCGGAACGTGCGCCACAACGCCGGCAACGGCCGCGGCAGGTCGCCGGCGCGGCTCCGCGGAACCTCAGTCGAGGTGCTCATGGACGAGCTCCTCTCCGTGCTCGTCTAGCTCGACCGCGTCGATGAAGCGTGAGGCCTGCAAGTCGAACATCGTGCGATAGCGGCCACCGAGGGCGAGCAGCTCGTCGTGAGTGCCGAGCTCGACGACCGCGCCGTGCTCGAGGACGCAGATCCGATCGGCGTGGCGGACGGTCGAGAAACGATGGGAGATGAGGATGCGCGTGCTTCCGGCGGTCTCGGCGAGGATGCGCTCGAAGATCTCCGCCTCGCCGCGCACGTCGAGCTGGGCTG
>JBIOUO010000499.1:0-2245 GCA_044867195.1 Ilumatobacteraceae bacterium
CGAGCTCGGCCTTGGGCGGGTCGACGATGGCGAGGATCGCCGCCTTGGCCTCCTCCATCCGCCATGCCTCGACGGCGCCGATCGTGACGATGCCCTGGGCGCCGTCGTCGTCGACGCTGATGTCGGCACCGGTCTCGGACTGGATCGTGTTGATGACCTTGCCCTTGGGACCGATGACCTCGCCGACCTTGTCGATCGGGATGTGGATCGTGGTGATCTTGGGCGCCGTCGGTGCGACCTCTTCGCGAGGCGTGGCGATCGCGGTGTTCATCACCTCCAGGATCTGCAACCGGGCGACCTTCGCCTGACCGAGGGCTGCCGCCAACACGTCGGCCGGGATGCCGTCGATCTTCGTGTCCAGCTGCAGGGCAGTGATCGCCTCAGCGGTGCCGGCGACCTTGAAGTCCATGTCGCCGAACGCGTCCTCGGCGCCGAGGATGTCGGTCAGCGTTGTGTACGTGCCGTCGTGCAGCACGAGGCCCATAGCGATGCCGGCCACGGGCGCCTTGATCGGCACCCCGGCGTCCATCAGCGACAGGCTGGAGGCGCACACCGAGGCCATCGCCGTGGAGCCGTTCGAGCTCATCACCTCCGACACCAGGCGCAGCGTGTAGGCGAAGTCCTCCTGGCTCGGCACGACTGGCAGGATCGCCCGCCCGGCGAGCGCGCCGTGGCCGATCTCCCGCCGTTTCGGCGAGCCGACGCGGCCGGTCTCGCCGTTGGACCACGGCGGCATGTTGTAGTGGTGCAGGAAGCGCTTCGTCGTCTCCGGGTTGAGCGTGTCGACGAGCTGGTTCATGCGTGGCATGGCCAGCGTGCAGATGTCGAGCACCTGGGTCTCGCCGCGCTGGAACAGACCCGAGCCGTGCGCCGTCGGCAACAGCCCGACCTCGGCGGTGACCGGCCGCAGGTCGGTGGTGCCGCGACCGTCGATGCGCAAACCCTCCTCGACGATCCGGCGGCGGACCAGCTTCTTGGTAAGGGCGCGGACGGCCTCCTTGATCTCCCGCTCGCGGCCGGCGAACTCGCCCGGCTGGTCGGGTGACCCGGCAAGCGAGGCAACGGCCATCGCCCCGGCCGCAGCCGTGGCCTCGTTGCGCTCGTGCTTGCCGGCGATGGTGATCGCCTTGGCCAGGTCGTCCGTGGCGACGCGCTCGACGGCGGCGAAGACGTCGTCGCCGTAGTCGGCGATCGGTGTGAACTCGAGGCGCTCGATCGGACCGCGCGTGGCGATCACACTGGCCACGAGCTGGCGCTGGAGGGCGATCGACTCCTTGATCCACACCTTGCACGCCTCGAGCCCGTCGGCGAGCACGGCCTCGTCGACGACCTTGGCGCCGCCGGCGTAGTACTCGAAGCTGCGCTCGGTGCCACCCGCCTCGACCATCATCACCGCGACGTCGCCGTTGTCGAGCTCGCGACCGGCGACGACGAACTCGAACGTGCCGTCGTTGCTCTCTTCGTACGTCGGGTGGGGGATCCACTCTCCGCTCTTCGAGTAGGCGATGCGGACGGCGCCGATCGGACCGTCGAACGGGATCCCGCTGATCATCAGGGCCGCCGATGCGGCGTTGATCGACAGCACGTCGTAGGGCTGGTGCTGGTCGGAGCCGAGGACGTTGGTGACGATCTGCACCTCGTTGCGGAAGCCCTTCGGGAACGACGGGCGCAGCGGGCGGTCGGTGAGCCGGCAGGTGAGGATGGCGTCCTCCGACGGGCGGCCCTCACGGCGGAAGAACGAGCCGGGGATCTTGCCGATCGCGTAGGCCCGCTCCTCGACGTCGACGGTCAACGGGAAGAAGTCGATGCCCGGGCGGACGTCGTGGGCGGCGTTGGCGGTGGTCAGGACCGTCGTCCCGCCGAGGGTGGCGACGACGGCGCCCTGGCTCTGAGGTGCGAACTTGCCGGTCTCCAATGACAGGGTCTTGTCCGTCCCTGCTACGGACCCGCTGACGCGGATGGGGTCGGCCACGAAGGGCTCCTTTCGCGACGGGCGATGACCCGGTCGCAGTCGGGAGCGGCCGTTTCGGTTCCCAGTCGGCGACTCCGCCGACCCCCGCACGGGCCACGGAATGGGCGACTGACAACCGAACCTGCGGCCGCTCGATGTTTCGTTCGAGGCTAACGCCTCGAACGAGTGATTTGAGCGCCCTCCGGGCGCACCCAGCCGCGATCGGACGACCGGCGAAGCCGGATCGTCCGATGGTGAGGGGGACCGCGGAGCGTTCCCCCTCACACTCCCCCT
>JBIOUO010000500.1:0-7042 GCA_044867195.1 Ilumatobacteraceae bacterium
CGAGCACGCCGATGACGGCCGCCGTCTTGATTCGGTTCGATCGCACGCGGACCCCCTCTCTGCGGGTCACATACTCTCAGATCCGGGTCCGCGCGATCACGCTCGGCACGTTTGGCGGGGGACGCACTGCTGGCTGCTCCAATGCCGCGGGTGGTGACCTAGCCTGGATTCCCTCGCGGGGCGGCGAGCGACATTGGCTGAGCACCAACACGACCCCGGTACGGAGCGGGAACCGGCTGGGCCGCGGCCCTGACCAGGAGGGACATTCGACCTTGCGCATCTCAGTTGAGTTCCCGAGCGTGGCCTACCGGGAGGGTCCGGCGAAGGTCATCGAGTTGGCTCGGGCCATCGAGTCGATCGGCTTCGACGACCTGGCCATGTTCGACCACGTCGTGATGGGCTACGCCACCGACACTCGCGAGGCGCCGATGTATCCGTCCCGGATGCCGATCCTGGAGGCGCTGACGACGCTCGGGTTCGTCGCCGCCGTCACGGAGCGGGTGACGCTGTCCACCGAGGTGCTCGTGCTGCCGCAGCGCCAAGCGGTGCTCGTGGCCAAGCAGGTCAGCACGCTGGACACGCTGTCAGGTGGCCGGATGCGTCTCGGCGTCGGAGTCGGCTGGCAGGAGGCCGAGTACGCCGCGCTCGGCCACGACTACGCCCGCCGCGGCCGCCAGATGGACGAGTCGATCCGGCTGTTGCGGGCCTGCTGGGGCGACGAGCGCATCGACCGGCGCGGCGAGGCGTTCCACGCCGACGCGATCGCCATGGAGCCCAAGCCCCCGCAGGGCGCGGCGCTCCCGATCTGGGTCGGTGGCAATGGTCCGGCTGCCTTGCGCCGTACTGGTGAGCTGGGCGACGGCTGGATGGGGATGATCGCTGGCTCCGACGCCGACATGCGCTCGGCCATCGAGACGATCCGCGGGCATGCCGCCGCCGCAGGTCGTGATGCGCACGCGCTCGGTATGCAGGCGATGCTCGCTCCGCCGCCGAGCGACCGTGGCGGCAAGAGCTTCTACGCCGACCGCGGCCGCGTCGTCGCTCGCGCCGAGCAGGTCCGCGACCTCGGCTTCGACTGGCTGGCGGTCAACGCCACGGCGATCTTCCAGGCCGGCGCCCGCAGCGTCGCGGCGATGGCATCCGACCTGGACGCCGTGCACACCGCCCTGCGCACCGCTGTCGGCTGACCCGCGATGGCGTCGAACGGGGGCGGCGCCGGCGAGCGACACGAAGCGTTCTGGGTGGCCACGGTCTCGGGATCGAGACTGTCCTCGGGATCGAGACTGTGGCCACCCAGAAACCCCGGTGAGACCACGGCCACCCAGATGTGCGGGGGCGCGCTGAGAAGGCACGGGGGCGGCCGTCCCTCGGACGGGGCAATCTGCCGGGCAGCTATCGGTCGGCGTAACGCGACATCCGTGCGCGGCGTTGATTCGTAGTACCAGATCGTCGGCGCGAACTGGAGGCGGATCGCACCGGCGCAGATCCGGGCGTGGACCCGTGCGGGCCCGTGTCCACGACGGAGGGGTGCGCGAGCGTCGGGCGGCGCTCCGCCCGACGCCTCGCGTTCAGCGCGCCGTACGCTGGGCCGCGATGTACTTGCCGGCGGCCTTCGCCGAGGTCGACATCTCCGTCATCGTGGCGATGATCGATCGGGCGCCGCTGGCCCACCTGGTGGTGGTCGGGAGCGACGGGTTCGAGGCTTCGCCCCTGCCCGTGGTGGCGGAGGAGCGCGACGGACGGGTGCGCGTCCGCGGCCACCTGGCGCGCCCCAATCCGCTGTGGCGGCTGGCGCCGTGCCGGGCCTTGCTGATCGTGCCGGGCGCCGACGCCTACGTGTCGCCCTCGTGGTACGCCACCAAGGCCGAGACCGGCAAGGTCGTGCCGACGTGGAACTACGAGGTGGTCCACGCCCACGGTCAGCTCGTCGCCCACGACGACGTCGAGTGGCTCGACGGGTTCGTCCGCGAGCTCACCCACCGGCACGAGCGGACCCGGACTGTTCCGTGGTCGGTGGACGACGCGCCCGCCGACTATGTCGCCGCGATGCTGCGGGGCATAGTCGGCGTCGAGCTGGCGGTCGATCGCCTCGAGGGCAAACGGAAGCTGAGCCAGAACCGACCCGAGCAGGACCAGGTCGGCGTGATCGCCGGCCTCGAGCGTGAGACCGTGCGGGGCGCCGCTGCGATCGCTGCCGCGATGCGCGTGGGCTAGGACGCGGCAGCGCGGCGCAGCCGGTCGAGCGCCGCCACGGCCGCGCCGTGGATGCTCTCGGACAGAGTCGGGTGGGCGTGCATCGTCAGGTCGAGGTCGCCCACCGTGATCTCCGTCTCGACGGCCGTCGCCGCTGCGGCTGCGAGCTCCGAGACGCCGGTGCCGACTGCCTGGATGCCGAGCACTTGACCACCGGTGCCGTCGGCGACCACGCGTACGAACCCGTCGTCGCGGGCCAGCGTCAACGCCCGACCGTTGGCACTGAACGGCTCGATCCCGACGACCGTCTCGATCCCCGCGGCTCGCGCCTGCTCCGGCGACATGCCGACCGCGACGACCTCCGGATCGGTGAAGCAGACCGCCGGCACGGCGCGGTGATCCCACGCCCGGCGCTCGCCGCCGATGACGTCGCCGACGACGGCGGCCTGGGCCATCGCCCGGTGCGCCAGCATCGGCTCGCCGGTGATGTCACCGATCGCGTAGACGCCGCGCATCGACGTCGCGCAGCGGTCGTCGACGGCGACGAATCGACCGGACTTCGTGAGGCCGAGGCTCTCGACGCCCCACCCCTCCAGCGCTGGTTGCCGGCCGACCGCGACGAGCACGAGATCGGCGGCGACCGTCTCGGTCCCCCCAGCGCCAGTCGACACGGCGAGCCCGTCGGCCTCGAGCCCGACCGCGCTGGTGCCGAGCCGAACCTCGATGCCCAACTCGCCGAGTCGTGTCGCGACCGGACGGGTCAGCGCCCGGTCGTACGTCGGCAGGATCTGCGCTTCGATCTCGACGACGGTGACCCGCGCGCCGAGCTTGGCGAGGGCGGTGCCGAGCTCGAGCCCGATGTAGCCGGCGCCGACGACGGCAAGGCGGTCGGGAACGGCCTCCAGCGAGAGCGCCTCGGTGGACGAGATCACGGGGCCGCCGAACGGCAGCATCGGCAGCTCCAGCGGGCGCGAGCCGGTCGCCAGGAGGAGCGCACGGGCCTGGATGGTGACCACGCCGTCGGCGGTGTCGACGCTGATCGTCTTGCCGTCGACGATCCGTGCCCAGCCGGTGATCGTCTGCACGCCGGCTCCGTCGAGCAGCGACCGCACCCCGTCGCGCAGGCGCTGCACGACCCCGTCCTTCCACCGCACCGCCGCCGGCAGGTCGAGTGACGGGGTGGCGGTGATGCCGACCGTCTCCAGCTCGCCACCTGGGCGTAGCTCACCGAAGCGATCGGCGACGTGGATCATCGCTTTGGATGGGATGCAGCCGACGTTGAGACAGGTGCCGCCGAGCTCGTTGCGTTCGACGAGCACTGTGCGCAAACCGTGGGCGGCACAGCGCAGGGCCGCGGTGTAGCCGCCCGGACCGCCGCCGATCACGGCGACATCGACGCCCTCAGTCACGGCGGCTCGTCCATGAACAGCAACGCCGGCCTCTCCAGCAGCGCCTTGAGCCGTTGCACGAATGTCGCCGCATCCCACCCGTCGACGATCCGGTGGTCGAAGCTGGACGACAGGTTGAACATGCGCCGTGGGACGAACGCGCCGTCCCGCCAACATGGCCGGGTCTCGAGCTTGTTGACGCCGATGATCGCCACCTCGGGCTGGTTGAGGATCGGTGTCGTCATCACACCGCCAAGCGCGCCGAGCGAGGTGATCGTGATCGTGGATCCGCTCAGCTCCTCGCGGGTGGCTCGACCGGCACGTGCGGCATCGGCGAGGCGAGCGATCTCGGTCGCCACTTCCCACACGTCGAGCGCCTCGGCGTGCCGCACCACCGGGACGACCAAGCCGTCGGGGGTCTGTGTCGCGATCCCGACGTGCAGCGCGTCGAACACGGACAGCGTGTTGGAGGTGCCGTCGTAGGTCGCGTTGAGCCGGGGCTGCTCGCGGCAGGCGACAACCAGAGCACGAATGAGGAACGGCAGCAGCGTCAGCTTCCGCCCGCTGGCCTCGTGGCGGCCGTTGAGCTCGGCGCGCAGCGCCTCGACCTCGGTGGCGTCGACTTCCTCGACGTAGGTGATGTGCGGGATCTCCGTCCACGCCTGCGTGAGGCGCTCGGCGATCCGGCGGCGCAGCCCATGCACTGGCTCGGTGCGCGGATGGTCACTCGCCGCGCCGCGTCGAGGCGTCGACAGGCGGTCGAGGTCGGCGTGCACGACGCGGCCGTGCGGGCCGCTGCCCTTCACGGCCGCCAGGTCGATGCCGAGCTCGCGTGCCCGGCGGCGAACTGTCGGCGCCGCGGTCGGCCGGCCGTTCGGCGCGACCTCGTCCCGCGGCGTGGGGCGGGCGGCCGGCGCCGGGCGGGACGGCGCCGGCTCTGGTGGCGCCGGCTGTTCCGGCGCGGGCGGGACGGTCGGCCTGCGGATCTCCTGCGGCGCGGCACCAGTCGTGGGCGCGCGCTCGCCGTCGTCGAGGTCGACGCCGACGAACTCGGCGCCCACGGCCAGCGTCTCGCCGGGCTCGCCGCGCAGGAACGCCACGACGCCAGACACCGGCGAGGAGATCTCGACCGTCGCCTTGTCTGTCAGCACTTCTGCCAGCACGGTCTCGGTCGTCACGTGGTCGCCGACTGCGACGCGCCATTCGACCAGCTCGGCCTCGGCGACACCCTCGCCGACGTCGGGCAGCCGAACACCGAACGTCACGCCGCGAGCACCTCGAGCATTGCCTCGCCGACGCGCTCCGGGCCGGGGAAGTACGACCATTCGTGGGCGTGCGGGTACGGCGTGTCCCAGCCACAGATGCGGGAGACGGGCGCCTCGAGGTGGTAGAACGCCCGCTCCTGCACGGTGGCCGACAGCTCGGCGCCGAAGCCGGACGTGAGCGTCGCCTCGTGCACTACGAGGCATCGCCCGGTCTTGACCACGGACGTCACGATGGCGTCGACGTCGAGCGGGACCAGTGTCCGCAGGTCGATGATCTCGGCGTCGACGCCCCGCTCGTCTGCCGCCGCCTGGGCCACGTGGACGAGCGTGCCGTACGTCAGCACGGTGATGTCCGCCCCTTCGCGGTGCACACGTGCTGTGCCGAGCTCGATCGTGTAGTGGCCCTCGGGCACGTCGCTCAATGGATGCTTCGACCACGGCACGATGGGACGATCGTGATGGCCGTCGAACGGGCCGTTGTACACCCGCTTGGGCTCGAGGAAGATCACCGGATCGTCGTCCTCGATCGCCGCCAGCAGCAGGCCCTTGGCGTCATAGGGGTTGGACACGACGACCGTCTTCAACCCGCAGACATGGGTGAACAGCGCCTCCGGGCTCTGGGAGTGGGTCTGGCCGCCGTAGATCCCGCCGCCCGTCGGCATGCGGATCGTCAGCGGAGCGCTGAAGTCGCCCGCCGAGCGGTAGCGCAGCCGTGCGGCCTCGGACACGATCTGGTCGTACGCCGGGTACATGTAGTCGGCGAACTGGATCTCGACGCACGGCCGCAGGCCGTACGCCGCCATCCCGACGGCGACCCCGACGATGCCGTCCTCGCTGATCGGCGTGTCGAAGCAGCGGTGCGTCCCGAAGCGCCGCTGCAAACCTTGCGTGCACCGGAACACGCCGCCGAAGTAGCCGACGTCCTCACCGAAGACCACCACCCGTGGGTCGCGCTCCATGGCGACGGCATGAGCGTCACGGATCGCCTCGACCATCGTCATCGTCGCCATGTCAGAACCCCGCCTGCTGTCGCTGCTCGCGGAGGTGGCGCGGAGGGGTCGCGTAGACGTCCTCGAACATCGTCGCCGGACTGGTGATGGCGCCACCCTTGACCGAGCCGTGGGACTCCGCTTCCTCGAACGCCGCGGCGACCATGCCGTCGACCTCGGCCTGCAGCTCGGCGTGGCGCTCGTCGTCCCACGCACCGGCGACCGCGAGGTGGCGGCGCAGCCGTTCGATCGGATCGCCCAGCGGGTACGTGCTGGCGGCGTCGTCGGGGCGGTAGCCGGTCGGGTCGTCGGACGTCGAGTGGGCACCGGCCCGATAGGTGACCCACTCGATCAGCGTCGGGCCATGGTTGCGTCGCGCCCGCTCGGCCGCCCATTCCGACACCGCGTGCACGGCGAGGTAGTCGTTGCCGTCGACGCGCAGCGAGGGGATTCCGAACCCCAGGCCGCGATCGGCGAACGTCGCCGAGGCGCCGCGGGCGAAGTCCTCCGGGGTCGAGATCGCCCACTGGTTGTTGACGAGGTTGAGGATCACCGGCGCGTGGTACGTGGAGGCGAACACGAGCCCGGCGTGGAAGTCCGACTCGGCCGACGCGCCTTCCCCGATCCACGCCGACGCGATGGCTGTCGACCCGTCGATCGCCGACGCCATCGCCCACCCCACCGCTTGCGGAAACTGGGTGGCGAGGTTCCCGGAGATCGTGAAGAAGCCGTACTCGCGGGCCGAGTACAGCACCGGCAGCTGGCGCCCCTTCAACGGGTCGCGGGTGTTGGACAGGATCTGGTTCATCAGATCGACCAGCGGATAGCCGGCGGCGATCAGCAGGCCCTGCTGGCGGTAGGTCGGGAAGTTCATGTCGCCGCCGCGCAGGGCGCGCTGATGGGCACAGGCGATCGCCTCCTCGCCGAGGCACTGCATGTAGAACGAGATCTTCCCCTGCCGATGGGCGCGCAGCATCCTGGCGTCGAACGCGCGGACGAGCATCATGTCGCGCAGCCCTTTGACGAGCGCGTCGGCCGGCACTGTGCCCGCCCACGGCCCGACCGCGCAGCCATCGTCGTCGAGCACTCGCACGAGTTGCTCGCACAGCGGGGCGATCTCACCGAACGCCGCATCGAGGTTCGGCCGCGGAACCTCGCCGGCTCGGCTCAGGTGCAGCGCGAGATCCTTGGGTTGGCCGCTCGTGTG
>JBIOUO010000501.1:0-6152 GCA_044867195.1 Ilumatobacteraceae bacterium
TCGGGCTTGCACGTCACCTCGACGGCGAGCACGTGGTCGGTGCCGAGGCGCGACAGCGCGGTGATGTCGAAGCTGTGGGGGAAGAAGTACCCCTCCGGATCGCCGAGGTAGGCGCCGTCGAGCCAGACGTCGGCCTGGTAGAAGATGCCGTTCAACGTGACCCAGCGCCGTGCTCCCGGCGCCGGCGGGGCGAGGTCGAAGCGGCGGCGGTACAGGATCGGCCCGTCGCTGGCGGAGAACGCTGGGTGTGCCCGCCAATGGCTGGGGACGGGGACCTCCGCCCAGCCGCTGTCGTCAACGCCGAGCCCGATGCCGTCGCGGCGGACCTCGTCGTCGGCCGTGGTCGCGCGCCACGCTCCCGACAGGTCCACGGCGCCGCAGGCTAGCCATGGGCGCAGCACCGCTCGCTGGGGCCAAAGGCGGGGTCCATCCGGGCCGCGAAGGGTCTAGCGTCGGAGCAAATGGTGGGTAGCGACGACGCCCCAGGCTCCGGCCGGCCGGACGAGGAGCCGACGATCAACGAGGCCGGGACGCCCGGCTTCGCGGTCGACGGCACCGACTCGTTCGCCGTGCCAGGACCGGCCGATGGGCTGCCGCCGGAGCTCGACGTCGATGACGACGGGTTGGCCGCCGTCGGTCGTCGCCGGATCGCCGTCACGCTCGCCGCGGCGCTGTTGCTGCTGGTGGCGGTGATCGCGCTCGGGTCGCTCGGCGGCCGCGACGACCGCCTCGCCGGCGACGACGCGGTGCACGAGGGCAGCTCTGTCCCGACGACCGAGGCGTCTGCCACGGACGGCAGCCCGATCGTGCGCCCGCCCGACGACGCCGACACGCTGGCTCGCCTCGAGGCCGGCGCCACGCTGTCCACGGGGACCGGCGCCACGGCCTACGACGAGTACACGGCCGACACGTACGCCAGCGACCCATACACCACCAGCGACACGCTGGACGACGGCACCTTCGACGACACCACCAGCAACGACACCTACGTCGGCCGGTACGTCCCGTCCATCACTCGCCCGCGGACGTACCCGACGGTGCCTCGGCGCACCATCCCGACCACGCCGACCCGCACGCGCACCACGTCGGCGCCGGCGTCCGTGACGACCACCACCGAGGCGCCGGAGACGACCACCGAGGAAACGACCACGACCACGTCCACGACGACGACCGAGGCGCCCACGACCACCACGACGCTTGCCCCGACGCCAGTGGCTCCGACGTGGCAGCCCGTGACGGCGCTACCGACGTGCACCAGCCCGATCGGGCTGTGGGCGGGAAGCAGCTCGCTGTTCGCGCAAGCCGGTGGTGAGCTGCAACGCAGCACCGATGGCGGAACCGCGTGGGCCGTCACGGGACTCACCGCCGACGTCAGGGATGTCGCCGAGCCGCCCGGCGCACCTGCTGGGACGTTCTGGGTCGGCGCCGCAACAGGCGTGCTCGACCACGGCGGTCTGGAGGTCGGGTCGCTGGACGACGTCCGGTCAATAGCTGCGCACGTCAGCGGCCAGACCAAGTCCTTGTTGGCGATCGCCGGATCGACGCTGCAGCGAGGTGACGGCACGAGCTGGCTCGCCGTCGACGACCCCGACCTGGCGGCCGTGGAGCCGAGAGCGGTGCAGTTCCTGCCGAGCGGCGACGCCCTGCTCGGGACGAGCGACGGCGTGTTCCGCTCGATCGATGGTGGCCGGTCGTGGCAGTTGGCCCCGTCGTCCGACAACCTGGCCGTCAGCGGCCCGCCCGCGGTCGGCATCGGCCGCATCGCCTGGCTGGTCGGGGACGGCGTCATCACCAGCTCCGACAGCGGAGCGACCTGGACCCACACACCGACGAATCCATCGGTCGCCGGCCTGGCGATGCTCTCCGACGACCGCCTGATCGCCGTCGCGGATGCCAAGCTCCAGGCGCTCGGTGGGGCCGCGTGGTCGCCGTTCACGCCGGCGCCCAGCGTGTCCGTGTCCGGCGTCGTGCACTCGACGAGCGCCAAGGCCACGTTCGTCGTCGGGAGCCAGTGCGCCGACTCGGTCCTCCGGCTCCCTGACTCACCCGCGACCTGAACCCGCGCAGCGGCGCAGCGGGCGGTAGGTTCGACGCCATGGCAGCACGCCCCGCAACGGTCGGACAGCTCCGGGAGGCAGGGTGGGAGTCGCGTCCGGTCAAGGAGGAGGTTCGGGCCAACGCCGTGGCACGGATCGCGGCCGGGCAGCCGCTCGTCGAGCGCGTGCTCGGCTACGAGCAGACCGTGCTCCCGCAGCTCGAGAACGCACTCCTGGCCGGACACGACGTGATCTTCCTCGGCGAGCGGGGGCAGGCGAAGACCCGCATCATCCGCTCGCTGACCGGACTCCTCGACGAGTGGATGCCGATCATCGCCGGCAGCGAGATCAACGACGACCCCTACGCCCCGGTGTCTCGGTACGCCCACGACCTCGTCCTCGAGCACGGGGAGGAGACGCCGATCACCTGGGTCCACCGCGACGACCGCTTCGGCGAGAAGCTGGCCACGCCGGACACGTCGATCGCCGACCTGATCGGCGAGGTCGACCCGATCAAGGTCGCCGAGGGCCGCTACCTCTCCGACGAGCTGACCCTGCACTACGGCCTGGTGCCGCGGACCAACCGCGGGATCTTCTCGATCAACGAGCTGCCCGACCTCGCCGAGCGGATCCAGGTCGGCCTGCTCAACGTCCTCGAGGAGCGCGACATCCAGGTGCGCGGCTACAAGATCCGCCTGCCGCTCGACGTGCTGCTCGTGGCGTCGGCCAACCCCGAGGACTACACCAACCGCGGCCGCATCATCACCCCGCTGAAGGACCGCTTCGGCAGCCAGATCCGCACCCACTACCCCCTCGAGGTGACGACCGAGCTCGACATCGTGCGCCAGGAGGCGCGCCCGTCGTCGGTCGGCGGCGTCGACGTTCGGATGCCCTCGTACCTTGCCGAGGTCATCGCCACGGTCAGCCACCTCGCCCGCGCGAGCACCCACGTCAACCAGCGCAGCGGTGTCAGTGTGCGGCTGTCGGTGACGAATCACGAGGTCGTCGCGGCCAACGCGCTGCGCCGCGGCCTGCGTGCCGGTGAGCGTGTCGTCGTGCCGCGGGTCGACGACCTCGACGCCCTGGCCGCCAGCTCGGGCGGCAAGATCGAGATCGAGTCGCTCGACGAGGGGCGGGAGGGGGCGATCTTCGAGAACCTCGTCAAGGGCGCCGTGCTCACGGTGTTCAAGGAGCGGGTACCGCCCGAGCAGACCCGTGAGGTCGTCGCCGCGTTCGAGGACGGGATCATCGCCCACACCGGCGAGGACGTCCCGTCGGCTGAGCTCGCCGCGCTCGTCGAGTCGGTACCGGCGCTGCGCCCGCCCGTGGCCAGGCTGACCGGCGGCGACGAGTCACCCGCCGCGGTGGCCGCCGCGGTGTCGTTCGTGCTCGAGGGCCTGCATCTGTCGAAGCGGCTGAACAAGGACACGTCCGGCGCGCGGGCCACCTACCGCAGCCGCAGCTAGTGCGCAGCTAGTGCCCTTACCTCAGACGAGGAACTGGACGATCACGATCTTGGCGATCATCGCCACCGGGAAGACGAGGGCGTAGGCGGCGTTCACCCGCTCGTCACCGGCCGTCCGCTCGTTGGCGAACGCGAGGGCGGCCGGCTGGGTCTCGATGCCGGTGAACGTGCCGGCGGTCTGGATCACGTCGGAGCGCATCGCCAGCACGATCACGAGCGGCACCAGCGCGGCGTACGCGGCGGCGACCGTGGTGCCGGCGGCGAGCAGCTCCAGCCCCTCGCGGGTGACCACCGCGTCGGCGAACGCGGCGCCCGATCCGAGGCCGGCGCAGGCGAGGAAGATCAGCAGCCCGAGCTGGCGGAGGACGAGGTTCGATGCCCGTGGGATCTGCCACGTGATCGGCCCCGTCCGCGAGACGGCGCCGAGGACCAGACCGGCGACGACGGGTCCACCCGCCGGGCCCAATGCCAGCTCGCCGCCGCCGGGCAGGGAGACCGACACGGTGCCGAGCAGCAGGCCGGCGGACACCCCGAGGGCGAAGCCCATCGCGTCGACCTCGGACAGCTTGCGCTCGGAGTCGCCGACGAGGCTGGCCACCTTGCCGAGCGCGTCGGACGGCCCGACGACGCGCACTCGGTCGCCGAGCTGGAGCATCAGGTCGTCGTGGGCCACCAGGTCGTCATCGCCGCGCCGCACGCGGGTGACGGTCACGCCGTAGCGCTCGGGAAGGTGGAGCTCGCCGAGGCGCGCTCCGGCCAGCCGCCGGTCGGAGACGACGATGCGACGGAAGTCGAACCTGCTGCGGTCGAGCGGGAGATGGTGGTCGCTGCGCTCGCCGACGTCGCAGCAGAACTGCTCGACCGCCGGCTTGGGTCCGACCGCCACCACCGCGTCGCCGGCGTGCAGCCGGTGCTCGGTCGTGGCGATCGTCACCGCGCCGTCGTGCTCGAGGCGGCTGAACGTGATTCCCGGGTAGCGGGTGAGCAGCTCGCCGATCGTCGACGACTCCGGGGCGGTGACGCGGACGGTCCAGTTGATCAACCGCTCCGGTTCCGGGGACGGGGGCGGCTCGAGCTTGGGCGGTAGGTGCAGCTTGCGCCCGAGCAGCAGCGTCAGCACGGTCAGCATCGAGGCGATCGCGGCCGGGTAGGTCAGGGAGTAGGCCACCACCGGGTCACCGTCGGTGGCCGCGTCGACGGCCGCCTGCAGCGCCGGCGTGCTGGTCGTGCTGCCGGCGAACAGCCCGGCCCGGTCGGCTGCGGGGAGGCTGAGGATGGCTGCGGCCACGGCGCACATCCCCGCCAGGCCGGCCACGAGGGCGACGGTCACCCCGAGGGCGCGGCCGCCGCCACGGCGCAGGCTGGCCAGGAACGTCGGTCCCGACGCCAGCCCGATGGTGTAGGTGAACAGCACCAGGCCGAGCTCGCGCAGCAGGCCGAGGCCTTCGGCCGTGCTCACGGCGTCGTCGGCGGCGCCGACCGCGAGGCCGACGAACAGCGCGGCCGCCGGGCCGATGGCGATCCCTTTGATCGTGATGCTGCCGACCCCTGCGCCGACTCCGACCACGACCATGACGAGCACCACCGTGTCGTCGACCAGGAAGTCGGGCACTGCTGCGCGACCCTACTGGTGGCCGGCGCGGGCTGCTTCAGGTCACATCGCTGTGATCGGCGCCGGAGCCCCAGACCTCCCGAGCCTTGGCGTAGACGCCCTGGTCGAAGCTGAACTCGACCATGTTGCCGTCTGGATCACGAAGCATGCAGATGTAGCCGATCGGCGGCGGCATCTGCGTGGGTGGCATCGCCAGGCAGCCGGCCGCCGCGCCGCGTGCCGCGATCTCCTCGATGTCGTCGCGCACCGGTAGCTCGATGCCGAGGTGGGCGAACGGGGCGAGCACTTCCTTCGGGTGTCCCCGGAACGGATCGGTCGCCGGCAGGAACTCGGCGAGCACGAGGATGAACGGCTTGTCGGGGGAGTCGGGCTGGCCGAGCCAGGCCCCGAAGCCGAGGTCGTCCTGGCGGCGATCGAGCAGCTCCAGCGGTGTGAACGACTCGTACCACGCGATCGAGTTATCGATGTCGCTCACGCGCAGCGCGATGTGCGTCCACCGTGCGGCCGGCGGACGGCACGCACCGTCGGCGTCCGGTGTGCCCACGGCGCCGACGCTAGCGGTGCCGACGATCTGGGTGGGATCCGTGCCAAACCGCGTTCTGGGCGGCCAGCGTGACGCCTGCTGTCACGCTGCCCGCCCAGTTCGTCCCTGAGCTCGCTTCGCTCGCTCAGGCCACGAGCTCAAGGCCGGCTCGATCGCCCAGCAGCAGCGTTGGGCACTCCGAGTCGACGGCGAAGCAATCTGAGGCATACCACTGACGGATCCGACGCATCGCCGGCTCGCGCTTGATCTCGGCCGCCAACGCGTCGAGCGATGTGAGCTGCTCGTCGGCCGGATCGGGGATGGCGACGATCGCATTGACGGCCCGGCGCAGGTGGTCGCCTCCCGTGCCGCTGGCGACGTCGAGCACAGACGAAGCCGTGCGGATCCCGATCTGGCGCAGGTTCACGATCCGGTCGTCGAGGCCGTCGCTGACGCCGTCGTCGAGGAGCAGGATGAGCACGGCCTGGTCGACCCAGTCGATCAGCCGCTCGATCG
>JBIOUO010000502.1:0-6700 GCA_044867195.1 Ilumatobacteraceae bacterium
GGACACCGCCCGCCAGCTGCTCGGGGCGGCATGAGCAGGGGCGAGTTCCGGATGCCGTCGCTCGGCGCCGACATGGAGGTCGGCACCATCATCGAGTGGCGGGTCAAGCCGGGCGATACCGTTCACCGGGGCGACATCGTCGCCGTGGTCGACACCGAGAAGTCCGACATCGAGGTCGAGATCTTCGACGACGGCGTGATCGACGAGCTCGTGGTCGAGCCCGGCATCGAGGTACCGGTCGGCGCGGTCCTCGCCCGCCTGGCGCCGGTCGGCGCTCCGGCCGAGCACAGGGCACCGCGACGTCGCAAAGCGGCACACGGAGCGCGACGCACCCATCCCGCGGCCGCGGTTCCCGTCGTGCGGGCATCGCCGCTGGCCCGGCGCCGGGCCGCCGAGCAGGGCATCGATCTGCGCACGATCTCCGGGTCGGGGCCGGGCGGCGCTGTGCTCGCCGCCGATGTGGAGAACGGGGTCGCGGTGGCCACGGCACCGAAGCCGGTCGCTCGCGATCGTCAGGCCGCCGCCCGCCACGCGACCGGCGTCGTGATGGCCCGGTCCAAGCAGGAGATCCCGCACTACTACCTCGCCACGACGATCGATCTCGGCCCGGCGCTCGGCTGGCTGGCCGAGCTCAACGCCGCTCGCCCCGTCACCGAACGCCTGCTGCCCGCCGCCGTGCTGCTCAAGGCAACCGCGCTCGCCGCCCGCGAGGTCCCCGTCGTCAACGGGTGGTGGAAGGACGGGTTCCAGCCGGCGCCCGCCGTCCACCTCGGCGTGGCGGTCTCGCTGCGTGGGGGCGGGCTCGTCGCCCCGGCGATTCACGACGCCGACCGGCTCGAGCTCGGCGCGCTGATGGACGCGCTGCGTGACCTCGTCGCCCGGGCACGGGCGGGTGCGCTGCGCAGCTCCGAGATGAGCGACGCATCGATGACGGTGACCAACCTCGGTGACCAGGGCGTCGAGGAGGTCTTCGGCGTCATCTACCCGCCCCAGGTCGCGCTCGTCGGGTTCGGCCGCGTCGTCGAGCGGCCATGGGCGTCCGGAGGGATGCTCGGCGTCCGGCCGGTCGTCCGCGCCACGCTGTCCGCCGACCACCGCGCGTCCGACGGCCACGAAGGCGCGCGCTTCCTCGCCGCCATCGACCGCCTGCTCGGCGCACCGGACAAGCTGTGACGCTTCTCGGCCCTGCTCGCCCGGCGCGGCTCGGGACCTTGGACCCTGGTGGCACCCCAGCAGCAGGGCGACGCTGATGGTGGTGGCAGCGCACAGCGTTGGCGGCTGGGTTCCTTCGGGGGACGAGCGGAACCGGACGACCGTCGGTCTCGACGTCGATCGTGCCGGGCTCGAGATCCTGGATCGCGGCGAGTGCCTGCGCCTGCTCGCCACCGCCACGATCGGACGGATCGCCGTGTCCGTGCGGGCGTTGCCGGTGATCCTGCCGGTTCGCTTCGTCCTCGATGGTGACCGGATCCTCGTCCGCGCTCACGCCGGGACGACACTGGAGGCGGCGACCCGTGACGCCGTGGTCGCCTTCGAAGCCGACGCGGCCGGAAGCGGCGTGGACCCTGACTGGAGCGTGCTGGTCACCGGCATCGCCTCCCAGCTGGGTCACGACGAGCATGACGCGCGCGCTGGCACGCTCGCCCTTCCCCGGTGGTCGTTCGAGTGCCCCGACCGGATCGTGGCCATCTCCACCGACCGGATGTCAGGCCGGCGCGGCGTGGTCGACGCGCAGCAGGTCGCTCAGCGCTGACGGGGGATGCGCCATTCGGCACTCGAACCGCTGGTCCGCCCGGGGCGCAATTGGAACGTGCCACCCAGGCGCTCCGCCCGCGCCGCCAGGTTGGCGAGCCCGCGGCCCCCAGTGATCGGGGACGGCGTGGCCGGACCGACTCCGTTGTCCTCGACCCGCAGCACGATCTCGTGGTCGTGGGCGACCACCTCGACGCGCACTTCCGTGGCGCGGGCATGGCGGGCGACGTTGGTCAACGCCTCGCGCAACGCGGCCACCAACTCCTCCGTCTCGACGTCGGTCAGCGCGGCGTCGACGGGACCCCGGAACTCGACGCTCGGCTCGGTGCCGAGCGCCCGCATCGCCTCGGAGACGATGGCGAGCACGCGCTCACGGACGCTGGCCAGAGCCGGCCCGCCCGGACCGATGGCGAAGATCGTCGACCGGATCTGCCTGATCGTGCTGTCGAGGTCGTCGATCGCGGCCTGGATGCGTTGCGCCGCATCGGGATCGTGGACCAGCCGGACGGTGCTCTGCAGCGACAGCCCGGTGGCGAACAGCTGCTGGATGACCGTGTCGTGGAGATCCATGGCGATGCGCTCGCGGTCCTCGACGAGCGTGACGTCGCGTACGCGGGCGTACAGGCGGGCGTTGTCGATGGCCGCCCCGGCCGCCGCGGCGAGGGCCACGGTCAGCTCCTCGTCGATGTCGCTGAACACCTCGGCGGAGCGCTTGTCCGTGAGGTACAGGTTGCCGAACACCTCACCTCGCACCAGGATCGGCACGCCGAGGAACGAGCGCATCGGTGGGTGGTGCGGCGGGAACCCGTAGCTGTCCGGATGCTCGCGCAGGTCGGGCAGGCGCAGCGGGCGTGGATCGGCGATCAGCAGCCCCAGGATCCCGTGTCCCTTCGGCAGCTCACCGATCAAGCCATAGGTGTCGTCGTCGATCCCTACGGTGATGAACTCAGACAGCCACGAACCCGACGGGTCGAGCACGCCCAGCGCCGCGTACCGGGCGTCCACCAGGCTCGCCGCGGCCTCGACGATCCGCCGCAACGTCACCGGCAGATCGAGGTCCGATCCGATCGCCAGCACGGCGTCGAGCAGCCGGCGGAGGCTCGCTGGCCCGGCCACTCCCCTGAACGTCACGCCTGCGATGGTATGCCGGGAGGGCGGGTATGACCTTTTCGAGCGTCGAGCCGGTCAGCTCTCGGCGGGCGCAGGCGCGTTCGGGAACAGCACCGGCTGGACGACGTCGCGCACCTCTGGCGGGAGGCTGAGGTCGCCGCCGGTGTGGGCGGTGCTGAACTCCCGCTCGGCGCGGCCGCGGCCGAGCATCGAGCGCAGCCAGCGCAGCATCGTCGTCGCCCGGTTGCCGAAGCCGGTCAGGAACGCGAGGTGGACGAAGAACCACACCAGCCACCCGGGGAAGCCGCTCACCCGCAGCCTGTGCACGCTGGCGATGGCGCGGAAGCGTCCGATCGTGGCCACGCTGCCGAGGTCGCGGTAGCGGAACGGCTTGGCCGGCTTGCCCTCCAGTCGCCGCCAGATCGTGTTGGCGGCGTGCAGCCCGCCCTGCATGGCGACCTCGGCGACGCCGGGGAGCTTCCCGCACGCCGCCATGTCGCCGATCGCGAACACCTCTGGATGACCGGGAAGCGTGAGGTCGGGCAGCACCGTGATCCTCCCGGCCCGGTCGAGCTCGGCCCCGCTCGCTTTCGCCAGTTCCGCCGCCAGCGGCGACGCCTGCACGCCGGCCGCCCAGATCGTCGTGTGCGCCTCGATCCGCGACGTCGTCCCGTCGGCGCCCGCGACGTCGACCCCGTAGGCGTCCACGCCGACGACGCGGGCGCCCATCCGCAGCTCCACGCCGAGACGCGTCAGCTCCGCGGCGGCCTTGCCGGACAGCCGATCACCGAACGTGGCGAGCGGCTCCTTGCCGCCGTCGAGGAGCAGGACGCGCACCGACGCCGGGTCGAACGTGCGGTACTCGTGCTTGAGGCAGCGCACGGCCAGCTCGCGGATCTGCCCGGCCAGCTCGACGCCGGTGGGACCGGCGCCGACGACGACCATCGTCAGCCACTGCGCCTGCTCGTCCGGGTCGGCGGCGACTTCGGCCATCTCGAAGGCGCCGAAGATGCGCCGGCGCAGTTCCAGCGCGTCGTCGATGGTCTTCATGCCCGGCGCGTACCGCGCCAGCTCGTCGTGGCCGAAGTACGACTGGCCGGCACCCGCGGCGACGATCAGGCTGTCGTACGGGATCTCGCCCTCCCGCCCGACGACCGGGTTGCGCACGAAGACGACACGTCGATCGAGGTCGAACCCGGTCACGGCGGCCATCTCGACACGGACATTCCGATAGCGCCGCACGACGTGGCGGATCGGCGGAGCGATCTGGCCAGCCGACAGCATCCCGGTCGCCACCTGGTACAGCAGCGGCTGGAACAGGTGGTGGTTGCGGCGATCGACGAGCGTGACGTCGACCGGCCGGCGGCCAAGCATCCTGATCGCCAGCAGACCACCGAAGCCTGCCCCCACGACGACGACGCGGTGGCGCGCCGAGACGTCAGCCATGGTCACAGACCGGGGCTGGAGTGCATGATCCCGCCGTCCGCGAACACGGTCGTCGCGGTGAGGTAGCTGGCGCCGTCACTGGCGAGGAACGCGACGACACTGCCGATCTCGTGCGGGTGGGCCATGCGGGCCAGCGGGATCGCCGCGTCGAGGCGCTTCATCGCCGCCGGATCGGCCTCGGTGGCGGCGTTGATCGGTGTGTCGACGGCACCGGGCCCGACGCCCACGATCGTCACTCCCTGCGGGCCGAGCTCGACGCCGGCGGTGCGGGTGAGCATCCGCATGCCTCCCTTGGATAGGCAGTACGGCGTGTTGCCCGGCATCGGCCAGTCCTCGTGGACGGAGCTGATGTTGATGATCCGTCCCCCTCCGCCCTGGGCGATCATCTGCTTGGCGGCCAGCTGGGTGCCGAAGAACGCGCTCTTGAGGTTGATCGCCATCACCTTGTCGAACTGCGCCTCCGTGGTGTCGAGGATCGACGTGCGGGTCTCGATGCCGGCGTTGTTGACCATGATGTCGAGCCGGCCGAACGCGTCGACGGCGGCCTTGATCAGCCGTTCGAGATCCTCGATCTTGCTCACGTCGGCGTCGACGCCGATCGACTGGTCGCCCAGCGCCGCTACCTGCTGCTCCAGCTCCTCGGTGGCCTCCTCGTTGGCGACGTAGTCGATGACGATGTTGGCGCCGGCGCGGGCCAGGGCGAGGACGATCGCCTTGCCGATCCCGCTGTTGCCGCCGGTGACGATGGCCACCTTGCCGCTCAGCTCGCCTGTGCTCATGACGTTCCTCCGTTCGTGGTGGATCAGGGGATGATCCGCTGCAGGTCGCCGACCGAGTAGACGCCACCGCCGGGCCGGCCGCGGATGACGTCGGCGATGACGCCGGTCCAACCGGTCTGGTGGGCGGCGCCGAGGCCGGCGCCGTTGTCGCCGTGGAAGTACTCGTTGAAGAACACGTTGTCCTTCCACGCCGGATCGCGCTGCAGCCGCTCGACGCCGCCGAAGCACGGCCGCCGACCGTCGTCGCCAGGGACGAACAGGTGGATCAGGCGGCCGCGCAGATCCGCCGCGATCTCGGCGAGGCCGAGCTGGCAGCCGGACCCGGTCGGGTACTCGAGCTGCAGGTCATCGCCGAAGAAGCGGGCGTAGCGCTCGAGTGCGCTGATCATCAGGTAGTTCAGCGGGAACCAGATCGGGCCGCGCCAGTTCGAGTTGCCGCCGAACATCGACGTCGTCGACTCCGCCGGCTCGTAGTCGATGGTGGCGTGGATGCCGTCGACGTCGAGCACGTAGGGGTGCTCGCGGTGGCGGGCGGACAGCGCCCGCAGCCCGTACGGCGACAGGAACTCGGACTCGTCGAACACGGTGCTCAGCACCCGCACGATCTGGTCCACCCCGACGACGCCGAGCAGCAGCCGCCGCTTGCCCTCGTCGCCGCGCAGCGCGCCTTGGTCGACCAGCGCCTGGCGGCCGCCGAGCTCTTCGACCAGGCGGGCGAACCCCTTGCCCAGCGTTCGGGCCCGTTCGATGAACGTCTCGTCGATCACGACGGCGGCGAACAGGGGGATGATCCCGACCATCGACCGCACCTTGACCGGTACGACCGTGCCGGAGGCAGTCACCAGCTGGTCGTAGTACAGCCCGTCGGCGTCGTCCCACACGCCGGCCGTGCGCATCGCGGCGCGTATGGTCGCGAAGTGCTCGAGGAACTTGAGCACCAGGTCGTTCGCCGGACGGCGGCCGGAGCGGTTGAGAATGGCCGCGATGCCCGCCATCGACAGGGCGTAGGACGCCATCCAGCCGGTGGCGTCGGACTGCTCCAACCGCCCGCCGGCCGGGAGGTGCGAGCGGTCGAGCGGCCCGATGTTGTCGAGCCCGAGGAAGCCGCCCTCGAACACGTTCGACCCGTCGGCGTCTTCGAGGTTCACCCACCACGTGAAGTTGACGAGCAGCTTGTCGAACACGATGCTGAGGAAGTCGAGGTCGCGGGCGCCGTCGATGGCGAACACCTCGAGCGCGGCCCACGCCTGCACCGGCGGGTTGACGTCGCTGAAGTCCCACTCGTAGGCAGGCAGCGCGCCGTTCGGGTGCTGGAACCACTCCCGGCACAGCAGCAGCAACTGGTACTTGGCGAACGCCGGGTCGACGTGGGCGAGGGCGACGCAATGGAATGCCATGTCCCACGCCGCGAACCACGGGTACTCCCACTTGTCCGGCATCGACATGATGTCGAAGGCGTCGAACGAGGTCCAGCGGGCGTTGCGCCCGTGGCGGCGCGAAGCCGGCGGCGGTGGTTGCGTCGGGTCGCCGTCCAGCCAGCGGGCGACGTCGTAGGCGTACAGCTGCTTGCTCCACAGCAACCCGCCGAACGCCTGGCGCATCACGGCCGCCGC
>JBIOUO010000503.1:0-6351 GCA_044867195.1 Ilumatobacteraceae bacterium
TGGCGAGCGCCCAGCGGCGCGCGTCCGGCGATGCCACCCAGCCCAGCGCGTTGGCGATCAACTGCCGGTACGGCTCGAGCGCGAACGTGGCGGCGGAGTCGCCGGGCTGGAGGTACACCACCGGGCTGCGCTCGGCGGTCGTCGCCCAGGCGAGGAGATCGGTTGCCGCGGGATGGTCACGGCAGTCCGGTGCGGCCGCCTCGCCAACCACGACGTGCTCGTACGTTGACGTGAACAACCGACCGTCCATTGGCGCATCGGTGCGCAACAACGGCACCACGTCCGCCTCGAACACCGGGCAGCAGTACAGCTCGTCGGTGATCGCGAAGTCGTCGACGCCGGCGCACACCGGGTGCTCCGGTGCCACGACCCGGGCGACGTAGCCCCCCATCCTCGTCCCCGAGGACGGCCAGTCGCGCCCGCGCAGCCGGCCGGGCGCGTAGTGGAAGCGACCACCGAGCGCCTCGGCCCAGGCCTCCCACGCCGGCCACCCGGCCAAGGCGTGATGGGTCGCCACGAATCCCTGGCCGGCACGCAACAGCTCGACGAGCGCGCGCCGGACGGCGAGCGAGGGACCCTCGGGGCGCGGCGGTTCGCCCCTGCGGAGGTGGAGGCCGGGGATGTCGTGGGCGAGCACGGCATCCCACCGCCCGGCCTGGGACGGCTCGAGCCAACGCTGGGCGGATGGTTGGCGGGCGTGCGCCCAACGCCAGCCCCGCGGTTCGCACACCGCGGCCACCAAGTCGAGCAGCGCGTCGAGGTCGACCCGGTGCCCGCCTGTGAGCACCAGGACCGAGAGGGTGTCGACTTCCGCCATCTATCCCACCCCGGCGAGTAGCCGGCGCGTCGCCGCGAGGACCGCCCGCGCGCGCTCAGTCGCCTCGGGATGGCTCGCCATGAGCGTCGCCGAGCGGATCTCCAGTGACAGCGGCACGTCCGGTACCGCGACGAGCGTCGCGGCGAGTGGGAGCGCGCCGTCCCCGGGCAGCAACCGGCCGTGCAGCGCCTCGTCTCGGAGCTGGTCGCGATCCGGTGGCTCCTCCGGCGCGTCGGCCACTTGCAGGTAGGGGAGGAGGCGGGACGGCACGGCCCGCAGGTCGTCCGGCTGGCCTCCAGACCGCGACAGATGCAGCGTGTCGACGAGCACCGCTCCGGCTGGATGCCCAACCTCCTCGACGATGCCCACTGCGTCGGCGAGCGACGCCACGGTGAAGATCGGCAGGAACTCGAGCACGATGACCACGCCGGCCGGTGCGGCCCGCGCGCACAGATGGGCGAACCGATCGACGACGGTCCCGCGGTCGGCGGGGCCGCTGGCGACGAGCACGTGGCGGGCGCCGATCTCGGCGGCGACATCGACAGCGGCGTCGCCGGGGTCGGCGCCACGGCCGAGGATCACCGGCTCGAGGTCGAGCACCCCGATGCCCGTGGCCTCCACGCCCTTGCGCACCGCGGCCGTGGTCGCCGAGGTCCACGTCGCGACATCGAACCAGATGCCCACCGCGTCGAACCCGGCGCCGGCAGCCACCTCCACCGCGGTCGGTGGATCGACGTCGAGCACGGTGCCCGCAGCCAGCGACACCAGGCGACCGCTCATTGGTGCACCCTGTCACCATCCGACGAAATCGCATCGTCGCCCCCTCCGGGGCACCAATGAGCGAAAGACCGTGCCGAATGCCTCGCTCGCTCCAAGACTCGCTCGCTCATTGGTGCACCCTGTCACCATCCGACGAAATCGCATCGTCGAACCTTTCGGGCACCAATGAGCGAAGGACCGTGCTGAATTGTTCGCTCGCTCGACGTGCTGAATTGCCTCGCTCGCTCGAAGACTCGCTCGCTCCGACAGTCGCTCGCTCATTGGTGCACCCTGTCATCGTGCGACGCCAAAGCATCGTCGCCCCGTCCGGGGCAGCAATGAGCGAAAGACGTGCTGAATTGTTCGCTCGCTCGACGTGCTGAATTGCCTCGCTTGCTCGAAGACTCGCTCGCTCCGACAG
Source organism: Ilumatobacteraceae bacterium (assembly GCA_044867195.1). Lineage (GTDB taxonomy): Bacteria > Actinomycetota > Acidimicrobiia > Acidimicrobiales > Ilumatobacteraceae > JALZMG01. Next base: position 1,998 of record JBIOUO010000503.1, read on the forward strand.
TCGCTCGCTCATTGGTGCACCCTGTCATCGTGCGACGCCAAAGCATCGTTGCACGCTTCGGGGCACCAATGAGCGAAAGACCGTGCCGAATGGCTCGCTCGCTCCAAGACTCGCTCGCTCACGGCCGGGCAGTGGGCACGGGCTCCCAGTACGGGCGGCGCAGGTCGCGCTTGTTGACCTTGCCCATCGGCGTGCGGCCGACGGTCTCGACGATCTCGACCGACCGCGGGCACTTGTAGCCCGACAGCCGTTCGCGGCACCAGGCGATCAGCTCCTCGCTGGCCGGTGGATCGTCAGGATCGGCGGGCACGACGAGCGCCTTGACCTCCTCGCCCATCTCCTGGTTCGGCACGCCGATCACCGCGACGTCGGCCACCTTGGGGTGGTCGCCGAGCACCTGCTCGGATTCGGCGGGGTAGATGTTCACGCCCCCGGACACGATCATGTCCGACACGCGGTCGGTGATGTACACGAACCCGTCTGCGGTGACGTAGCCGACCTCACCGAGCGTGAACACGCCGGGGCGCAGGTGCGCCTGGGCGGTCTTGTCGGGATCGCCCGGGTAGACGATCCCCCGCCCGGTCGCATCCTCGAAGAACAACCGGCCTTCGGTTCCAGGCGGCAGCTCGTTGTCATCGTCGTCGACGACGAGCACGCGGAACGGCGGCACCGCGCGACCGACGGAACCGGGGTGCGCAAGCCACTCCGCGCTCGTGATCGTGCACGTCGTGCCGACCTCCGTCGCCCCGTAGGAGTCCTGCAGCACCGGGCCGAACCACTCGATCATTCGCCGCTTCACGTCGATCGGGCACGACGCCCCGGTGTGTGCGACGAGGCGCAGCGAGCTGACGTCGTACCGCGCCCGCACGTCCTCCGGCAGCGCGAGCAGGCGCACGAAGTGGGTCGGCACCATGACCGTCGACGCGATCCGCCACGTGTCGATCGCCCGCAGCACGTTCTCGGCGTCGAACCGGCCGAGCACGACGACCGGGATGCCGGCCGCGAGCAGCCGCACGCCCGACAGCGGGCCGGTGTGATACATCGGCCCGACCACGAGGTGGGTCCCGAGCTGGGCGAACCGGCTGGCCGCCAGCGCCGCCACGTGATCGGTCATCGTGCCCCCGCCGGCGAACATCGTCGGCGGCAACTCGACGCCTTTCGGACGCCCTGTCGTACCGGATGTGTACATCAGGTTCGGTCGCGGCTCGACGTCCGGCGACGGCTCGTCGGCCGACGCCTCGTCCAGCCACCTGTCCCACGACCGCATGCCCGGCTCGTCCGTGCGCCACCCGATGATCACGGGTACGCCGGCTCGCGTCGCCGCGGCGACGCCAACAGGCGCCGTCTCCGGGCCGACGAAGAGGACGCGGGCGCGGGAGTCCTCGAGGATGAAAGCGACCTCGTCGACCTTGAGATGGAAGTTCACCGGGACCGTCGACGCGCCGGCGAGCAGCGAGCCGAGGTGGGCGAGCACGGTCTCGGCGCTGTTGTCGGCGAGCACGGCGACCCGGTGATCGGGCCCGAGGTCGAGCGCGGCGAGGCCGTTGACGACGCGGTTGAGCGCGTCGTTCACCTCCGCCCAGTCGAGCACCGCACCCTCCGCGCGCAGGGCGACCTCGTCGGGCCGCGCGGCAGCGAGGTCGGCGGCGACGAGCGCCATCAGCTCTGGGTGTCCTTCTTGTGCTCCCAGCGCACGCCGAAGGCGCCGCTCGTCGAGACGATGAGCACCACGCAACCATCGGGGCCGGAGCGCTCAGGGCCGTAGGCGATGTGGCCCTTGACCCAGCGCAGATCGCCGGGCCGGTAGGTCCGTTCACCCTCGATGATGAACTCACCTGACTGGATCACATACAGCGTGTCGCACGGGTGCGAGTGCACGCCGAGCGTGGCGTTCGGCGGGAACGTCACCTGGCGGATCGCCGGATCGGCACTGATCCGCCTGAGGTGCACGTAGGGCTCGACATGGTCGTCCTCGAAGCGCGCGTTCTCGACGTCGTCGATCGCCCACGCCCGGATCGCACCGTCCTCCGTCCCCATGTCGAGCACCCCCTGGACCCGTCGGTGTGGTAACTGTAACGGAAGTAGAGTAAGCACAGCCGGCGGCACCACCACCGGCGATGTCGGGGGGAATCCATGGCTGCTGGGTCACAGCGCCCGTTCCGCTTCGCGGTCCAAGCCTTCGAGGCGACGTCGGCCAAGGAGTGGATCGCGGTCGCCCACCGCACCGAGGTCCTCGGCTACAGCACGCTGTTCACCACCGACCACTACTTCGGGCCGGGGACGATCGCCGAGACGTCCGGTCACCGACCAGTCGACGTCGCGCCGATCGCGGCGATGGCGACGGCGGCGGCGACGACGACCTCGCTGCGCGTCGGCTGCCGCGTGTTCAACGTCGACCTCCACCAGCCGGTCGTGCTGGCCAAGGAGCTGGCGACGCTGGACATGCTGTCGGACGGCCGCACCGAGGTGGGACTCGGCGCCGGTTGGGTGGCCGCGGAGTACGAGGGACTCGGCGTGGCGATGGATCGGCCCGGCGTGCGCATCTCGCGGTTGGGTGAGGTGGTCGAGCTGATCAAGGCCCACTGGTCGGGCGACGAGGTCGACGTCGACGGGACATACGTGCACGCCCACGGGTTCGCCGGGCTGCCGCGTCCCGTCCAGCGACCTCACCCGCCGATCTTCATCGGCGGCGGGCGCCAGCGGATCCTCACGCTGGCCGGCGGGATGGCCGACATCGTCAGCATCAACTTCGACAACTCCGCCGGCCGGCTCGGATCGGCGAGCGTCGCCAGCTCCGGCGCCGAGCAGACGGCGCAGAAGATGGACTGGGTGCGCCAAGGTGCCGGTGAGCGATTCGACGACCTGGAGCTGGAGATCGGCGCCTACTTCGTCGCCGTGCGGGACGACCCGGCGCCGGCGATCGCCGCGATGGCCACGCGCTTCGGCGTCAGCGCGGAGGAGTTCGCGACGCATCCCCACGCCCTGCTCGGCACCGTCGACTCGGTGTGCGCGACGCTGCAGGAGCGCCGCGAGCGGTTCGGGTTCTCGTACGTGACCGTGCCCCAGCGCAACCTCGACGAGTTCGCTCCCGTCGTCGCCCGCCTCGCCGGAACGTGAAGGCGATGAGGTTCGGCGCAGTCTTCCCGACGACGGAGATCGGCAGCGACCCGATCGCCGTACGCGACTTCGCCCAGGCAGCGGAGGCGCTGGGCTGCGTTCGACTGACGACCTACGACCACGTGCTCGGCGCCGATCACGCCGACCGCGACCCACCGCTGCGCGGTCCGTACACCCAGCACGACGAGTTCCACGAGCCGTTCGTCCTGTTCGGTTACCTCGCTGGCGTGACGAGCACGATCGAGCTGGCGACCGGCGTGCTCGTGCTGCCGCAGCGCCAGGCCGCGCTGGTCGCCAAGCAGGCCGCGGAGGTCGACCTGCTGTCGGGCGGGCGGCTGGTGCTCGGCGTCGGGACCGGGTGGAACCACGTCGAGTACACGTCGCTGGGCACGACGTTCGGCGACCGCGCCCGCCGCCTGGACGACCAAGTGGCGGTGCTGCGCGCCCTGTGGGAGCAGGACCTCGTCGATCACGACAGCGCGTTCCACCACATCGAGCGGGCCGGCATCCTGCCCCGCCCGGCGCGCCGGATCCCCGTGTGGATGGGTGGCTCCGCCGAGGCCGCACTAGCCCGTTCGGCGCGTGTCGGCGACGGGCACATCTTCGCCGGCAGCACCGATCGCCACTTCGACGCCGCCGCGCGACTGGCCGACTTCCTGGCCGAGCACGGTCGCGACCGGGCCACGTTCGGGATGGACATGTTCGTCGACTTCGCCGACGGGCCCGACGTGTGGCACGACCGTGCCGAGCGGTGGGAGCAGTTCGGCGGGACGCTGATGTCAGTCCGCGGGATGACGACGGGGACGTCGTTCCTCGGCGTCGCGGCGGCCAACCTGTCCGGGCCCGAGCAGCACATCAAGGCCCTCGAGCAGTTCGTCAGCGAGATGTCGGCGTGATGTCCACGTAACAGGAGGATCAATGGCCGTTCCGATCAATATCCCGAAGCTGGGCGTCTCGATGACCGAGGGCACGATCGTCGAGTGGCTCGTCGCGGACGGGGACCAGGTGACGGAGGGGCAGCCGCTCTACGTGGTCGAGACCGACAAGGTCGAGAACGAGGTCGAGGCGACTGCCTCCGGCACGATCCGCATCACCGGCGAAGAAGGCGAGACGTACGCGGTCGGGCAGTCGATCGGCTCCATCGAGTAGCTCCATGGCGGGGGTGCGGGGGCAGAGGCTCGGCCGGAGCCCCCCGCCCGGAGATCGATCCGGCTTGGCCGGTCGATCGCCTGCGGAC
>JBIOUO010000504.1:0-3787 GCA_044867195.1 Ilumatobacteraceae bacterium
CCGCCGAAAACCCGCCAGTGATCCGCCATGTCGGAGATCGGCTCGATCAGCAGGTCCTCGACGGGGAGCTGGCCGAGGAGCTGCTCGTCGAAATGGCCCTCGGTCTCGGTCACCCAGTCGACGAGACGGTCGTAACGGCGGTCGTAGCCGACCAGGACGCCGCGCATCATGGCCGCATCGAGGCGGTCGTGGAACCGCACGTGGAGCAACGTGAGACCTGTCGACGTGCCGGCCTTGACCTCCGGAACGAGGATGAACGTCCGGCCGTCGGCGCGGCCGCGAGCGACGAGCACCTCGCGCTCGCTGGCCACCCGGCGCTTGGTTCCGACGAGGGCCGGGCTGCGCTCGACGCGGCTCGGGATCTGGCGGGAGATGCCGCCGCGGTCGACGACGCTGATCGTGTCGCCCTCGATGCCATAGCGGGTGTAGCCGCCGACCTCGGCGACGGCTGGGTCGAGGTCGGCGAGCACCCTCAGCGTGCGGTAGCTGAGGACGTCACGGCCGGCCCCGGCGTCGAGCACGGCCTGCACCAGCGGCCGATCGAGCACTCCCTCGTCGCTGCGCGAGATCCCGACCGTGACGGTCTTGGCCTGATGCTTGATGGCGTCGACGGGGCGGGTCAGCTCGTCGATCGCTCGAGTCAGGGCGCGCACGAGGTCGTCGACGAGCGCGGCCGGCGAGCCGATCTTGCCGGTGCTCGCCTGATACTCCTCCACCGGTCGTTCGGCGCGGACGTCGCGCAGCATGCCGGCGAGGTGGACGGCCGTGCTCGCCTCGAGGTGGCCGTCGTAGCGGTGGCTGCGCAGGCCGTCGGCGAACTGCTGGGCGTGACGGACGACGCCGCGCCGGACGCGCTCGAGCAGGACGTCGGCCGAGCCGGGCTTCCCCGCCGCCCGCTCGATCACCTCCATCGCCGCGCGCAGTGGTCGGGCGGAGGCGTCGATCGCCAGCGCCGCCTCGTACCCGAACAGGTGCCCAGCCATCGCCGACAGCACGAACCCGAGCGCCGGGTCGACCGGCGGGACCGGGATCACCGTGGCGCCCGCGTAGCGGTCGTCGCCGTCGTCGGCGATCACGATCGGCATCGCCTTGTGGGCGCGGAAGATGGCCACCTCCTTGCTCACGTCGTCGGCGGTGCTGCCCGCAAGTCCGGCGGCGCACACCAGGATCAGCGGCTCCGAGGACAGGTCGATGTGCTTCTTGTCCTCGATGACGTCGCAGGCGATCGACTTGTAGCACAGCTCGCTGAGCTTGATCCGCACCTCCTCGGCCGCCACCTTGTTGGCCCCGCTGCCGACGACCGCCCAGTAGCGCTTGGGCGGTGCCAGCCGGCGGGCGGCATCGGCGATCGCTTCCCGGCGATCGAGCACCGCGCACATCGCGCCGGGCAGTTCACGCAGCGACGCCAGCAGCTCGTGACGGCGCTGGCCGGTGCCGACCCCTGCCGCCTCGCTGACCGCGCAGGCGAGCAGCGTGCCGGCCGCGACCTGGGCGTAGAACGCCTTGGTCGAGGCGACGCTCATCTCCACGTCGCGCCCGTCGGACGTGTACAGGACTCCGTCGGCCTTGCTCGTGAGGTCGCTGGAGCGGCGATTGACGATCGCCAGCACTGCCGCCCCGCGCGACCGCAGCAGGTCGACGGTGCGGTTGGTGTCGGTGGTGGTCCCGCTCTGGCTGACAGCGATGGCGAGCGTGTCGTGCATGTCCCGGCGCAGCCCGAAGCCGGACAGCTCGGTGGCCGTCAGGGCGTCGACGTCGAGGGCGCCACCGGCCAGCTCGTCGAGCACGGCGGCGGTCGACTGCCCGGCCACGGCCGCCGTGCCCTGGCCGATCACCCGCACGCGGGTGATGGTGCCGGCGGCGAGACGCTCGGCGATGGCCGGCGGCAGCGCCCGCGGGCCGACGACGGCGCGCAGGTGACCGTCGCGCTCGACGATCTTGCCGCGCAACGTCTTGCCGAAGCTGGCCGGGGCCTCGGTGATCTCCTTGAGCAGGAAGTGCCGGTACTCGCCGCGATCGATGTCCCGCGTCGTCACCTCGGCCGTTGCCACGTCGGCGGCGGTGACCGGCTGGGCGGACCCGTCGTAGCTGCGGCGCTCGATGCCCTCGATCGTGCCGGCGCAGGCGGCATCGAGGGCGACGACCTGCCCGCCGTGCTCGCCGTCGAGACGCACGTAGCGTGACGTCTCCTCGACGACGCCGTAGGGCTCGCTGGCGACGACGTAGCAGTCGTCAGCGAGACCGATGTAGACGCCCTGGCCGCTGCCGTGGAGGGCGAGCAAGAGCCGGCCCGGCTCTTCGGCACACGCCGAGCCGATGGCGACGGAACCCTCGAACGCGGCGACTGTCCGGCGGAACGCCTCGAAGAGGTCGACGGTCGCCGCGTGGCGGGCGACGAGGACCGGGATCACCTTGGCGTCGGTGGTGATCAGCGGGGCGATGCGCAGGTCGAGGGCGGCGCGCAGGTCGGCGTGGTTGTCGACGTCGCCGTTGAGGACGGCGACCACGAACGGCCCATCACTTCCGGCTGGGTGCGCGAGCCGTGCTTGCTCGTCGCTGTTGACGGGGTGGGCGTTGGGCTCGGAGACGATGCCGACACTCGCCCACCGGGTGTGCCCGAGCACCGCCACCTGCGCTCGCTCGCTGCGCAGCGACTGCCGCAGCAGGTCGTCACGGGCGATCGCCGCGCGCAGCGAGTGGGTGTTGTCGCCGAGCTCGCCGATCTCCGCCGCCGCCTTGTAGACGAACGACAGGCCGCGGCCGGCGACCCGGGCAGCGCCGCTCTGGAACAGCGGATCGCGCCGCCGATCGTCGAACGCCGCGGCGACGGCAGCGTCGTCGGGGTCCAGGTCGTGGTCCCACACGAAGATGTGGATCCCGGCCGAGTCGCGGCCGCGGACCTCCATCCGGTCGATCGCCGACAACGCCTGCTGCACGGCGAGGTAGCCAGCCACCGAGGAGGACCCGGCGCGGGGGCCGGCGAGCTCATCGACCGCGGCGGCGGTGCGCAATCGATCGCGGCGGATCGCCCACAGCGAGTCGCGCAGGGCGATCAGCGAGACGCTCGCCGCCTCGACCGTGTCGGGGTCGAGGCCGCCAGCGCCGAGCGCGGCGTCGAGGTCGGCGGCGTAGGCGTCGAGCTGATCGAGGCGGGCCGTGATGGCCGGAACCAACCCGGGCTCGCCGACCAGCGCCAGCACACCGGGCACCCCGTGCAACGCGCCGTCGACCTCCCGTAGCGCCGCCGTGACCGCCGGCACGTCGCCCCGTGCAGCGAGCGCGATGTCGAGCCGGTCGAGGACCTCGGCGCTGGTCGGCGCCGGCCTGGTCGCCCGACGGCTCAGGATCCCGACGATGCCGCACATGGCCGATCAGGCTACTGACGCCGACCCGCGGCCACCCGGCGCTCTCTCCATCCGAGTATCCGGCCGCATCGGAGTAGCTGGCGAGGGCTAGGCCCGCACGGGCTACTCGGGTGCCCGGAGATACTCGGATGGGGCCTGACGTGTGGCGGCGCGGACGGCGGCGGCGAGGCCGTGGGCGGCGGCGTCGGCGGCGGCCTGGGTCGGCGCTTCGGCCATCACCCGGACCAGCGGCTCGGTGCCGCTCGGGCGCACCAGCACCCTGCCCCGCGCGCCCAGCTCGGCCTCGACCGCGGCGATCTCGGTGGCGAAGCGCTCGGCGGCGTCGGGCATCGGCGACGTGACCGGCACATTCACCAGCACCTGCGGCAACCGGGTCATCGCCGCCGCCGCCAACTCGGCGAGCGGGCGGCCGGTGCGGCGCA
>JBIOUO010000505.1:0-7930 GCA_044867195.1 Ilumatobacteraceae bacterium
GCAGCACCGGTGGGCATCGCTACCCGCGGAGTGCCCGGCTCAACGAGACGCTGCGCGAGGTGATCGCTGACGAGCTGGTGCGGATCGACGACGACCGCCTGGCGTTCGTCACGATCACCACGATCGATGTCGACAACGAGCTCAACCGGGCGATCGTCTACTTCGACTCGCTGGCCGGGGAGGACGGCGACGCCACGATCCTCGACGTGCTCGAAGCGCACCGCCGGCGGATGCAAGCGTCGATCAACCGGCAGCTGCGGACGAAGAAGACGCCGGTCCTCGTGTTCCGGCCCGACGACGTGATCCGCGCCGCGGAGCGCATCGACGGCATCCTGCGCGCCGACCGGGCCGACAGCGCCGACACCCGCGGCCGCGACCACGCCTGAGCGCGGCGGGAGATGGTCCGGCGCCGCCCGCCGACGGTTCACGGCCTCGCCGTCGTCGACAAGCCGGCGGGAGTCACCAGCCACGACGTCGTCAACCAGCTGCGGCGGCGCTTCGGCGAGCGGCGCATCGGCCACGCCGGGACGCTCGACCCCGGAGCGACCGGCGTGCTGGTCGTCGGGGTCGGCTCGGTCACCCGCCTGCTGCGATTCGTCGGTGCTGGTCGCAAGCGCTACACCGGCGAGGTCGTGCTCGGTGTCGAGACCGACACGCTCGACGCCGACGGGACGGTCGTTGCACGACACGACATGTCGGGCGTGTCGATCGCCGACGTTCGGCGCGTTGTCGCCGACCACCTCGTCGGCGACATCGAGCAGGTCCCACCGATGGTGTCGGCGGTCCGGGTCGGCGGGCGCCGGCTGCACGAGCTGGCCCGCGCGGGGGTCGAGGTCGACCGCCTGCCCCGAGCGGTGACCGTCGACCGCTTCGACGTCGAGCCGACCGCCGAGCCGGGCGTCCTGTCGATCGAGGTGACCTGCTCGGCGGGAACGTATGTCCGCACGCTCACCGCCGACCTCGGTCGCCTGCTGGGCGGCGGAGCGCACCTGCGGCAGCTGCGCCGAACTGCCGTCGGCCCGTACACGATCGAGGAGGCGGCGCCGCCCGACGAGTGCCAGCTGCTCGATCCACTTGCCGCCGCCCGGGGTATGGCCATCGTCGAGGTCGGCGCCGCCGTGGCCGCGCTCGTCGCCGACGGTCGCGTGCTCCCCGCGCCGCCCGGATCCGGTCCGTGGGCGCTCGTCGGTCCGCAACACGACCTGCTCGCGGTGTACGAGCCGTTCCGCGACGGCGAGGCCAAGCCGGCGGTCGTGCTGTGCTGAATTGGGGCTGCGCCCCCGCTCGCTTCGCTCGCGCCCCATCGCCGTCCGGCTCCCTGGCGGTCGCTCGTCCGGCAGTCCGTGCTCCGCACGTCCTGCGTTGAGCCGGTCCGCCAGGGCACGGACGGGTAGCGTCGGTCGCCGTGCAGGTCATCACGGATGTCGCCGAGCCGCTGTGGCCGGGTGAGCGCTCCGTCGTCACGATCGGCGCCTACGACGGCGTGCACCTCGGCCACCAGGCGGTGATCGGCGACGTCAAGCGGCTGGCCGAGCGGGAAGGGGCGCGGTCAGTGGTCCTCACGTTCGACCGCCACCCCGCCACCGTCGTGCGGCCGGAGTCGGCGCCGCAGCTGCTCACGTCGCCCGAGCAACGCCTCGAGCTACTGGCCGCCACCGGGCTCGACGCCACCGTCGTGCTCACGTTCGACGAGGCGCAGTCCAAGCAGGAGCCGGAGGACTTCATCGAGCGGGTGCTGATCGGTGCGCTGGCGGTGAAGATCGTCGTCGTCGGTGAAGACTTCCACTTCGGCAGCCACCGCCACGGGAACGTCCACCTGCTCGAGGACTACGGCCGCCGCCACGACTTCGTCGTCGACCCGGTGCGCCTGGTGCCGCGTGGCGACGGCATCGAGGAGCCGATCAGCAGCACCGCCATCCGCCGCGCCCTCGCCGGTGGCGAGGTCGAGCGGGCGGCGCGGATGCTGGGCCGCGACCACGAGGTCCGGGGCATCGTCGTCCGGGGCGACCTGCGCGGCCGCCTGCTCGGTTTCCCGACCGCCAACGTCGAGGTCCCGAACATGGTCTGCATGCCGGCCGACGGCGTCTACGCCGGTTGGTACGAGCGCTCCGACGGGTCGATCCACCCGTGCGCGATCAACCTCGGCCGGCGCCCGACGTTCTACGAGCACGCCGACCACTCGCTGCTCGAGGCGCACCTCCTCGACTTCGACGGCGACCTCTACGGCGAGCGGGCGGAGGTTCGGTTCGAGCACTTCCTGCGCAGCGAGCGCAAGTTCGACGGGATCGACGCGCTCGTCGCCCAGCTCAAGCACGACGTCGCCCACGCTCGGGACCTGCTCGGCGCGTAGGACGGTTCAGCGTGCCAGCGCGGCGTTGATCAACCCGGTGACCTCGCCGGCGATGCCGGTGTCGTGGTCGTACTCGAAGTGGGCGCCGTCCGGGCGAAGGCCGGCGTCGTCGACACGCTGGTCGACCCACGACGCGAGATCGAGCACGTCGATCTCGCCTTCCGCGGCCAGCTGGTCGATCACCGCGTTGATCGCCGCTACTCGGGCCGGGTCACGCGAGGCGGCGAGGTTGACAGGTAGGTCGTCCGGCCGGACCTGCGAGCTGAGACGGGGGCAGCGGACCCACAGCACCTTCGACGCGCCCGCAGCCCGCAGCTGTTCGGCGACGGCGCGGTAGTGGTCGAGGACGTAGGCGTCGAACACGCGGTCGCCAGGCCCGCGCGGGCCGGCCTCGCCCGGGAGTCGCTGGCTGACCAGCTCCCACTGGCAAGACAGCACGACGACGGCATCGATCTCCCGCGCCGCGACCTTGGAGACCATGCGATCGACCAGCGCCGTGCACGGGACGCCGTCCAACCCAGTCCGGTTGGCGTTCGGGCCGACCCCGCACCCGATCGCCAGCTCGCCCGGCGCCCAGTCGAACTGGGCCTGCGCCTTGGCGAACGGCATCGTCATGGCCAGGCTGAAGGCGATCGAGTCGCCGAGCAGCGCGACGTGCGGACGGGCCGCGGCGACGGCCGCCGTGACAGGCGGGGCGGCGAGGTTCGCCGCCGCTGAGCTTGGGGGGACGGTGGTCGTGGTGGTCGTCGACGGTGCGGCGGCCGCCGACGCGATGCGCTCGAGCAGGTCCTGCGACGCCGTCGTGCCGGCCGGGGCGACGAGCGTGACGGCGAGCACGCACGCCAGCGTCCCCGCACCGAGCGCGAGCGGCCGGCCGGTCAGCCATTGGCGCCGCACCGGGAGCTCGACCACGCGGGCGCTCAACGCTGCCAGGCCGAGGGCGACCAACGTCGCTACTGCGTAGGCGCCGACGCCCGGTGTGGCGTCGGCGTGGCGGAGGGCGACGAACACCGGCCAGTGCACGAGGTACAGCCCGTAGCTGATGGCGCCGAGCCAGCGCAGCGGGCGGCTCGTCGCGAGCAGCTGGACCGGACCCGGCAGGAGCGCGCCGACGATGAGGATCAGCGAGACGAGCGCGCTGACCGGCAGCAGCCCGCGGCTGAGGGCTGCGGTCCCCGGGTCGAGGAGCCGCCACATCAGGACGGCGGCGACGAGTGCGGCGGCGCCGGCGAGCGCCAGCGGCCGGGCCCAACGCAGCATCGCGGCACGGCGGCGGGGTGAGGCGATCACGGCGGCGAGGGCGAGCCCGACGAGCAGCTCGCCGGCGCGGGTGTCGGTGCCGTAGTACGTGCGGTCGACGCCGAGATCGAACACGAACGGCAGGGAGAACGACACGATCGCCAACCCGACCGCCGCGGTCCCGAGCAAGTGAGCCGCCCGCCCGCCGGCGCGGCCGAGGAGCAGGGCGGCGACGCCGACGACGAGGTAGAACTGCTCCTCGATCGCCAGGCTCCAGAAGTGCAGCACCGCCGACGGCCCGGCGAACAGGCTTGCGTAGGACTGGTGGGCGGCGATGACGTGCCAGTTGGCGACCTGCAGCCAGGCCGCGACGACGTCCGCGCCGGTGGTGGAGGAGAACACCGTCGACGTCACGCGCAGCACGGCGACGACCGCCAGCACGATCCATGCCGCGGGCAGCAGCCGCCGCCCGCGGCGAGCCCAGAAGCGGGAGATCGAGAATCCGCCGTGGCGCTTGATCTCGTCCAGGATCACGGTGCCGATCACCGCGCCGGAGATGGTGAAGAACAGCGAGACCCCGAGGTAGCCGCCGGGCAGCCAGCCGAGGTCGGTGTGGAACAGCACCACGGCGGCGACGGCGAGGCCGCGCAGGCCGTCGAGACCGGGCTGGTGGCGGACGCCGCGGCGGTCGGTCAGCGCGGCGAACGCGGCGCGTTCGGCGGCGAGCGACCTGGGTCCGGTCATCCGACCATTTCAGCGCATCCGACCCCGCCGCTACGGGTCATCCCCATTCGCCCCGTCCGCCCATCCGCGCCATCCGAGTATCTGCGGTCATCCGAGTAGGCGGCGAGGGTCTGGCCGGCGCGCCGTACTCCGATCGCTCGAGATACTCGGATGGCCTCAGGTGGCTGGCCAGATCACGTCGGACCCGTCGTAGACCGCCGAGATCGGCCCGGCGAGGGCGAACTGGGATGCCTCGGGCGGGGTGCCGCCGAACAGGCCGACCGCGGCGTAGGCGTCGAGCTCGTCCTGCAGGGCCGCGGTGTCGGGGATGCCGACGCCGGTCCCGGCCGGAGTCTGGGTGGTCAGGATCTCGGCATCGGTCTGCCAGCGGAAGGACTCGCCTTCGAGGGACAGGAAGCTCGGGTTGCCGTTGGCCTCGACGAGGTCGATGGCCGTCTGCGCGGCGGCCGCTGGGTCGGCGAGGGCGTCGGCGAGCCCGCGCATCGTCGCGCGCAAGAAGTCCTCGAGCGCGGTCGGGTTGGCCTCGGCCCAGTCGCTGGACACGAACAGCACGCCGAACGAGCCCGGCACGCCGTAGGCCGTCGGGTCGAACAAGTCGAACGGCAGCCCAGCCCGCTCGAGCTGGCCGGGCTCGTTGCTCTTGTAGCCGGGGAAGCCGACGATCCCGTCGAGGTGGTAGTGGGCGATCGGGTCGAAGCCGTCGAGCAGCACGGTCTGGTAGTCCGTGCCTTCGACGAGTCCGGCGCCGGCGAGCATCGCCGCCACGCTCGGCGGGATCTTGCCCTTGACCCCGATCGTCGTGCCGGCGAGGTCGGTCAGCTCGGTGGCCACGCCGGGCTTGACGATGAGGCTGTCGATCGCCGTGCGGCCCTCGACGGCCACTGCGACGAGGTCGGCGTCGTTGGCGCTGGCGAATTCGACGACCTCGCTGAAGCTTCCCCCGGAGGCGATCTCGGCGTCGCCGCCGGCGACGAGCGGGTAGTTGCTCGTCGAGAAGCTCGGCGTCAGCTCGACGTCGAGGCAGAGGTCGTCGTAGTACCCGGCCTGGTGCGCCACCACGACGTCGATGATCGACGCCGTGGCGGCGAAGTCGAAGCCCGACAGGTAGCGGATCGTTCCGGCGGCCTGGTTCGCCGCGCAGCGCTCCTCCGGGAACGGCTGACCTGCGGTGACCGCGGCGACGCCCGGCGGCGAGCCGGCCGGCGCGGTGGCCGGCGCGGTGGCCGGTTCGCTGGCCGCAGGCGTGGACGCCGCCGCGCTGGACGTCGGACTGACCGTCGGACTGGGTGCCGCGCCGTCGTCGTCATCGCCACCGCAGGCGGCGACGGTCAACAGGGCGGCGGCGCAGATGGCGAGGGACGCGCGCTGGCGCATGTCAGTGCTCCTCGTGTCGAGGTGGTCGATGTCTGCCAGCGCACCCGAGCGTCGCGGTGAGCGAGAAGGTCCGCGCCGCCCGGTGTTCCCGTGCGTCGCCCACCATAGTGGCCGTCGTGAGTGGCCGTCGTGAGTGGCCGTCGTGCCGTCGAGGTCGGCCGCGCGTGGTGTGAGTCCGCCATGGTGTCACCGCGGCAGCTGCGCGCCGGTGCGCTGGGAGACGTGCCAGCGCAGCACCAGGTGCTCGATCATCGACAGCATCCCGAGGAACACCACGCCGACGGCGACCGTGACCAGGATCGTCGCCCACAGGACCTCGGCGTTCTGGCCGCTCCCGGCGCGCCGCCCGGCATACCCGAGGCCCTCGGCGGCGAGGTTGCCACCCTCGCCGTAGTAGGCCGCGGCGAGGGCCAGCCCGACGTTGTAGCGGGCGGCGGCGAGGATCGTCGGCAGCGCGGACGGCAGCCGCAGTCGCCACAGCACCTCCCACCGGCTGGCGTCGACCGACGCCAGCAGCTCGCGTGCCGCGGGGTCGGCCGACCGCATCCCGGCCACCGTGGCGAACACGAACGCCGGGATCGTGACGAACGCGACGAGGAACACGACCGGCGGGTCGCCGCTGCCCAGCCAGACGACGATCGATGTGAAGTAGGCCACCCACGGGGCGACCAGCACACCGACGAGGACGGGCTGGGCGGCCTGCTCGACGAAGCGCGACGACGCCAGCAGCGCGCCGACTGGGACGGCGACGAGCAGCGAGATGGCGATCCCGACCGCCGCGTGGCGCGCCGTGACGACCGCCGCGTCGAGGTAGAAGCGCGGCCGCTCGGCCAGCTCGCGCAGGATCGTCGAGGGGGCGAGAAGGATGAATCGCTGGACGTCGAACAGGCGCACGTACACCTCCCACAGCCCGAGGAACACCGCCACGCCGACGAGACCGGCGACCACGATCCGGCGCGTCGTCACCGCCCGGCACCCTCGTGCAGCAGGGCGCGCAGGCGGGTCTCGACGGCGAAGAAGGCCGGGTCGTCCTCCAGCTCGGGATGGCGCGGCCGGGGCAGGTCGATCGGCTCGATGCCGAGGATCCGGCCTGGCCGCGGCGAGAGCACCACCACCCGGTCGGACAGGAACACCGACTCGGCGATCGAGTGGGTCACGAACAGCACGGTGGTCGCCAGCTGCTCGCACAGCCGAGCGAGGAGGTGGCGCATGTCCTCGCGGGTCATCTCGTCAAGGGCGGCGAACGGCTCGTCCATCAACAGCAGCGGGGCGCCGAGCGCCATCGCCCGCACCAGCGCCACGCGCTGGCGCATCCCGCCCGACAGCTCGTGCGGGTAGGCGTCGAGGAAGTCGGCGAGGCCGACCTCGGCGAGCAGGGCGCGCGGGTCGTGCCCCGCCGGCCGGGCGCGGCGGTTGACGTCGAGCAGCAGGCGGGCGTTGGCGGCGACCGTGCGCCACGGGAGCAGGGCCGGCGACTGCGGCACGAAGCCGATCCGCTTGGCCGACCGCGCCGCGTGTGGACTCGCGCCGGCGACCGTGATCGTGCCGGAGGACGGCTCGTCGAGTCCGCCGACGAGGCGTAGCAGCGTCGTCTTGCCGCTTCCGCTCGGCCCGAGCACGGTGACGATCTCGCCGGCGCCGACCTCGAGGTCGATCGATGCCAACGCCTGCACGCTGCGGAACGACTTCATGACGCCGCGCAGGGCGATGCTCGGCTCGCTGGCCCTGCTGGCCCCGCTGGGCTCGCTCGCCGTGGTCGCCGACACGGCGGCCGAGCGTACCGACGGCCAGTTGTCCCGGCCCGGGTGCCGCCGTAGCCTTGCCCGGTCCGCCTGCGGCCCCGGCTGCGGCGCGATGCCGGCGCACCGCCCGGTGTGGCGGCGAGGCCACCGACCCCGAAGGCGTGGACCCATGGCATCGGCCGAGACCGTCAAGCAGGACACGATCAGCGAGCACCGGCTGCACGACACCGACACCGGCTCGCCGGAGGTGCAGATCGCGCTGCTCTCCAAGCGCATCAGCCACCTCACCGAGCACCTCAAGGCGCACCCCAAGGACCATCACAGCCGGCGCGGCCTGCTGATGCTAGTCGGCCGCCGCCGCCGAATGCTCGACTACACCCGCTCCATCGACGTGAACCGCTACCGCCAGATCATCCAAAAGCTGGGCTTGAGGCGATAGCCGACCAGCTCGGGAGGGGGAGCGTGAGGGGGAACGCTCCGC
>JBIOUO010000506.1:0-2295 GCA_044867195.1 Ilumatobacteraceae bacterium
GCGGATCAGGTTGTCGGTGGTCGTCATCAGCAGGTCCTCTCAATGCGCCAGGTCGAACGGGCGCAGGAACGGTCCCGGACGGCGGCTGTCGAAGGCGGGGTACGTCGGCACCAGCGATCCGGTTCCGTCGTCGAAGTGGACGTTGAGGTCCGGACCGAGGGTGATCGCCGCCGCGTTCAGTGCGGCGTCCGCCGTGCGTCCACCCCAGCGGCCGTCGGCGACGCGGGCCACGAGCGCCTGCAGGGCGGCGATCGTCTCGGCCGGCGTGAACGTGCAGTGCCCGGCCCGCTCCGTGAACAGCTGGCGCAGCAGGTGGCGGGTCCCGGCCCGTCCGGCGGTCGCCGCGTAGGCCTGTTCGTGCTCGACCACTGCCAGCTGGTCCCCGTTGGTGTGCAGCGTCAGCAGCGGGTCGCGCAGCTCGCCGTCGAACACGACGTTGCGCTCGAGGTACCCGACGGCGGCCGGGTCGGCCGTGATCCGCGGCTCACCGGCCAGCGTGGCCAGGTCGGCGGCGAGGTCGAGCCCAGCCTGGTCGTACAGCGCACGCACCTCGGCGCGCCCGTTGGAGCGGCGCAGCAGGGCGCCGTAGTCGACGCCGACGTTCGACGACGGGTTGCCGCCAGCGCGTGACTCCATGTCGGCGCGCAGCCCGAGGCCGAACAGCACGAGCGTCTGGAAGTGCTCGAACTGGGCCGCTTCCTGGGTCGCCACGTCCTTGGGGTGAGGGCGCGGATTGTCGGCGCCAGCCCAGCCCGGCACGTCCGCGACCGCCGCGGCGAGGGCGATGCGCGCCCGCCCCTGCGGCGTCTGCTGGGCGGCGGCCAGCGCGCCGAGCATGGCGTCGATGCCGGGCCCGGGATCGCCGATGTCGACGAGCGGGACGTCCGGCGCGAGGAACGTGCCCAGCACGAATAGCGCGTCGAGGTAGCTGTTCCACAGGCCGACGCTGCCGGCCAGCACACCGCACATGGCGAGGCCGCCGTCGAAGCGCTGCGGGAAGCGCTCGAGGAGCCCGGCGGTGACGGCCACGCCGAGCGAGCTGCCCCAGGCGATTGTCCGCGCCGGTCGGCCGACCTGCTGGCGGAACACGTCCAGCGTCGCCAATTGGTCGGTGAAGCCATCCTCGATGGCGAAGCCCGTCGTCGCGTAGGACGAGCCGGCCAGGGCGTAGCCGGCGGCGAGCAAGGCGTCGCCGGTGAGCGGATCCGGCGCGTCCTGCGCGGGGTTGTCCTCGCCGGGCGGCACGAGGCCGTGGCTGAACAGCAGCAGCGTGCCGTTCCACTGCTCGGGCACCCGCCTGCCACGTCGCCCCGTCGGCGAGCGAGCCGGTGAACGTCCCCGCCGCCGGGTCCGGATGGTCGGCGACTGGCGATGAGGCGGCCATCCTGCCGGCGAGCGCCGGTGAGAGCGTGGCCGCGGCGAGGGCCACCGCGAGGAGACGGCGTCGTGGGCTCGGGGTGTCTGGGTTCGGTCGGCGTCTGATCATCACGGCCGGGCACTACGGCCCGACCACCGCCGGCGGTTCCGTCAGCCCGTCACCAGCGGTCCCAGTGCAGCACGTTGGCCAGCGGCTCGCGCTTGGCGGGCTTGAAGTCCGTGCCGATCGTGTAGGCGATCGGGAACAGCCCACCCTGGGAGACCTTGGCGAACGGGATGCCGAGCAGCTCGGCGACCCGTTGCTCGCCGTCGTTCATGAGGTGGATCGTCGTCCACGCCGAGCCCATGCCGCGCTCGCGCAGGGCGAGCATGAAGCTCCACACCGCCGGCAGCAGCGAGCCCCACGCGCCGGCGCCCTCCACGACGCTGGCGTTGTCGAGCCGTCCCCAGATGCAGGGGATCAGCAGCATCGGCGCCCGGTGGAAGTTGTCCGACAGGTAGCCCGCCGAGTCACGGACCAGGTCCTGGCGCTCGCCACGCGTGTCGCCGGGCCTGTACTCGGCGCCCGGCAGCGCGCGGTACATCTCGAAGTTGGCCCGGTAGACGTCGGCGACGGCCGTGCGCAGATCGGGGTCCTCGACCACGACCCAATGCCAGCCCTGGCGGTTCGATCCCGTCGGCGCCTGCATCGCGATCTCCAGGCACTCCTCGACGGTGGCCCGGTCGACCGGCTTGTCGAAGTCGAGGCGCTTGCGCACCGACCTCGTCGTGGTCAGCACTTGGTCGGCCGTCAGGTTCAGCTTCATCGCGCCGAGCATGCCAGGCAACACTCAGGTGATGAGCGATCGAGTGACCATCGACGTGGACGAGCGCGGCATCGCCGACGTCCGGATGAACCGTCCCGAGAAGCGCAACGCA
>JBIOUO010000507.1:0-8338 GCA_044867195.1 Ilumatobacteraceae bacterium
TCGGCCGGCCGGCCTTCCGGTTCCATGCCCGAATGATGCGGGCCGAGACGATCGGCCGGCAACTTCGTCGGGATTGGCTTGGGGATTCGCGATCAGCCAACGGTCTCGATCTCGATGTCCGCGGGGCCGAGCTCGAATCAGCCCCGATCGCGGCCGAGCTGCCGCTCGACGGCGTGAGCGCCCTCGCCGGCTCACCGCGATCGCTCTCGGGTTCCGTATCCAGCGCGCATGTCATCCATTCGGTCGGATTCCAGGCGATGACCGCGCTCGATCCGCCGTACAGGGTCCCTGAAGACCGGGCACTGCGGCCCAACCATCGTGGTCGGTAGTCACGCCTGGACGTTGCCATGGAGCGTTCGGAGACCGCGACAGCGGCGGACCGGGCGACGGAGCGTGCGCGAGGCGTCGCCGGGGCGATGACGCTCACTCTCGGGCGTTCGACAGGAGGCATCGCCGGGAAGTCGGGCGAGAGAGGTGTTCGGTGGTCCGGCCGCAGTGATTGCCTCCCTCTCGTGGGCTCCGATGTTGGGGAGCTGGTCAGGTTCGTTCGAGCGATGGGCGGTCCCAGTCGGCGAGGTTGGCGGCGATGTCGTAGGTTGCTTGGAGGAATGCCAAGAGCAGGTCGTCGGGGTCTGAAGCGGTGCGCACAGCCTCGTACGGCAGGACGAACTCGCCCAGCTGGTCGTCGTAGCGGGCCGCGGCGATCCCGACGTCGGCGGCAGCGAAGCCGTCGGGCACTGGGTAGGCGTAGGAGTAGAAGATGCCCTCGCCGTCGGGTCCCGGCCAGTAGCCGGCGCTGCTCACTTCGTGCGAGTAGGCCTCCAACATGACGTGAGGCCCACAGTTCGGCGCCCCACCGGGATGCGGTGGTGCGACACGGCCCGAGAACCGGGAGACGGCGAGGTCGAGCGCACCCCAGAACAGGTGCACCGGGCTGACCTTGCCGATGTACCGGCTGCGGAACACCTCGAACACTCGGCTGGCCTGGATCAGCAGCCGCCAGAATCGCCGGACCTGATCACCGTCGTAGACGGTGTGGGTGGTGTCGTCGCCGAACGGGATCGCGTCGGGGATTTCGACGGGCGTCGTCCACACCGCGGTGTGCAGGCTGAGATCATCGAGCCGGTCCATCAGCTCGGTGTAGAACCCGGCCACCGGTCCGGACCTGAGCGGCATCGAGGCCGACGTGCCGTCGGACACCGAGATGTCGAGGCGGTCAGCGACAAGATCGAAGTCGATCTGGAACCCTCGACGGTCCCGCGGGATCAGCGATGTCGTGAGGCCGCGACTGGTGACGTAGAGGGGCACGTTCCACCAGTGGTTCGTCAACGGGGTCGAGGCCATCCGTACCTTGCCCACGATCTGCGTCCACAGCTGCAACGTGTCCCGCGTCTCGATCCACTCGGCGACTGGCAGCACGGGCCACGCATCATTCGAAAACGCCATCCCCACCATCCTCGCTCACCGCTCACCGCTCACCGCTCACCGTTCACCGTTCACCGCTCATCGGCCTCGACGTCGGGGAGTGGTCGGCCGGCGCACCACTCCATGTCAGCCGTCGTCGGTCGTGGCCAGCACGGCTAGCCCGAAGCGGGCGTACAGGGCGCGGGGCCGGTATGCGTCGTCGGCCAGGCGTTCGGCGAGGTGATCGGAGAGGCGCTCCGCCGTCTCGGCCGACGGACGCTCCTGCACGCCGAAGATGCCGACCAACTCGGCCTCCAGCCAGTAGCGCACCGGCGTGCCGGCGAGCAGATGCCACCGCGCGCACAGGGCCCGCCAGACCTGCCGGGCGGCGGGCTCCGGCAACGGGCCGTCGCCGACGCCGAGCTCGCGCAGCCCGCCCCCGTCGGCGTGGAGCAGGCGGGTGACGTAGTGATCGGGCGTGATGAACAGCGAGGCGGGATCGTGGAACGCCTCGTCCTCGAGGAGGAGGGGCGGGTCGACGTGGCCGTGAGGCGAGATGATCGGCAGCTCGGCGATCGCTCCGTACTGCCGGCGGGTGATCGCCCGCTCCGATGGGTCGGCGGGCAGCAGGCGGTCCGGGTGGAGGGTGAACCGGTACCCGGTGTCGACCACCGCCGTATGATGACGGCGCCGCCCGCACCGCCGCAAGAGACCCACGAGTCGCTGCCCGCCAAGCGGTCCTCGAGCGGCTTGGGACATGACGAACGCGATCGCTCCGGACACAGCGAGGGTGGGGGTGGCGCAGATCGGCGGGCCCACCGAGATGCTGACCGACGACGCCATCCAGCGGTTCGTGCACGCCCAACTGGACCGGATCGCGCTCGATGGTCGGAGCGTGTGCGTGCTGGTGCCCGACCCCACGCGGACCTGCCCGTTGCCGCTGCTGCTGTCAGCGGTGCACGGCGCGATCCACGGGCGCGTCGCCAAGCTGACCGTGCTCGTCGCCCTCGGTACCCACGCCGCCCCGGCCGGCGATGTTCTCGCCGCCCATCTCGGGCACGACCCTGGCGCGGCGGCCGAGCGCTATCCGGGAACGAGGATCGCGCTGCACGAGTGGTGGGAACCGTCGACGTTCGCCGACGTGGGCACGATCTCTGCCGCGCGGGTCGCCGAGCTCTCCAACGGGATGCTGCACCACGCCGTCAGCGTGCGCATCAACCGGGCAGTCGTCGAGCACGACGTCACGCTGATCGTCGGTCCGGTCTTCCCCCACGAGGTCGTCGGGTTCTCGGGCGGCAACAAGTACCTCTTCCCGGGCGTCTCGGGGCGAGAGCTGATCGACATCTCGCACTGGCTCGGCGCGCTGATCACGAGCGTCGAGATCATCGGCACTCGCGGGCTCACGCCCGTCCGCGCCCTGATCGACGAAGCCGCAGCGATGCTCCCGGGCCAGCGGTTCGCGTTCAGCGTCGTCACTGCGTCGGCGACCGGGGCGTTGCACTCGATCGCGTTCGGAGACCCCGTCTCGTCATGGGCTGCCGCCGTCACGGTGTCGGCCGACTCGCACATCCGCTACCTCGACGCGCCCGTCAGGCGAGTCCTCTCCATGCTCCCGGCGAAGTACGACGACATGTGGACCGGGGCCAAGGGCTTCTACAAGGTCGAGCCGGTCGTCGCCGATGGCGGCGAGGTCGTGCTCTATGCCCCACACATCGCCGAGATCAGCTCCACCCACCCACGGATCACCGAGCTCGGGTACCACTGCCGGGACTACTTCGTCAAGCAGTGGGACTTTTCCAGCACTTCCCCTGGGGCGACCTCGCCCACTCCACCCACCTGCGCGGCGCCGGGACCTACGACGAGATGCACGGCGAGCGGACCCGTGTCACGGTGACCCTGGCTACGGCGATACCGGAGCACGTGGTGCGCGCGGTCAACCTCGACCACCTCGTCCCAGCCCTCGTCGACCCGATCGGGTGGGCCGAGGACCCGAACACGTTGGTCGTGCCGAACGCCGGCGAGGACCTCTACCGGCTGCGAGTGGGCGCTGGCAGGGTGCGCTGAGACGAGCGCGCCCACGCCGACCCGTCTGATCCAGACCGACGAGCCCGAGGGATCCTGACCGATGCCACCCGAACATGCGAGGACGACGAAGTTCCCACACCGATCGCTGCGGTCTGGGCAGCGCTGCGTGGTGCACACCGTCGACGTTGCGACGGGCGCCACGTCGGAGGTGCTCTCGACCACCGACCTCCTGCTCGAAGCGCCCAACTGGATCACCGCCGACACGATGATCCTCAACGGCGACGGCGTCTTGTGGCGCCTCGAGCTTGGCACCGGCGAGCTCGAGCGGCTCGACGTGCAGGGGCTGCCCGACGTCAACAACGACCACGTCCCGGGCGCCGACCCCGACGTGATGTTCGTGTCCTGCTTCGACTGGCACCTCCACCGGGTATCGCTGCCGGCTCGCACGTTCGTCACCGTGACCGCCGAGGACCCGGCCCGGCCGATGTACCACTTCCTCCACGGCGTCAGCCCGGACGGCGGCGAGCTGGCGTTCGTCGGCATCGAGCCGGACCCGGACGGGCCATGGGGCCGGGCCAACATCTTCACGGTCCCGTCGTCGGGTGGCCCGCTGCGCCAGCTGACCTCGGGCACCAAGCCCTGCGACGGGCCGGAGTACTCGCCCGACGGCGAGTGGATCTACTTCAACACCGAGGCCTTCTCGCAGACGCCGGGCCACGCCCAGATCGCCCGCATGCGCACCGACGGCAGCGAGCTCACGCAGCTGACGTTCGATGAGCGGGTCAACTGGTTCCCGCATCTCGCGCCGGCCGGCGATCCGATCTGCTACCTGTCCTACCCGCCGGGCACCACCGGCCACCCGGCCGACCTCG
Organism: Ilumatobacteraceae bacterium; assembly: GCA_044867195.1. GTDB lineage: Bacteria > Actinomycetota > Acidimicrobiia > Acidimicrobiales > Ilumatobacteraceae > JALZMG01. The sequence goes on from JBIOUO010000507.1 coordinate 4,302, forward strand.
ACGTCGAGCTGCGCCTCGTCACCGGCGGCGACTGGGCCGCCCCGCGCACGGTCGCCCGGCTGTTCGGCGGCCAGGGGACGATCAACGTCAACAGCTGGGCGCCCGACTCGACGGCGTTCGGCTACGTGTCCTACCCGTTCGACACAGCGTGATCGACGCCGGCGGATCGTGGGTCGCTCCCGAACAACTGGGCGCGGCGGGCCCGGCCGCGGGCATCTGGGTGCGTTCGCTGCCAGCTGTCGGCAGGGAACGCGCCCAGATCGAAGAGCAAGGCCACGCGGGACAGCGCGCCATGGCGCCATCACGTGTTGACAGGTGTCGGAGCCGCCGAGAGACTTGTGGCCGTCGACCGATCAGAGGGAGCGTCGATGGGCGGCCGGTTCGCGCGAGCGAAGTCACGGGACGAGGCGGAGGTGATGGCCGCCGCTCCCAGCGCACCCGTCGCTCCGAGCGTTCGCCGCCCGCGGACCGTCAGCGCCGTCGACGACCCAGCCGAGCGCGCCGCCGAGCGCGTCGCCGCGACGGTTGTGCGCCGGCTCGGGACACCCACCGGCCCCCTCTCCCACGCTCCGCCCACGAGCCGCATCCGCCGCGCCAGTGCGGCCGTCCCCGCACCGACGGTGGTACCCGAGGGCGGCACCCTCGACGCGACGACGAGCAGCCGGATTCGGGCCGCGGCGGGCCGCGGCACACCGATCGACGACACCGTGCGGGCACCGCTGGAGCAGGCGTTCGGGGCCGACTTCAGCGACGTGAGCGTGCACCACGACAGCCCGCTCGCGCCCGCTGTGGGTGCGATCGCCTTCACGCTCGGGCGCGACATCCATCTCGCGCCGGGCGCGGCGGCTCCGGCGACGAGCGGTGGACTGCACCTCCTGGCGCACGAGCTCGCCCACGTCGTGCAGCAGGGTGGCGCGGCGACCAGCGAGGCTCAGCGGGCGACGATCTACCGTCACGCCTCGTTCGAGCACCTCATGCTCGGCGAGGTCGATCCACTGCGCTTGCGCGCGATCCCTGACCAGCGCCTCGCCCTGCTGCTCGAGGGCGGCGATCACCCGATCCCGCTGCGCCAGGAGACGGCATTCCACGTGCTGCGCCAGGAGCGTGAGCGGTTGCGCCAGTGGCAGGCCAACGAACCGAAGTCGCTCGGTGACGTCGACCCGGCATGGCAGGTCCACGCCGTGGAGATTCGCTCTCGCACGCCGTCGAACGATCCTCGTACCACGACCATCTGCACGTACGGCGAGATGAACATGCTCGCCGACTACTTCGGCTCACCCGACGAGATCTACGCCGCCGAGGCGCACACCCTCTGGAAGCTGCTGCAGACCGAGCGGGCGGAGTACTACGACAAGCTCGGCGAGATGCTCGACGGGCTGATGGCCCGTGACTACGTCGTCAAGCAGGAGACCCAGCCCGGGTGGTTCGGGCGCACCTCGACCGTCGACGTCAAGTGGTTCCTCCCCGAGAACGCTCCGGAGAAGGACCACTACACGCCCGACGACTACACCGTGCGCGAGGGTTCGTCGCGCCTGACGCAGCAGGCCTTCGAAGGTGATCAGCGCTACGGAATCGCCAAGTCCGACCAGGCGTCGATGAGCGGCCTGGAGAACCTTGTCGCCGTGCCTGGGCTTCTGCCGCAGGACCAAGGCCTGACCAACTTCTACGGTCCCGGGAAGGGCACCGGCACGGCGTGGGGGGTGACGGCCCGCAACGCCTGCCACTTCGCGCCCGAGAGCTGGCGTAGCTGGGAGACCTACCACCGGACGGCGATCGAGCTCGCTGCCGATGCGTCCCGGCTGCGCGAGTCGGCGAGCGCACCGGCCACGACGGTGCAGGAGCGCGAGCGCTGGCTGGCCCGCGCCGACAAGCTGGCCAACGAGGCGTGGATCAACAACGGCTTCGCCGACCACTACCTGCAGGACTCGTTCGCCGCTGGTCACCTGATCAACAAGACACTCGTCTCGCAGTGGTACATGAGGGAGATCAACACGTGGTTCACGGGCCCGGCCGAGGCGCTGTGGAACCGGTTGATCATGATGGGCCCACGACGCCAGCCCGGCCTCGGCACCGCCGACTACACGAAGGCACCGGGCGTCGCCGCCCGCAACCCACAGGCGGCGGCAAACGCCGCGTCGACCCGCGAGGCGTGGGACGCCAGCGGGCTGGGCATCTCGCTGTCGCCCGAGGCGACGACCGTCCTCGGGCAGCTGCGGGCCGCGAGCGCCCAGGCCCTGACCGCAGTCGACTGGTCGGCGCGTTGCGGACTCGACCTCGCAGCGACCCGCAACGGACTCAACGAGCTGGTCGACGAGGAGCTGGCCGTCATCGTCGACCCGGTGCAACCCGGCGGACCGGCCCGCGTCCAGCTCGCTGCTCGCTACGCGCCCGCGCCCGGTCAGGTCGTGTCCGGCGATGGCGGCGCCGCGGCGCGCACCGTCACTGCCCAGCTGTACCACGAGTGGCTGCAGAACTCCCTCATCCAGGCCGGAGCGGGAGCCCTCCATGACCACTTCTGCAAGCAGGGCCTGTGGGTGGCGACCGGAGAAGGCGAGCGACCCTTCAAGATCTTCGGCGACGACCGCATGCTGTCGGCCGGTGCCGGTGAGGGTGTGGCGTTCGCCGCCGAGACGGCGCGCATGTCGCAGGACAACATCCGCACCGTCCTGCAGCGTGGCCGGGCGGAGGAGGGAGTACGGTCGATCGGCCGCATCATCGACCGCTTCCCGAGCCACGTCGTGCCCCAGTTCGAGTCGGCGGCGGCGGTCTACAAGGCCAAGGACTTCGGCCTCGAGAAGTTCAAGCCGCCGGGTGGTCAGCCGATCTCGCTCGCCAACTGGCACACCGAGCTGGAGCGGTACATGACGGGCTCCTATCTGCAGAGCCTGTTCTCGACCTGGTCGCACCACTACGTCAGCCAGACTCCGATCAGCTCCGAGCTGGTGCCGTTCGCGGTCATCTCCCCGCACGCCGGCGCCGAGTTCTGACGAGCGGGAAGCGGTTCAGCTGCGCTCGGTGGGAAGCTTGGGAATCAGCCACGACAGGAAGTCGGACGGGTTGCGCGTCTGCAACCAGATCCGGCCCGGGCCGACGAAGCGGGTGACCAACCCCTCACCGCCGAGCATCGTCGTCTTCCAGTTGCCCGCCTTCTGGACCGAGTACTGGATGCTCTCGTCGAACGCGACGACGTGGCCGGTGTCGAGCGTGTGGCCCTCGCCGGCTGCCAACGTGCGCGTGAGGATCGCGCCGTAGCTCGACATCAACAGGTCGCCGCTCCCCGTGCAGCGCAGCAGGAACAGCCCTTCCCCGCTGAAGAACGTCTTGCCACCACCCCACTTCGTGTCGACGGCGATCGTCGGGTCCGACGCGATCCACGAGCCGGACTGCACATAGAGGGCCTGTGAACCGTCGAGCGTGACCATCGCCATGTCACCCGGCAACGCCGGAGCCACGGATACGGATCCGCCCGCGGGTGCGGTGAAGGTGTTGATGAAGAAGCTCTCGCCGCCGAGCATCGAGCGCTTGAGGCCGGACATGAACCCACCGCGTGCGTTCGTCTCGACCTCGACGCCGTCGCTGTAGGCGGCCATCGCCCCGGCCTCGACCTGAACCTCAGCGCCCGGGGCGAGCGACAGCGTGGCGAACGCGAACGCCGGACCGGCGGCAATCTCGACCTGCATCGCGCCGGAGCGTAGACCCCAAGGCCGAACACCCCCGGCGGCCACCCGAACGGCGGCGTCTGCCTGTCGAGAGGTGGGGCGAGCCCAGGCCGCTGATGGTCCGGCTGGGACCATCAGCGGCTACCGTCGGACCGATGGTCAGCGTCGACTTCGAACGGGTCGAGGCTCTTGAATCGCTCGCGATGACGTTGGCGCACCTCAACGACGCCGAATCCAGGGGCGAGGTGTCCCCTCGAGTGCCGTTGCTGATGACCATTCGAGGCAAGCTCGCCGTCGCTCTTCGGGAGGAGCCATGAGTTACACCGAAGCACAGGTCTCGTCTGGGATCGCGGCGATGGAGAAGTACCGCGGTGCTGA
>JBIOUO010000508.1:0-5289 GCA_044867195.1 Ilumatobacteraceae bacterium
AGCCCGAGCTCGCGCGCCGAGCAGAGCATCCCGTCGGAGTCGATGCCGAGGATGGCGCGGCGGCCGATCGTGCGGCCGTCGGGCATCTCGGTGCCCAGGACGGCGAGCGGGACGACGTCGCCGGGGCTGAAGTTGAACGCGCCGCACCACACGTGGCGCTGCCGACCGTCACCGGTGTCGACCCAGACTCGCCACACGTTGGTCGCGTCGGGGTGGCGCTCGGTGCGCCGGACGACCGCCGTCACGATGCCCGGCACGCCGCCGACGCGGATGACGTCCTCGATCGGCAGCCCGAGCATCGCCATCATGTCGGCGAGCGCCTCGAGGTGCTGGGGGTCGAGCGGTTCGGGGAGCGTGACGTACTCCCGCAGCCATGACAGCAGCAGCTTCATGCGAACTGCTCCGCGAAGCGGATGTCGCCGGTGAACATCTCGCGCAGGTCGGACAGGCCGTGGCGCTCCTTGGCCATGCGGTCGATCCCGAAGCCGAACGCGAACCCGCTCCACTGGCCGGGATCGACGCCGCCGGCGCGCAGCACGTTCGGATGCACCATCCCGCAGCCGCCGAGCTCGAGCCAAGCACCGCCCGGCGTGCGGATGTCGAACTCGCCGGAGGGCTCGGTGAACGGGAAGTAGGCGGGCCGCAGGCGCGACGTGAAGTCGGCGCCGAAGAACGCCTTGGTGAACGCCTCGATCGTGCCGGCGAGATGGCCGAGGCTGATCCCGCGGTCGACGACGAGGCCCTCGATCTGGTGGAACACCGGCATGTGCGTGGCATCGGGCGTGTCGCGGCGGAACACCCGCCCGGGGGCGACGATGTAGATGGGCGGGGGCGACGCCAGCATCGCCCGGATCTGTACCGGCGACGTGTGGGTGCGCAGCACGGTCGTCCCCGGCGGCGCGCCGGGATGGTCGACGAACAGCGTGTCGAAGTCGCTGCGCGCCGGGTGGCCGACGCTCATGTTGAGGGCCTCGAAGTTGTGCCAGTCGGTCTCGATCTCGGGGCCTTCGGCGATCTGGAAGCCGAGGCCGATGAACACATCCTCGAGGCGTTCCCAGGCCTGGGTCACGAGGTGCGCCCGCCCTCTCCGGGGCTTGCCGAGGTACTCGGTGAGGTCGAGCCGCTCGGCGGCGACGCGAGCCGCCCGCTCGTCGGCGGCCAGCGCCTCACGGCGGTCGTCGAGGGCTGTGGTCGCCGCGGCCGTCGCCTCGTTCAGTGCCTGGCCGGCTGCCCGCTTCTCCTCGACAGTGGCCAGCGCGCCGAGCCGCGTCTTCAGCTGCGTCAGCCGGCCCCGCTTGCCGAGCACGTCGGATGCCACCGCGGCGAGGTCGTCGAGCGTGCTGGCGGCGGCGATCTGGTCGAGTGCCGCGTCCCTCGCGGCACGGATGTCGTCGATCAACGGGAGTCCTTTCGGGGTGAGCCTGCGGGAGCGACCCCGGGTGGACTCGGGCGGCGGCGCGTCAACCGATCGGGCTGGCCGTCCCCCGGTTCACCCGGGGCACCGAAATCGGCGCACGCGCCGCACCGCGATCACGGAGGAAACGATACGTGCCCGCCCTCACCCCCGCACAACACCGTGCTTCGTCGCGTTTATGCGTTGGCGCCCGGTGGGGCGAGCGCTGGTGCGCGAACGCGGTGGGTGCGGTGGCCCGATCGCGTTTGTGCGCCGGCGCGCGCTCCTCCGCGCGTTGGTGCGCGAACGCGGGTCGTGGCTGGCCCCGCTGGCGGCCGCGGCCGCGTTTGTGCGTTGGCGCCCGGTGGGGCGAGTGCTGGTGCGCGAACGCGGTGGGTGCGGTGGTCCGATCGCGTTTGTGCGCCGGCGCGCGCTCCTCCGCGCGCTGGTGCGCGAACGCGGGTCGCGGGTGGCCCCGCTGGCGGCCGCGGCCGCGTTTGTGCGTTGGTGCCCGGTGGGGCGAGTGCTGGTGTGCGAACGCGTGAGTGCGGTGGTCCCCGAGCGCTCCCCGTCGCGTTTGTGCGCGGGCGCGCCGCCGCGCGAGCGCTGGTGCACAAACGCGACGATCAGCGGGAGCGGGACGCTTCCAGGAGCAGGACGGTGGCCGCCATCGCCACGTTGAGGCTCTCGGTCCGGCCGGCGTGCTCGATCCGCACCCAGCCGTCGACCGGGGTGCCGGCGTCGAGCCCGTGGGCCTCGCTGCCGAACACGACGGCGATCCGGCCGGTCCAATCGGCGGCGGTGTGGGCAACGCCCCGGTGCGACGAGGTGCCGACGAGGCGCAACCCGGCCGCCCGCACGTCGTCGAGCTCGGCCGCGACGACCGGCACGTGGAACAGCGCGCCGGCGGACGCCCGCACGACCTTCGGGTTCAACACGTCGACGGTGCCGGGCGTGACGACCACGGCGTCGACCCCGGCCGCCTCGGCGGACCGCAAGAGCGTCCCCAGGTTTCCCGGATCGGCGAGGCGGTCGGCGACGGCGACGAACCGCGCCCGGCCGAGCGTCTCGTCCGGCCAGGTCCGGGCTCGAACGACGGCGAACACGCCCGTCGGCGTCTCCATCGCCGTGATTCGCTCGGCCACCCCGGGGCCGAGGCCGCGCTCGGGCTCCGCACCGACGACCGGCACCACCCCTGGCCCAACGTACTGGGCCTCGATCGTCCAGCCGGCGGCGACGGCCTCGGACAGCAGCACAGCGCCCTCGACGACGAACGCGCCCTCCTCGAGACGCGACCTGCGGCGCCCCTGGAGGCGCCGCAGGCGTTGGATCTGGGGATTGGTGAACGCGAGCGAACCGTCAGCGTCGCCCGCTCGCCCTGCGGGCTCGCTCAGAGGGCCGCCTTCGCCGCCTCCACCAACGCACCGAACGCAGCCGGGTCGTTGACCGCGAGGTCGGCCAGGATCTTGCGGTCGACCTCGATCCCGGCGGTGTTGAGGCCGGCGATGAAGCGGCTGTAGCTCAGGTCGTGCTGGCGGGCGGCCGCGTTGATCCGCTGGATCCACAGTCGCCGGAACTCACCCTTGCGCGCCCGCCGGTCGCGGAACGCGTACTGCCCGCTGCGCAGCAGTTGCTCGTTGGCGGCCCGGTACGAGCGGCTCTTGTTGCCGTAGTAGCCCTTCGCCTGCTCGAGGACCTTCTTGTGCCGCCGTTTGGCGGCGACTCCACGCTTGACGCGTGCCATCGAACTGTCTCCTTCGTGGGGGTCAGCGCTGGCCGAGCAGGCGCTTGATCTTGGCCAGCTCGCTCGGATGGACGTCGGCGTCGGCGGCCAGGCGCCGGGTGCGCGTCGACGGCTTCTTCTCGAAGAGATGCTGGCGCATCGCCTGCTGGCGCCGGACGCGGCCGGTGCCAGTGGTCTTGAACCGCTTGGCTGCGGTCCTGGATGTCTTCATCTTCGGCATGGTGCTGCTCCTCCGGAGCCAGGTGTGAGCGGTGATCAGGGGGCGGTCTGGCCGGTCGACTCGGACGACATGGCCGCGTCGCCGTCCTCCGAGTCGGGTTCGCGGCGGCCACCCGGAGGTTCCTCCAGCACCGCCACCGGCGAAGTCGGGGTGGCGCTCTCGGCCTGGGCGGCCTTCGCCGCGTCCAACGCCTTCTTGTCCGGCGAGAGGACCATCGACATGTTGCGCCCTTCGAGTCGAGCCTGGGTCTCGACCTTCACGACGTCGCCCACGACATCGAGGACCTGGTCGAGGATCTTGGTGCCGAGCTCGGGATGCGCCATCTCGCGACCCCGGAACTGCAACGTCACCTTGACCTTGTGCCCCTCGTGGATGAACTGGTCGACCTTGCGGACCTTGACGTCGAAGTCACCGCGCCCGATCTTGGGTCGGAACTTGACCTCCTTGATCGACACGTTCGACGACTTGCGGCGGGACTCCTTGGCCTTCTGGGCCTCCTCGTAGCGGAACTTGCCGTAATCCATGATGCGGCAGACCGGCGGGTTGGCCATCGGCGCGACCTCGACGAGGTCGAGCTCGAGGCTCCTGGCCAGGCGCAACGCTTCGGGAACCGGCTTGATGCCGAGTTGGTCCCCTTCCGGTCCGATCAGCCGGACCTCACGCGCCCGGATCCGATCGTTGATCCGGTGCTGCTCGCGGGTGTCGCGCTGGGGCGCGGCTATGGCTGCTCACTCCTGTGCAATGGGTGGTGTCTCCCTGTTCGGTGGTCTTTTCGGTGGTCGGTATCTGGCGCTCGACGCGAAGCCCCGCGGAGCGCACTGGCGCCGACCGCCCGGGATCGCCGAGCGCTGTGACCAGCCTGCCGTCGGACCTGGACGCACTCGCCACGAGACGGCCTGTCGGCCGGATCGAGGTGTGGCCAGGTGGGGGTCGCCCCCACTTCACGCTGAATTGCCCCAGCTAGGGTAGCAAACATGACAGGTGAATCCGACCTCGAGCGTGGCGACGAGCCCGCGCCGGCGGCGGATGGCGCTCCCGACGACGCAGCCGGAGCGGCGCCGAGCACCGACGCGGACCACGTGTCTGCGAGCACCCACCCGGGCGAGGCCGCGACGGCGGACGCGCGGGCAGACGCGCGGGCGGACGCGGAGGCAGACGCGGCGGGCGCGATCGGCGACGCCCAGGCGGCGATCGACGAGGCCCGCCGCCGTGTCGCCGAGGTGCCGGCCGAGGTCGTCGTCACGAACCACGTGATGGGCCTCTACGAGCTTGCGGCGATCCACCTGTCGTCCGATTCTCCGGACCTGCGCAGCGCGGCGTTGGCGATCGACGCCGTCTCCTGCCTGGTCGAGGGGCTCGGCGACCGCTTGGGCCCCGAGGCGCCGACGATGCGCGACGCCCTGGCGAACATCCGGCTGGCGTTCGTCCAGATCAAGCGCCGCCCGGCGTGATCGGATTCTTGACCGCGTCGGATCGCGCTCAGCGCGACTCAGACTCCGAAGAAGCTGTCGGGCGCGCCGGCCTCAGCGGCGAAACCTGCCGCGCGGCGACTCGGCGACACGGTCGCCGCGCAACCGCACCCCCTCCGCCCGTAACAGCGCGGCCTGCCCGGCCGCCGGCTCGGTGGCCAGGCGGCCGTCGGCCCGCACGACTCGCCACCATGGCAAGTCCAGCGTGGTGGTCGCCAGCAGCGCGCCGACGGCCCGCGACCGGCCGGGGAAGCCGGCATCGTCAGCGACGTCGCCATAGCTGACGACCTCGCCCTCACCCAACGCCAGGATCACGGCGACGAACCGGTCGTCCATCGCGCTCATCGTGGCGGCCGGAGCTGGCTGGCCTCGTCGCGGCCGAACTTGCGCAGGAGGTCGAACTCGACGGTCGTCCCGACGTCGATCCGCCGGCTGCCGTCGGCGATCTCCACGCAGTGGAACA
>JBIOUO010000509.1:0-4813 GCA_044867195.1 Ilumatobacteraceae bacterium
TCCACTCCGACCACAGCGGCGGGAAGTTGCCGACCTGGTAGCCGCCCTCACCGATGTCCCACGGCTCGGCGATCAGCTTGACCTGCGACACCACCGGGTCCTGCTGGACGAGGTCGAAGAACGCCGAGAGCCGGTCGACCTCCAGCAGCTCGCGGGCGAGCGTCGAGGCGAGGTCGAAGCGGAACCCGTCGACGTGCATCTCGGTCACCCAGTAGCGCAGGCTGTCCATGATCAGCTGCAGCACGTGCGGGTGGCGCATGTTGAGGCTGTTGCCGGTGCCGGTGAAGTCGAGGTAATGGCGCGGCTCGTCGTCGACGACGCGGTAGTAGGCAAGGTTGTCGATCCCGCGCATCGAGAGCATCGGACCCATGTGGTTCCCCTCCGCGGTGTGGTTGTACACCACGTCGAGGATGACCTCGATGTTGACGCTGTGCAGCGCCTTGACCATCGCCTTGAACTCCTGCACCTGGCTCTGCGGCTGGGTCGGGATTGTCGGCAGCTGGCCCGGCGTGGCGCCGTGGCCCGACACCGTGTAGCCGTTATGCGGGGCGAGGAAGGCGATCGAGTTGTAGCCCCAGTAGTTGCGCAGGTCACGCTCGGTGAGGTGGTGGTCGTGGACGAACTGGTGGACCGGCATCAGCTCGATCGACGTGATGCCGAGCGAGTCGAGGTGCTCGACGATCGCCGGGTGGGCGATGCCGGCGTACGTCCCGCGCATCTCCTCAGGGACCGCCGGGTGGCGCTGGGTGAGGCCCTTGACGTGGGCCTCGTAGATCACCGTGTCGTGCATCCCGTGCTCCGGTGGGCGGTCGTTGCCCCAGTCGAAGAAGGGATCGCTGACGACGGCGCGCGGGACGTGCGGCGCGCTGTCGGCCGTGTTCGGCTGGTCGGGGTCGTCGAAGTCGTAGCCGAAGCAGGCCGGGCTCCAGTCGACCTCGCCGTCGATCGCCTTGGCATAGGGGTCGAGGAGCAGCTTCGACGGGTTGCACCACAGGCCGGCCTTCGGGTTCCACGGCCCGTGGACCCGGTAGCCGTAGCGCTGGCCGGGGCGGACGTCGGGAAGGTAGGCGTGCCAGCAGTGGCCGTCGACCTCGGCGAGCTCGACTCGCAGCTCGGTGTCGTGGCCCCCAGGGCCGACCAGGCACAGCTCGACGCCCTCGGCAGCGCTGGTGAACAGCGAGAAGTTGGTGCCCGAGCCGTCGTACGTCGCGCCGAGGGGGTAGGGGCGCCCGACCCAGCGGCGCGGCGGGGCGGCCTCCGGGGCGCGCGTGCGTGCTGCCATCCGGGCATTGTGCTCGGGATCGAGCCCCGGTGCGGCCGTGACAGCTACCACCGGGGGATGCGTGTCCCCCTCTCGATGGACGCGCCGGAGCCCTCGTTCCGTGTCACCACATCGGTCGTCGACGGCGGATGCGGTGACACAGAAGCCACCGCACGGATCGGAGCTGAACCCGCCGATGCCCCGGCCGCCGCCGCGGCACGCGACAGTGTGGGCATGATCCTCGAGGGGGTGCGGGTCGTCGAGCTGACGGCGTGGATCGCCGGGCCGTCGGCGGCCGGTGTGCTGGCCGACTGGGGAGCCGACGTGGTCAAGGTCGAACCGCCGCGCGGGGACCCCCAGCGCGGCCTGTTCGGCGCCATCGGGTACGCCGAGCAGACGGCCGTGCCGCCGTTCGAGCTCGACAACCGGGGCAAGCGCAGCGTCGTGCTCGATCTGCGCGACGATCCCGGCCGGGAGGCCATGGAGCGGCTGCTCGCCCGCGCCGACGTGTTCGTGACCAACACGCGCGTCGCCGCGCTGGCCCGCCTCGGGCTCGATCCGGCCGCCGTACGCGCCCGCCACCCGTCGCTGGTGTACGGGATCATCACCGGCTACGGCCTGCGCGGCCCCGACGCCGACCGACCGGGCTACGACGTCGGGGCGTTCTGGGCCCGCTCGACGCTCGCTTCCTCAGTGGTGCCCAAGGGCGAGGTGCCGCCGGGGATCCGCAGCGGGCTCGGCGACCACGCCACCGGCGTCACGCTGGCCGGCGCGATCTGCGCCGCGCTGTACGACCGCCAGCGCACCGGCGAGGGCCACCTCGTCTCGACGAGCCTGCTGCGGATGGGCCTCTACTGCGCCGGTGCCGATCTCGGGACGTTGCTGCGGTTCGGCAAGCTGCAGAGCACGCGGCCGCGGGAGGCGGCGACGACGCCGCTCATGAACTCCTACTGCGCCGGCGACGGGGCGGCGTTCTGGCTGCTCGGCGTCGAGGCCGACCGCCACTGGCCGGGGCTGCTGGCGGCGATCGAGCGGCCCGATCTGGCGGATGACGAGCGGTTCTCGACCGCCAGGGCGCGGATGCTCAACGCGCCGGCGCTGATCGCCGAGCTCGACGCCGCGTTTGGGGCCGAGCCGATGACCCACTGGGCCGCCCGCTTCGACGACCACGACGTCTGGTGGGCACCGGTGAACACGCCGTGGACCGTGCTCCAGGATCCGCAGGTCGAGGCGTCCGGGGCGTTCGTCGAGATGCCGGTGCCTGACGGCGAGGCGCCGTACCGGTCGATCGCCAGCCCGGTCGACCTCGACGACCACGTCCAGCGCCCTGGACCGACCCCGGCGCTCGGCGAGCACACGACCGAGGTGCTGACCGAGCTGGGCTACTCGCCGGCCGAGATCGCCGCCCGCTTCACGTAACGCGCCCCCCTACATCTGGGTGGCCCTGGTCTCATCGGACCTTCTGGGCGGTCCTGGTCTCGAAATCGAGACCGCGGCCACCCAGACCAGAAGGCCGGCGGGCCGCCCGTACCGATTTGCTGGCAGCCACCCAGCGTTTCAGCTCACCCCGGCATGCCCGATCGGCGTTGCCCGGCTCAGTCGCGGCGTAGCGACCCGCCTTGGCCGCCAGCCCCCGGCAGCCGCGGATCACGCCGACAGGCCAGCCCGACGGCGGGGGAGCACCCGTCCGTCGGGCATCTCCATCAGCTCATGCCTATTTCACGGATGGAACGTGCCGACGACGGAGTCGACTTCCTCGGCCGGAGGCGCTCGTCGCCTCGCCTCCTCAACAGTGATCGCCACCAGCATGCCGACCGGCCAGAGCACGATCAGCACCATGAGAAGCCGCAGCAGCACCGTGAGCGCGCCGATCCAGCGGTCGTGGAACGGGTTTCCTAACGTCCAGTTCGTCGTCGACGGCACATCCGCAAGAGGCGCCAGTCGAGCCGCGTTCCACCCGAACCACTCGAGAGACGTCGCATACTCACGCCCGACAGGGATCGCCATCGCCGGCTCGGCGAAGCCGAGGTTGACGAGCGCCACGGCGACCGCGGCGAACGCCTCGCATACCAGGACGACGAGGCTGCACCCGACTAGCACGGCGGCGATCCTCCACGTCAACGAACCGACGGCTAGTGCAAAGAGGAGAGCGAGCGCCAGCAGGTAGATCACCAAGAGGACGATGGCCACGATCGCGATCGAGACGGTGACGTCGGCGACGTTCAGCAGCCAGAGTGGCCGCACCTCGCGATGGAGCAGCGGGAGCGTGTACCTCGAGTGCGCCACCGTGTCGAGCCACTGCCGGGGCCATGAGGAATCGGCGTCGACGCCGATGGTGGTGAGGAACCGGACGCCGAACGACGTCGCGACAATCGCGATGACGACCCCAACTACGGCGAGAGCGCTCGCGCCGCGCTTGATCATCAGCACCGGGCGATCCCAGCGTGACTCGAGCTGCTCGCGGTTGTCGGTCTCGATCACGTTCCATTCCTCGTCGCGGAACTTCTCGAGCTCTTTGCGTGCCGACTGGTGGGAGACCTGCAGCCCGAGCGCACCGAGCCCAATGATCGGTAGCAGAACGGCGATGCGGAACGCCACGAGCATCGCCCCGACCCAGAACCCAGACGTCACGGCTGGACGTTGCCACGCCATGGCGCGTGGGATGTCGAGTAGGGGAACGGAGTCGACGACGTTCCACAAGAACAAGTGCTCGGCGTCCCAGAGCGAGAAGTCGGCCGGCGCGCTGACGCCGAGGGCGTGATGCTTCCACAGCAGCCAGGTCAATCCCGCGAATGCCTCGACCGAGAAGGCGATCGCGACCACCAGGAAAAGGGCGCCCAGGAGGAACGGCTCAAGCCGCGCCGTGCCCGTGAGCGCATCCCAATAGGCGAGAACGATCATGCTCACCCCGATCGAGGCGACCACGGTCGTGAGCAGCACACCGCTGAGCGAGAGCCACAGGTTCGTGTTTTGCAGTGTCAGGACGTAGAGCCCGCGAGCGAGCCCGATGCCGGCGAGGATCACAGTCAGGTGGAAGCTGTAGTCGAGATAGCGAAGCTCGTCGGTCAGGATGACGCGCCGCAACCGAGCGATTGCTCCCGGCTGTTTGGCGGTGACAGACGCCGCGTCGCGGAACGTCGTTGGCACGAGTTGCTCGCTGCCCGTGTGATGCACGTCCATCGCGCTCGTCTCCGGTCAGCCGCCGATCATCGATTCGTCCGACAGGCACACGTGGCCGCAGTACGCCGCGAACGGACACCGTCGATGAGCTCGGTGCCGTTGACGACCCGAAGCTTCGCTCTCGCAGTCCCAGGGCTCGCTCGATTGGCTGGGCGGAAGCCCGCGGTGTAGAGCTTCGTTGTTCGCTCGCATCACGGGCCTCCCTCTACGCCCTAAACCTCAAGCGAGCGTGCCACGTTCACCGTCGCCATGGAGTCGAATAAGTCGCAAGCGGGCTCGGCAGCTCCTTCAGGTCCGGTCGTCGCCCAAGGCGGCCCTCACGGGCGTCCACTTGTGATCGGGCAAGGCATTGCGCTCGACACGACACGACCA
>JBIOUO010000510.1:0-4694 GCA_044867195.1 Ilumatobacteraceae bacterium
GATGTCGCCCCGCGGCTCGTTGGGCTTGGGCTCGAGGGCGAAGCGCATCGAGTAGCCCTGGTCGAGGACGTACTGGCCGAGGACGTCGAACGCCTCCTTGTACCGATCGAGGGCGGTGCGGATGTCCTTCGCCGCACCAGACTCGGCGCCCTCCCGGCCGCCCCAGGCGACGAACGTCTCGGCGCCGAGCTCGGCGGCGAGGTCGATGTTGTCGGCGACCTTGCGGATCGCGAACCGGCGCACGTCGCGGTCGTTGTTGGTGAACCCGCCGTCGCGGAACACGGGGTGCGAGAACAGGTTGGTCGTCACCATCGGTACCGCCATGCCGGTGTCGGCGAGCGCCTTCGTCAGCTCACCGATGTGGACCTCGCGCTCGTCGGCGGAGCAGCCGAACGGGAACACGTCGTTGTCGTGGAAGCTGATCCCGTAGGCGCCGAGGCTGGCGAGGCGGTCGATGGCGACCGGGGGTGGCAGGGGTGGGCGGACGGCCGTGCCGAAGACGTCGACGCCCTGCCAGCCAACGGTCCACAGGCCGAACGAGAACTTGTCGGCGGGGGTCGGGTTGAACGTGTCATTCATCGCCCCCCAGCACTGCAAACATCGCGGCCGATGTCAAGCATCAATTCTCCCGGCCCCGACGTAGCCGACGTCGCCGGCCGCGGCGCGACAGTCATCGGCGTCGACTTCGGCACGCTGTCGGCGCGGGCGGTGGTCGTCCGCGTGGCCGACGGCGAGTTGCTCGGCACCGGGGTCAGCGAGTACCGCCACGGCGTGATGGACGACGTGCTGGCGAGCACGGGCGCCCGCCTGCCGCCGGACTGGGCGCTCCAGGTCCCCGCGGACTACGTCGAGTCGCTCACTGCCGCGGTCCGCGCCGCGGTGGCCGATGCCGGGGTGGAGCCCGGCGGCGTGATCGGCATCGGCACCGACTTCACGGCGTGCACCGTGCTCCCCGTGCTCGCCGACGGCACGCCGCTGTGCGAGGTCCCGGAGCTGGCCGACCGCCCGCACGCCTACGTCAAGCTGTGGAAGCACCACGCCGCGCAGGCCCACGCCGACCGGCTCAACGCCGCGGCCCACCAGCGGCGGGAGCCGTGGATCGCCCGCTACGGCGGGCGGTTGTCGTCGGAGTGGGAGCTGGCCAAGGCGCTGCAGGTGCTGGAGGAGGATCCGGAGATCTACGCCCGGATGGACGCCTGGGTCGAAGCCGCCGACTGGATCGTCTGGCAGCTCTGCGGCACGTACGTCCGCGACGTCTGCGCCACGGGGTACAAGGCTGCCCGCCAGGACGGGGCGTACCCCTCACCGGACTACTTCGCCGCGGTCAACCCGGCGTTCGAGCGGTTCGTCGACGAGAAGGTCGAGCGACCGATCGGCGCGCTGGGAGCCCTGGCCGGGCGCCTGACGCCGGGGATGGCCGCGCGGCTCGGCCTCCCCGCCGGCATCGCGGTGTGCGTCGGAAACGTCGATGCCCATGTCACGGCGCCCGCCGCCGGGGCGGTCGGTGCCGGGCAGCTGGTGGCGATCATGGGCACCTCGACCTGCCACGTGATGAACGGCGCCGACCTGCACGAGGTGGCCGGCATGTGCGGCGTCGTCGACGGCGGGATCGTGCCAGGGCTCTGGGGCTACGAGGCGGGCCAGAGCGGCGTCGGCGACATCTTCGGCTGGTTCGTCGACAACGCCGTGCCACCGGAGGTGCACCAGGAGGCGGCCAGCCTGGGGCGCAGCGTGCACGAGCACCTCACCGCGCTCGCCAGCGAGCAGGCGGTCGGCGCCCACGGACTCGTCGCCCTCGACTGGCACAGCGGCAACCGCTCGGTGCTCGTCGACCACGAGCTGTCCGGCGTGATCGTCGGGCTCACGCTGGCGACTCGGCCGGAGGACATCTACCGCGCCCTCATCGAGGCGACGGCGTTCGGTTCCCGCGTGATCGTCGAGCGCTTCGAGTCGGCCGGGCTGCCGGTGGTCGACTACATCGTCGGCGGCGGGCTGATCAAGAACCCGCTCGTGATGCAGGTCTACGCCGACGTGCTGCGACGACCGCTGCACGTGATCTCGTCACCGCACGCTCCGGCGCTGGGCTCGGCGATGCACGCCGCGGTCGCCGCCGGCGCCTACCCCGACATCGTCAGCGCGGCGGCGGCGATGGCCGCCGTCGAGCGCGACGCGTGGAAGCCCGACCAGCAGCGGGCCGACGCCTACGACGAGCTGTTCGACATCTACCGCACGCTCCATGACCAGTTCGGGCTCGACCCGACGCTCATGTACCGTCTGCGCGCGGTGCGCAGGGAGGCGCTGTCCCGATGACCAGCTCGACCGACGACCTCACCGCGACGATCGCCGAGCTTCGCCGCACCGTGACCGATCTCCACGCCGAGCTGGTCCGCTACGGGCTCGTCGTCTGGACTGCGGGCAACGTGTCGGCCCGCGTTCCCGGGGCCGACCTGTTCGTGATCAAGCCGAGCGGCGTCGACTACGACCAGCTGACGCCCGAGTCGATGGTGGTCTGCGACCTCGACGGGAGCCTCGTCGAGGGTGAGCTGGCGCCGTCCAGCGACACCGCCGCCCACGCCTACATCTACCGCCACCTGCCCGACATCGGGGGCGTGACGCACACCCACTCGACGTACGCCGTGGCGTGGGCGGCGCGTGGGGAGGCGGTGCCGTGCGTGCTGACGGCGATGGCTGACGAGTTCGGCGGTGACATCCCGATCGCCCCGTTCGCGCTGATCGGCACCAACGCGATCGGCAAGCTGGTGGTCGAGACGCTGCGCGGCTCGCCGAGCCCGGCGGTGCTGGTGCAGAACCACGGGCCGTTCACCATCGGGCGCGACGCGCGGGCCGCGGTGAAGGCGGCGGTGATGTGCGAGGACGTGTGCCGCACCGTGCACATCGCCCGCCAGCTGGGCGAGCCGCTGCCGATCGCGCCGGAGGACGTCCGCCAGCTCCACGACCGGTACCAGAACGTCTACGGGCAGCAGTGAGCGAGCGACTGTCCGAGCGAGCGAGTCTTCGAGCGAGCGAGGCAATTGAGCATTTCGAGCGAGCGAACAATTCGGCACGGTCTTTCGCTCGGCGGTGCTCCGGACGGTCCGACGAGGCGGCGCCGTCGCACGATGACAGGGGGCACCAATGAGAGCGATGGCCGACGTGTCGTTCGACGAGATGGAGCTGTGGTTCCTCACCGGGAGCCAGGCGCTGTACGGCGAGCAGACCCTGCGCCAGGTGGCCGACCAGGCCGGCGCGGTGGCGACGGCGCTGGATGGCGCGGCGGCGGTGCCGGTGCGGATCGTGTTCCAGCCGGTGCTCACGACCGCCGACGCGATCCGCCGGATGTGCCTCGACGCGCGGGTCGACGACCGCTGCATCGGCGTGATCGCCTGGATGCACACGTTCTCCCCGGCGAAGATGTGGATCGGCGGGCTGCAGGCGCTCGGCAAGCCGCTGCTGCACCTGCACACCCAGGCCAACCGGGCGCTGCCGTGGTCGACCATCGACATGGACTTCATGAACCTCAATCAGGCCGCCCACGGCGACCGCGAGTTCGCGTTCGTGCAGGGCCGGGTCGGCATCGAGCGCAAGACCGTGTTCGGGCACGTCGAGGACGTCGAGGTCCAGTCAGCGGTCGGGAAGTGGGCGCGGGCGGCGGCCGGATGGCACGCGCTGACCCACCTGCGCCTCGCCCGGTTCGGCGACAACATGCGCGACGTCGCCGTGACCGAGGGCGACAAGGTCGCCGCGCAGATGCAGTTCGGTGCGTCCGTGAACACGTGGGGAGTCAACGACCTCGCCGCCGCGGTCGGCGAGGTGATTGAGCGCCGGGTCGGCGAGCTGGTCGAGGAGTACGGCGACAGCTACTCGATGGCGGCAGATCTGCAGCCGGGGGGTGAGCGCCACGACTCGGTCCGCGAGGCGGCGCGCATCGAGATTGGCTTGCGCGACTTCCTCGACCGTGGCGGCTTCGGCGCGTTCACCACCAACTTCGAGGACCTCGGCCCGCTGCGCCAGCTGCCGGGGATCAGCGTCCAACGCCTGATGGCCGACGGCTACGGCTTCGGCGGCGAGGGCGACTGGAAGACGTCGGCGCTGCTGGCGGCGCTGAAGGTGGTCGGTCAGGGCCTCGACGGCGGCACGTCGTTCATGGAGGACTACACGTACCACCTCGGCCCCGGGCAGCCGAAGACGCTCGGCGCGCACATGCTCGAGGTGTGCCCGTCGATCGCCGCCGGCCGCCCGTCGCTGGAGGTGCACCCGCTGTCGATCGGCGCACGCGAGGACCCGGCGCGGCTGGTGTTCGACGCCCGGCCAGGGCCGGCGATCGTGGTCGGGATGTGCGACCTCGGCAGCCGCTTCCGCCTCGTCGCCTGCGAGGTCGACACGGTGGAGCCCGACGAGCCGCTACCCAAGCTGCCCGTCGCTCGCGCGGTGTGGACGTCGCGGCCCGACCTGCGCACCGCCGCCACGTCGTGGCTGACGGCAGGTGGGCCGCACCACACGGTGTACACGGCGGCGGTCGACCGGGAGACGCTGGAGGACTTCGCCACGATCGCCGGCATCGAGCTGGCCTGCATCGACGCCTCGACCACCGTGCCGGGCTTCCGGGACCACCTCCGTTGGAACGCCGCCTGGTACCACCTGTCGCAAGGTCTCTGACGCCTTCGGCATCCGAGTATCCGGTGCAGCCCGTCGAT
>JBIOUO010000511.1:0-3313 GCA_044867195.1 Ilumatobacteraceae bacterium
CGCGCCGAGCGCCCGAGCACTGGTCGGACGTGTGCGCCGAGTTCGGCATCGTCGCCCACGTCGCGGCAGATGACTCGTTCCCCGCGCTGCTGCGATTCGACCCTCAGCCTCCGGCCGTGCTGTTCAGAAGGGGCGACATCGATGCGCTCGACGGTCGCCGGGTCGGCATCGTCGGGACGCGCAACGCCACGCAGGGCGGGCGCGACACGGCGGCTGCGCTCGGTGGGGGGCTGGCCGAGGCCGGGGTCGTCGTCGTCTCCGGCCTGGCCAAGGGCATCGACGGCGCGGCCCACCGCGGCGCGCTGGCGGTCGATGGCGGGCGCCCGGTGGCGGTTGTCGGAAACGGTCCCGACCAGCCCTACCCACGTGTCAACGCCACACTGTGGGCAGCGGTGTGCGAGCGGGGCCTGCTGCTGTCGGAGTGGCCGCCGGGCACGCCGCCCGAGCCGTTCCGGTTCCCGATGCGCAACCGCATCCTCGCCGCGCTCTGCGAGGTGCTCGTCGTCGTCGAGAGCCGCGAGCGCGGCGGATCGCTGATCACCGCCGAGGCGGCCATCGAGCGCTCGGTGGAGGTGATGGCGGTGCCTGGCTCGCCGCGCAACCGCGCCGCGGCGGGCACCAACCAGTTGATCCGCGACGGCGCGGCGCCGGTCACAGGGGTCGGCGACGTGCTGGTCGCGCTCGGTCTCGACACACGACGAGCCGGTGCCGTCACGTACGACCCGCGCCCACTACCACGCGGCGTCGAGGCCGACGTGCTGGCGGCCTGCCGGGATCAGCCGCGGACGCTGGACGACGTAGTGGCCGAGCAGGCGATGCCGATCGCCCAGGCCGCGATGGCGCTCGCTCGACTCGAGCGGGCGGGATGGGTTCGTGAAGCTGGCGGCTGGTTCGAGGCGGTGGTGTCATGGCCCGGCCGATGACGACCGAATACCCTCACTCGGATGGCGTCGAACGCGGATCCCGTCGCCGCGCCGAGCAGCGCCGGCCCGGTCGAGACGTCCGACGCCTCCGGCGCGGGCTCCGGCGGGTCTGGCTCCTCGGCCGACGTGTCGCCGGCGTGGCATGTCGACGCCTTCGCCCGTTCGCTCTCGTCGCTCTCCGAGCACACCGTCGCGGCCTACGCCTCCGACGTGCGTGGGTTCGCGTCCTGGGCGGCGCGCGCAGGGGTCGCCTCGCCGGTCGGGATGCGGCGGACGATGCTCCGTCGTTACCTGGCGTACCTGACGACGCGGCAGTACGCCCGTCGCAGCATCGCCCGCAAGGCCGCCGCCCTGCGGCGGTACTTCGCCTGGCTCGTCCGCGCCGGCCATCTTCCCGCCGACCCGACCGTTGGGCTGCAGGCTCGTGGCGGCGACGGTCGCCTGCCGCGGGTGCTCGACCGGCGCGATCTCGACCAGCTGCTCGACGGCCCCCCACCCGAGGGCGAGCCCGAGTGGCGACGCCGCCGCGACGACGCCGTGCTGGAGATCCTCTACGGCTCGGGGCTGCGGGTGGGGGAGGTGTGTGGACTCGAGCTCGGCTCTCTCGATCTCGACCGCTCGGCCGTCACAGTGTGGGGCAAGGGCGCCAAGGAGCGGCGTGTACCGCTGTCGGATCCGGCCGTCCGTGCCCTGCGCGCCTGGCTCCGCGTGCGCCCCGACGTGTTGGTCGACGACGTCGAGACGCCTCGTGGGCGCCAAGCGCTGTTCGGGAACGAGCGCGGCAACCGGCTCACACCGCGCGACATGCGGCGGATCGTCGACCGCCGGTCGCCGTCTCCGACACATCCGCACGCGCTGCGTCACAGCTTCGCCACCCACCTTCTCGACGGGGGCGCGGACCTCCGCGCCGTCCAGGAGCTGCTCGGCCACGCCGACGTCGCCACGACGCAGCGCTATACCCACGTCAGCCGCGAGCGCCTGCGGGCGGCGTACGCCAACGCCCACCCGCGCGCCTGAGGTGAACGCGGCGCATGGCCATCGTCGATGTCGATCCGTACCTCGCGATGCAGTGGGAGCGCTGGCTCAAGCGGCGTAGCTCATCGGCTCGTGACCACCTGATCGTCTCGTACGCGCCGCTCGTGAAGTTCATCGCCGGCCGTGTCGGAGCGGGGCTGCCGGCCAGCGTCGACCCCGGGGATCTCGTCAGCTCCGGGGTGCTCGGGCTGATCGACGCCATCGAGCGCTACGACCCCCAGCGCGGGGTCAAGTTCGAGACGTTCGCCACCCCGCGCATCCGAGGTGCGATCTACGACGGGTTGCGGGCGCTGGACTGGGTTCCCCGCTCGGTCCGGGCACGAGCGCGGGGCGTCGAGCGGGCGATCGCCGAACTCGAGTCGAGGCTCGGTCGCTCGCCGAGCGACGACGAGCTGTCCGAACACCTCGGCCTCAGCCGCGACCAGCTGCGCCAGTGGCTCTCGTCGATCGCGTCGACGACTGTCGGTCCACTCGAGCGGGCGTTGGACCTCGGTGCCGAGCCGCGGGCGTTGAGCGGCGAGGTGCCGACCGTCCCGTCGACGGTGGTCGAGGAGCGCGAGGTTCGCGAGGTGATGCGGGCCGAGATCGACAAGCTGCCCGAGCGGGAGAAGCTCGTCCTGTCGCTGTACTACGACGAGGGTCTCACGCTGGCGCAGATCAGCAGGGTGCTCGGGGTGAGTGAGAGCCGGGTGCCGCAGATCCACACCAAATCGGTGCTCTACCTGCGGGCGCGGATGGCGGCGGCCGGCGTCGCCTGAACGTCACCCGGCGGCCAGCTGGCGCGCCGGCCAGGTGGACGCGCCGGCCGGCGGGCCGGCCGACCCGCCTGTCGTGTCGTGTCGCTCGCGAGCCGTGCGCTCGCCTCGTTCCGAAGATCTGGTCTGGAGGTACGTGATGTGGTCGTCCTTGGCCGTCGTGCTGTCGCTCGCGGCGACGCCGGTGCCGCCGCTGCTTGCCGCGGGCTGCCTGCTGCCCCCGGTGGCGGCGCCGGTGGTCGATCCGTTCCGGGAGCCGGCGTGCGAGTGGTGTCCGGGTAACCGGGGGCTCACGTATGCCCTGGCGGAGGGCACCGCGGTGCGAGCCGCGGCGGCGGGGACCGTCACGTTCAGCGGCGTCGTCGCCGGCACCCGCTACGTCGTCGTCGAGCACGCCACCGGCGGGCTGCGGGCGACCTACGGCGGGTTGGCCTCGACGACTTTGAGCGCTGGCGACGCGGTGGCGGCCGGTGCGATCGTCGGGCGCTCCGGTTTGGAGCTGCACTTCGGGCTCCGGCGCGGCGAGACGTACGTTGATCCGGCACCGATGCTCGGCCGGCTCGTCGACCGGCCACGCCTCGTGCCGACGGACGGGACGGC
>JBIOUO010000512.1:0-18306 GCA_044867195.1 Ilumatobacteraceae bacterium
AACACCGGCTTGGTGCCCACGAACTGCACGTTGTACGGCGAGGCATCCTTGGTGATCAGCTGCTCGGCGACTGCCGCCCGGGTCAGTTCGAGCTGCAGCAGCGCGGCGTCGCGGAGCATCTCGAACGGCCACTCGTACGGGTACGACAGCACGTCGATGCGGTCGTGGCGCAGCACGGCCGCCCACTCCTCCGCGAGGGCAACCGTGCCGGCCGCGGGGTCCGTGACTCGCTCCGTTCCCACGATGTCGCCCCGGGCAAGGGCGTCGTTGAAGAGGCGAGATCCCGCCAGGGCCTCGAAGTCGGCCAACGCCTCCTTGGACAGACCCCGCCACACGGCGCGGTCGTCGACGTAGACACGCGACAGCGGGTCCCGGAACGAGCCGGGATCAGCAGGCGGCACCGGCACCGGAGTCAAACGTTGGCATCGGCGTCCGCGTTGGAGTCCCCGGCGAGCTGGGCCCGGGTCGCCTCGGCCTCCGCCCGGTGCTTCTTGGAGAAGACGCCCAGGAAACGGTGCAAGTACATCTTGCAGAACACGGACACACCGGCGACTCCACCGGCCAGGGCGGCAGCGATCATGCTGCCGGTGCCGGGGTCGAGGTAACTCAACATTGGCCCGACGTTACCCGGCGGTTCCGCCGCCGTTCATGCACCGGCGAGGCTCATCGGGTCGCGCCGTCAGGCTCCCCACAGGCGGGTGGAGATCTCGGCCCACAGCTCGCGGAACGCCAGCGTGCCACGGCTGGACGGGGCGAACGACGCCAGCGGGGCGCGCTCGACGCCCATCCGCTCGACCGCGGCGACGTTGGGCACCTGGGTCGCCAGCAGCTGCGGCCACGCCGCAGCGAGGGCGGCAGTGACCTGGCGGTGGACGGTGCGGCGGCGGTCGATCATCGACACGAATGGCAGGACCATCGGCGAGGCGTCGGCGCCGCGGAGGAACGTGTCGAGCTGCTCGAGAATGCGGGCCGAGAGCGTGGCCGGGATCGTCGGCACGAGCAGGGCGTCGGCGGCGACGAACACGCCCTCGCTGGCGACGGTGATGCCCGGTGGGCAGTCCAGCAGCGCCACGTCGTAGGCACCGGCGACGGGCGCCAGTAGCTCGGCGAGGCGGTCCGCCCGGGCATCGTCGAGGTGGATGTCCAGGCGGCGCAGCGAGAAGTCGGCGGGCAGGACGTCGACAGCGGTGATGTCGGTCGCCCGGATGTGCTCGGCCAGCGCGCCGCGCTTGGACACGAGGCCCGCCGCACCGCCGCGCAGGCGTGGCTTGACGCGCACGAAGAACGTCGCCGCGCCCTGCGGGTCGAGGTCCCAGAGCAGTACCCGCGCGCCGGCTCGGGCCGCCTCGGCGCCGAGGTTGACCGCCGCGGTGGTCTTGCCGACGCCGCCCTTGATGCTGTACGTGGCGAGCACCTTCACGAACCGGCACCCTCGAGCAGGGCGCGGAACGCCTGCCTGGTCGGCGCGCTGTCGTACTCGGCAAAGCGGGCGGCAAAGCCCTCGCGGGTCGTACGTCGCTGTTCCTCGAGCCGCTCGATGAGGCGACCGATGGCGACGAACGTCTCGGGCGGCGTCCCCGGCGGCAGCTCGCTGGCCGCCGTCCGCAGCTCGGCTGCCTGGACGTCGGCGTCCTGGTGCTCACCGAGCAGGTCCTGCAACCGCTTCAGTCGCTTGACGAACACCTTGCGTTCGTCCGACTGGAACAGGTCGGCGAAGCACTCGAGGAGGTAGCGCAGCTTCTTGGCGTCCTTGCGCACCTCGTGCAGCTGCTCGCCAGGCGTGTCGGCGTGGATCGCGCGGCCGTGGTCGACCATCCGCCGCTGGGCCTTGCGGATCCGGCGGCGGACGACCTTGACGAGCGGGTCGGCGCCGCGTGGCCCGGCGGCCGCCGGATCCATCGGCGAGTGCACCGCGTCGGACCAGCGGGCGAGCTGGCGTGCCGCGTCACCGTCGCGCAGCTCGGCACCGAGGTGCTGATACGCCCCGGCGCGGTCGGTGACGAGCTGGCGGCGGAGCGGCTCCAGCGCGCTCACGTCGTCCACGCCGAGCGGGGCGACCTGGGCGTCCCATCCGTGCAGCTGGACGTCGAGGTCGCGCGGCAGGCTCGTCAGCTGACCCACGTCGCGCAGCGCCGGCTCCGCCCACGCCAGGAGATCCGCGGCGAGCACGTTGCGTCCGTGGCGCAACACCGAGCGCGAGCGGCGGACGGCGACACGCAGGTCGTGGAGGAACTCGGGGTCGAGATCGTCGATCGTTCCCGGGCGGTTGAGCTCGATCGCCTCGGCGAGGTTGGCGAGGACCAGGCGGTAGCCCTCGACCGCCGGCTGCTGCGGATCGAGCGCCACGCCGGGATCGATGTGGCGGCCACTGCGCTCGACGCCGGCGGCGGCGAGGAGGCGGTCCACCCCATCGACCGACTCGGGATCGACGACGTGGGCGAACACGAGGCGGCGCGCCTCGTCGGCCGGCTTGGCGTAGCCGACCAGCTCGGTGAGCTCCACCAGCCAGCGGCCGAGCTGCCGCCCGTCAACGACGAGGTCGTCGAGGACATCGACGGCGGCGACGACCTTGCCGTCGCTGTTGCGCCGCTCGATGCGCCGGCATGTCGCGGCGATGGTGGCGACCGGGAGCAGCGCCCGGACCTCGGCGACCTCGGCGAGGCGGGCACGGAACGGCCCGGGAGGGAGGTCGGCCGCCACACGCGGTTCACCCTCGATGTGCAGGTGGGCCACCGCGCCGTCGGCGGCGACGAGCAGGAGCGAGGCGTCGCGCCGTTCGAGCCGCAGCCCGGCTTCGTACAGGCGACCGTCGAACGTGTCGAGCACGGTCGACGTGATCTGGGTCGGCGGGCCGGTCGAGAACCCGGCGTCGGACAGGGTGGCGAGCATGGCGGGCATGGCGCCGGGCATCTCTGCCGCACCCCAACCCGTGATCGCTCGGCCCATGCGGATCGCACGGTACCGGCTACCCCCATACTGGGTCGCATGGCCGTCGAGATCGAGCGCAAATTCCTGGTCAACGAGCCCCCGCCGCACGACGTCCTCGGCCCCGGGGTGCCGATCCGCCAGGGCTACCTCGCCGGCGAAGGAGACGTTGAGACACGTGTCCGCATCACTCCGGACAGCGCGTGGATCACCGTCAAGGCCGGCCGCGGGACGACCCGCACTGAGGTCGAGGTTCCCGTCGACCTCGCCGAAGCCGAGGCGTTGTGGGCGCACACCGCCGGCCGGCGGCTGGAGAAGGTGCGCCACGACGTTCCGGTGACCGGCGGCATCGCCGAGGTCGACCGCTACGGCGGCGAGCTCGACGGGCTGTGGACGGTGGAGGTCGAGTTCGCCGCGCCGGACGACGCCGAGGCCTTCGTGCCGCCGCCGTGGTTCGGCGCTGAGCTGACCGATGTCGGCGGCTGGAGCAACGCCTCCCTGGCCCGGCGGGGGAGACCTGATCGGGCAGTGTGAGCGAGCGAGTCTTCGAGCGAGCGAACGATTCAGCACGGTCTTCGCTCATTGGTGCTCCGGAAGGTCTGACACGCCAGCGCGGTCGCGTGACGCCAGCGTGCACCAATGAGGAGCCTGGGAACATGCTGGGAATCGACCGTGCCGCCTACCCCTGGGAAGGGTGACTCGTTAGGCTTTCAGCATGCCCTCAGGCCCCGAATGGATCATCGTCCTGGTCGTGGTGCTGGTGATCTTCGGCGGCTCGCAGCTGCCGAAGCTGGCCAGGAACCTCGGCAAGGCGCAGAAGGAGTTCAAGGAAGGTCTGGCCGAAGGCGCGGCCGACGCCAAGCCGGCCACCGAAGCGGCGGCCACACGGACCGACACGCCGGCGCCGCCGGCGGCGGCTCCAGCCGCGCCGGCTGCTCCGCCGCCCGACGTCAAGCCGGACTGACCAGCTGCCTCAGCGGCCGCCTCCGTCGGTGACGACGCTGAGGCGGCGGCGCTTGAGGATGCGGCGGCGCTCACGCTCGCTGCATCCGCCCCATACGCCGTGGTCGATGCGGTGCTCGAGGGCGTACTCGAGGCACGGCTCGCTGACCGGGCAGCCGGCACAGATCCGGCGTGCCTTGTCGACACCGACCCCGTCGCTCGGGAAGAACGTGGCCGGCGGGTAGAGCCGGCAGTTGCCGTCGGCCATCCAGGCCGTCGCGCTGTCCTCGGTGTGCAAGGGGGGGACGGTCGGTTCGAAGTTCATCGCTGCTGCTCCCTGTCGAGCCCTGTCTCGCTCGGTGACCGGACCTCGACGTCGTGTCGACGAGTTGTCGACGTCCGCCATCGCCACACCGTTCCCGACGCGGGTAAGAACTGGTCAAGGTCCGCCATCACGTCACGGAACTGTAACATCCGATCCTGGCGAGCGTCGTGTCGAGTTCGGTGCCCGACCGGCCCCGGTTTGGGCCCGTCGCGCCCTCCCACATCTGGGTGGCCGTGGTCTCATCCCGGCTTCTGGGTGGCCAGGGTCTCGATTTCGAGACTGTGAGCACCCAGAACGCGGCTGAGCGTCGGTCACGGCTGGCTCGTGGAGCCTCGCCGTTAGGCTCCGGCCGGATGAGTGACACGGCCCCCGACCAGCCACCTCGCGCCCACGCCCGGATCGTCTACCTCGGGCCGGTGTCGCCGCACTGGGAGGTCTTCGGCGACTGGGGCGACCGCACGGTGCTCGATGAGTTCCGCGCCCGCGTCCTCGCCCGCCTGGTCCTGCTGCCACGCGACGACCCGCAGTTCCGCCGCAACCGCGAGCGCATCGTGCGCGACGCCGAGCGGGAGGGCATCTCGCTGGAATGGGACCTCGGCCGCCCTGACGACGAGTAGAGGCGTCCCCCCAGGCGAACCCGCCTTGGTCCGCTTCTGCCGTCACTAACGGCCACCTGTGCAGGACCAAGCGCTCGTGTCCGCTTTCCCCGGACGCGCGATCAATGCATCCAACACGTGGAACGATGACCTTCAGAATCAGTGCAAGGCGAGCACGTGCGAATACGTTCTTCTTAACCCTCAACACCGCATCTTCACGGTGATCGGTATTTCTTGGAACCGAAAGCCGAGTGCTGCCACATAGGTGCTGACGTTTCCAACGATCGTACTCGCCGCAATCACGTACCTCGGCGCGCTCAGAGCCGCGCTCATCGCGTGACCTCGGCGCCGGCTGTGGTGACGTCTCGTGCAGGGTGGGCTCGATGGGGCAAGATGTCACCATGGAAGACCGGTTCATCAATCGCGAGCTGTCGTGGTTGGCATTCAATGACCGGGTCCTGCAGCTGGCGAGCGAGGTCGGCATCCCGTTGCTCGAGCGGGTGAAGTTCTGCGCCATCACGACGACCAACCTCGACGAGTTTTTCCAGGTTCGCGTCGCCGCCCTGAAGGACCAGGTCGCCGCCGGTGTGGAGGAGCCGACGCCCGACGGTCGCACCGCCAGCCAGCAACTGGCCGCGATCAGCGAGCGGGCGCACGAACTCGTTGCCCGCCAGGAACGGGTGTTCCTCGACGAGCTGGTCCCGGGGCTGGCAGACGCGGGCATCGCCATCGTCGCCTGGGACGACATCGACGCCGTCGACCGCAAGCGGATGACGGAATTCTACGAGCAGCGCATCTTCCCGGTGCTGACGCCGTTGGCGGTGGATCCGAGCCACCCGTTCCCGTACATCTCCGAGCTCTCCCTCAGCGTCGCGGCGATGGTCGCCGATCCCGAGCGCGACGATCGCCGGTTCGCCCGGGTCAAGGTACCGACCGTGTTCCCCCGGCTGTTCGAGGTCGACGAGAGCCGATTCATCCTCGCCGAGGACCTGATCAGCGCCCACCTCCAGACGCTGTTCACCGGGATGGTGATCGAGGAGGTGGCGACGTTCCGCGTCACCCGCAACGCCGACCTCACGCTGGAGGAGGAGGAGGCCGAGGACCTGCTCGCGGCGCTGGAGATGGAGCTGCGCCGGCGGCGGTTCAACAAGGCGGTCCGCATCGAGGTCTCCGACGGGATGAGCTCGGCGATGACGGAGCTGCTGACAACCGAGCTCGAGCTGGCGCCTGACGACGTCTACCGGTGCCGGGCGCCGATCGACCTCGGCTTCCTGTGGCAGGTCCACGCCGTCGAGCGTCCCGATCTCAAGGACCGCGTGTGGCCGCCGGTGACCGCAGGACGGATCGCCGTCGCCGAGGAGGCGGATCGCCCGCTGTTCTCGGTGATGCGCGATCGGGCGATCTTCGTCCATCACCCCTACGAGAGCTTCACCAGCTCGACCGAGGCGTTCATCGAGCAGGCGGCCGAGGACCCGCGCGTGCAGAGCATCAAGATGACGCTGTACCGAGCCGGCGGTGACAGCCCGATCATCCGGGCGTTGATCCGGGCCGCCGAGCGTGGCGTCCAGGTGGCCGTCCTGGTCGAGCTGAAAGCCCGCTTCGACGAGGCGACGAACGTCAACTGGGCCAAGCAGCTCGAGCGCGCCGGAGTCCACGTCGTCTACGGCATGGTCGGCCTGAAGACGCACTCGAAATGCGTGCTCATCGTCCGCGACGACCCCGACCAGCTACGGCGCTACTGCCACATCGGCACCGGCAACTACAACACCAAGACCGCCCGCCTCTACGAGGACCTGGGGATCCTGACCTGCGACGAGGACATCGGCGCCGACGTCACGACGCTGTTCAACCACCTCACCGGGTACAGCCGCGGCGATCGCTACCAGACGCTGCTGGTGGCGCCCCGCGGCTTGCGGCCGCGGCTGCGCGAGCTGATCGAGCGTGAGACGATGCTCGGCGCGGACGGGCACATCACGGTCAAGGCCAACTCGATCGGCGACGCCGGGGTGATCGAGGCCCTGTACGCGGCGAGCCAGGCCGGCGTCCGGGTCGACATGGTCATCCGCGGCATCTCCTGCCTGCGGGCGGGGGTCGAAGGCCTGTCGGAGAACATTCACGTCCGCTCCGTCCTCGGGCGCTACCTCGAGCACAGCAGGATCTACCGCTTCGCCCATGGCGACGTCGACGACCAGCCGCTGTACCTGATCGGCTCTGCTGACCTGATGCCGCGCAACCTCGACCGCCGCGTGGAGGTGGTGGTCCCGATCGAGCACCCCAAGCACCGCGACTGGCTCGACCAGGTGCTGGCATTCCTGCTCGCCGACGACATCGTGCGCTGGGAGCTGCGCCCAGACGACACCTGGGAGCGCGTCGGGCCCCCGGACATGTTCGAGCCCCATGCCCAGGAGCGGCTCTACCGCTGGGTCGTCGAGCGCCAGGCTCTCCCCGCCCGGTCCTGAGCTCGGCCACGGTCCGTGCGGCCGTCTTCACCGCGCGGTCAGGGCCCGTTCACCGATCGTTCACTGGGCGTGGGTCGATCCGTCACCTTCGCTTCCTACTGTGCGCGATCGGAGCCGCTCCGGCTCCCACGCCGGACCGGCGTGAAACGGGCAACGAACGGAGCTTGCAGCGTGAACACCCCCCATCTCCGGCGCCGGGCACTTGCCCTGGGCGTCGTCGGCACCCTGCTTCTCGCCGCGTGCGGCGACGACGACGACAGCTCGGCCACGAGCGAGCCAGCGGGAACCTCCGCCGGCGCAGCCACCACCGCGGGCGGCGCGACGACGGAGACTGGCGGCGGCACGGCGGCATCCGGCACGAGCGACGGCGGCGGCTCGTCGACGCCGGGCGGACCGGTGTCGGGCACGCTGGTCGGCGCCGGCTCCTCGGCCCAGGCCGCGGCGATGACGGCGTGGCAGGCCGGCTTCCAGGATGCCAACCCAGACGCCACGGTGGAGTACGACCCCGTCGGATCCGGCGGCGGCCGGGAGACGTTCCTCGCCGGCGGCAGCGACTTCGCCGGGTCCGACGCCTACCTCAAGGACGAGGAGCTGGCGTCGTCCAAGTCGGTGTGCGGCGAGGAGGGCGCGATCGACCTGCCCCACTACATCTCGCCGATCGTCGTGGCCTTCAACCTGCCCGACATCACGCAGCTGAACATGTCGCCCGCCGTGATGGCCGGGATCTTCGCCGGCACGATCACATCATGGGACGATCCGGCCATCGCCGCCGACAACCCCGACGTGACGCTGCCCGACACGGCGATCAACCCGGTGCACCGCTCCGACGAGTCCGGCACGACCCAGAACTTCACCCAGTACCTCGCCGCGGTCGCACCAGATGTGTGGACGAACGAGCCCGACCAGGAGTGGCCCGATATCGGTGGTGAGGGGGCCCAGGGCACGAGTGGCGTGGTCGCCGCGATCGGAGCCGGAGAGGGATCCGTCGGCTACGCCGATGCCAGCCAGATCGGAGAGCTCGGCACGGCATTGGTGCAGGTCGGCGACGAGTGGGTCGCCTACAGCCCCGAGGCGGTGGCCAAGCTCGTCGACGTCTCGACCAAGGTCGAGGGTCGCGGCGAGTACGACCTCGCCTTCGACCTCGTGCGCGACACCACCGAGGCGGGCGTCTATCCGATCGCCCTCGTCTCCTACCACATCGTCTGCCTGCACTACGACGACGCGGCGAAGGCTGACCTGGTGAAGGCGTTCATGACCTACGTCGGCTCGGAGCAAGGCCAGCAGGCGGCGGCCGAGGCCGCTGGTTCGGCGCCGATCTCGGACTCGGTCCGCGAGCAGACACAAGCTGCGGTCGCCGCAATCACGGGCGGATGAGCATCCACTACGTTCCCCGGCCACGCAGGCGGTTGGTTGCCGCTCCCTCCGCTGGCGCTCCGGTCGCTCGCATCGTCGACAGCGTGCACCGTTGACTGCGACGCTTCAGGCGCCGGACCAGCCGACCGACCTGACCCCCCGCGGGTCGGTCGGCCGGCGCGGCGATCGCATCTTCGGCGGGCTGTCGATCGGGGCGGGGGTCGCGATCCTCGTCACGATGGCCGCCGTCGCGGCGTTCCTGTTCCGCGAGGCGCTCCCGACATTCACCAGCGGGGACACCGACGAGCCGTTCCTGCAGTACGTCGGCCCACTTGTCTTCGGCACGGTGTGGGCGGCGTTCCTCGCGCTCGTGCTGGCCACGCCGCTGGCGATGGGTGTGGCGCTGTTCACTAGCCACTACGCACCCCGCCGGCTGGCTGTCCCGCTCGGCTACTTCATCGACCTGCTGGCGGCCGTGCCGAGCGTCGTCTACGGCCTGTGGGGGTCGAGCGTGCTGGCGCCGGTCCTCGCCCGCAGCCTGTACCCGTGGCTCGAGGACCACCTCGGGTTCATCCCCCTGTTCAAGGGCCCAGCGGCGCCGAGCGGGCGGACGATGATGACCGTTGCCGTCGTGCTGGCGGTGATGATCCTGCCGATCATCACCGCCATCTGCCGGGAGGTGTTCCTGCAGACGCCGCGTCTGCACGAGGAGGCGTCGCTGGCGCTCGGCGCGACGCGGTGGGAGATGATCCGCCAGGCGGTGATCCCGTACGGTCGATCGGGCATCATCAGCGGCGCCATGCTCGGGCTCGGCCGGGCGCTCGGTGAGACGATGGCCGTGGCGATCATCCTGTCGCCGGCCGACATCATCACGTTCAACGTCATCAGCGTCGAGAATCCGAACACGATCGCCGCCAACATCGCGCTGAAGTTCCCCGAGTCCTCCGGCGTCGAGGTCAACCGCCTGATCGCCACCGGGCTGGTCCTGTTCGTGCTCACGTTCGCCGTCAACGTGCTCGCCCGGCGCGTCGCCCGGGCCGGGTTCTCGGGAGCGGCCGGATGACCGCGACCACCACATCGCAGCCGGTGCAGCGCGCGTCGCTCGACTCCGGGTCGTTGCGTCGCCGCCAGATCCTCGCCGTGGTCGCCGGTGCGGTTGTGGTCGGTGCGCTCAGCTGGGCGCCGCAGGGCAGCCCGAACTGGGCGCGCTGGGTGATCGTCTCGCTGCTCGCGTACTGCGCCGGCATCTACGTCGCCGCACGGGTGGTCGAGGGTCGCCGCCACGCGGTCGACCGACTGGCCACCGCGGTCGTCTGCAGCGCGTTCGTGCTCGTCCTGCTGCCGCTCGTGTCGGTCGTGTGGACGGTCGTCCAGCGCGGGTGGCCGCGCATGGACGCGACGTTCTTCACGTCGTCGATGCGCGGTGTGGTCGGCGAGGGCGGCGGCGTCTGGCATGCCATCGTCGGCACGGTCATCGTGACCGGGTTGACGACGTTGATGTCGGTACCGTTCGGGGTCTTCACCGCCATCTACCTCGTCGAGTACGGCTCCGGCCGCCTATCCCGGGCGATCACCGCGATGGTCGACGTGATGACCGGAATCCCCTCGATCGTCGCCGGCCTGTTCGCCTACTCGCTGTTCGTGCTGTGGCAGGGCCCCGGCGCCCGTTCGGGCTTGTC
Source organism: Ilumatobacteraceae bacterium (assembly GCA_044867195.1). Taxonomy (GTDB): domain Bacteria; phylum Actinomycetota; class Acidimicrobiia; order Acidimicrobiales; family Ilumatobacteraceae; genus JALZMG01. The sequence goes on from JBIOUO010000512.1 coordinate 10,280, forward strand.
CGGCGCGGTCGCGCTGACGGTGCTGATGACGCCGATCGTCATCCGCTCCGCCGAGGAGATGCTGCGCCTCGTCCCCGACGAGCTGCGCGAGGCGTCGTACGCCCTCGGCGTGCCGAAGTGGAAGACGATCGTGCGGGTCGTGCTGCCGACGTCGATCGCCGGGATCCTGACCGGAGTGACATTGGCGATCGCCCGCGTCATCGGTGAGACGGCGCCGCTGCTCGTGACGGCCGGCCTCGCCCAAGACGTCAACCTCAACCCATTCAGCGGGCGGATGACGACGCTTCCGGTGTTCACCTACTACAGCTACGCCCAGCCAGGCGTCCCCCCGCAGAACGGCCTCGACCGCGCATGGGCTGGGGCGCTGACGTTGATGATCATGGTGGCGATCCTGTTCAGCCTCGCTCGCGTGCTGGCCGCCATCCTCAAGCCGAAAGGACTGCGATGAGCCCGCCGAACGAGCCCCTGCCGAGCCCCGTGGAGGCTGCCGGAGGTCCTAGGGTGGCAGCGGTCGACCTGCGACCGGAGGTCCACGCCACGATGACCGAGCCCGCCGACCTGACCGCGTTCGAGCCGGCGCAGGCGCCGACCGTCGTCGACGCGTCCAACCGGATCGTGGTCGAGCACCTCAACATCTACTACGGCACGTTCCTGGCCGTGGAGGACGTCAGCATGGTGATCGAGCCGTGTTCGGTGACCGCGCTGATCGGCCCCTCGGGCTGTGGCAAGTCGACGTTCCTCCGCTCGCTCAACCGGATGCACGAGGTCATCGACGGTGCCTACGTCTCGGGCACCGTGCTGCTCGACGGAATCGACCTGTACGGACCGAGGATCGACCCGGTGGCCGTGCGGCGGCGGGTGGGGATGGTCTTCCAGCGCCCGAACCCGTTCCCGACGATGTCGATCTACGACAACGTGCTCGCCGGCAAGCGGCTCAACGGCCGGCTCAAGAAGCCCGACGCCGAGGTCCTCGTCGAGCGTTCGCTGCGCGCCGCCAACCTGTGGGAGGAAGTCAAGGACCGTCTCGGGCGGCCGGGGTCGAGCCTGTCGGGTGGCCAGCAGCAGCGCCTGTGCATCGCCCGCGCGATCGCCGTCGAGCCCGAGGTGCTGCTGATGGACGAGCCGTGCTCGGCGCTCGATCCGATCTCCACGCTCGCCATCGAGGCGCTGATCAAGGAGCTGGAGACGGCCTACACGATCGTGATCGTCACCCACAACATGCAGCAGGCAGCACGGGTCAGCGACCGCACGGCGTTCTTCAGCATCGAAGGGGCCGGCAAGCCCGGCAAGCTGGTGGAGATGGACGACACCGACACGATCTTCTCCAACCCCCGCTGCCAAGCGACCATCGACTACGTCACGGGACGGTTCGGATGACGCAGGAGACCGATCACGACCTCATCGGCCCCCCGACGGATCTCCGCTCCGCGTTCCACAGCGAGCTCGACAGCATCCGCAACGAGATCGCCAAGCTGGCGGCGAGGGTGACCGAGGACATCCCGCGGGCGACCGAGATCCTGCTCGGCCAGGACCTCGAGGGCGCGGAGTACATGATCCGCGCCGACGACGAGGTCGACGCCAAATGCGTGTCGCTGGAGGAGCGCTGCTACCGCGTGCTGGCCCTGCAGTCGCCGGTGGCCACCGACCTGCGCCACGTCGTCGCCGCGCTGCGGATCATCGCCGAGGTCGAGCGCTCGGCCGATCTCGCCGTGAACATCTGCAAGGCGGCCAGGCGGATCTACGGCCACAGCCTCGACCCGAAGCTGCGGGGGATCATCCAGAAGATGGGCGACCAGGCGCAGAAGCTGTTCCGGGAGGCAACCGAGTCGTACCTCACGCTCGATGCCAACCGGGCCGCCGCGCTGTGGGACATGGACAACTACCTCGACGACCTGCAGCACCAGTTCGTCGGCACCATCTTCGAGAGCCACTCCGGCGAGGCGATCGAGCTGCAGGTCGCCGTGCAGCTGGCGATCGTCGCCCGGTTCTACGAGCGCATCGGTGACCACGCGGTGAACATCGGCGAGCGGGTGCGCTACCTCGTGACGGGATGGATGCCCGAGCACGACGGTGCGGCGCGCTTCGCGACCCGGCCGGCGGGGAGCGACCTGGAGTGACGACGTGAGACGCGCTGTGCGAGTGGACGACGCCGCTGCAGTGGTCCGATCGTGATGCTCGTCGCCGCCGGCGCGTTGGTCGTCGGGGCCGTTGGCGGCGCGGCGGCCACGCTCGTCATCGCCCGCTGGCGGAAGGCTCGACGTGCTGCGCAGGCGGCCGCCACGCCGCGTCCGGCAGCTGTGACGCCGCGGTGGAGCGACGTCGTCGACCGGCTGTCGCTGGGCGTCGTCGTGTCCGGACCGACCGGGCTGATCCACTTCCGCAACCGCGCGGCCCTCGCGTTGGAGGGCACCCACATGGGCGTCCTTGTCGACGACGTCGTCGAGCGCATGCTCGCTGGCGCGCGGGACGGCGCCGCGGCGCGCCAGATGCTCGAGCTGTACGGGCCGCCGCGCGTCGCCGTAGTCGTCGGGGCGTCACCGCTGAGCGGGGGCGGAGCGGTGGCCACCATCGAGGACGTCAGCGAGCGGCGGCGCGTCGACGCCGTGCGCACCGATTTCGTCGCCAACATCAGCCACGAGCTGAAGACGCCGGTGGGGGCGCTCGCGGTGCTCGCCGAGACGATCGTCGACGAGGAGGATCTCGGTGTCGTGCACCGCATCGCGGCGCGCATGGTCGACGAGGCCTACCGCGTCTCACGCACGATCGACGATCTGCTCGAGCTGTCGCGCATCGAGCTCGGCGAGGAGCCAGCGCGCGACCTCGTCAATGTGCGCGAAGTCGTCGACGGCGCCGTGGAGCGCACTCGGGCGGTGGCGGAGGCGCGGGGGACAGCGATCGAGGTGCTCGAGGTCGGCGACGACATCCACGTCCTGGGCGACCGCCGCCAGCTGGTGTCGGCGATCGGCAACCTCGTCGAGAACGCGGTCAAGTACAGCGAGCCTGGTTCGTCGGTCCAGGTGCGGGCGCGGGCGATGGGGGAGTGGGTCGAGGTGATGGTCGCCGACCATGGCATCGGCATCCCGGCCCAGCACCACGACCGCATCTTCGAGCGCTTCTACCGAGTCGACAAGGGCCGCAGCCGCGAGACGGGCGGCATCGGTCTCGGTCTGGCGATCGTCCGCCATGTCGCCACCAACCATCACGGTGAGGTGCTCGTGTCGTCGCAGGAGGGAGAGGGTTCGACGTTCGTGCTGCGCATCCCGCTGGCGGCGGTGGAGGCCGATGCGCGTGAGCAGGCTGCGACGTCATGACCTCACCCACCGTGCTCGTCGTCGAGGACGAGCCGAGCTTCGTCGAGGCGCTGTCGATCGGCCTGCGCCGCGAGGGGTTCACGGTTTCGGTGGCGACGGACGGGTTCGAGGCGCTCGAGCGGTTCGACCTCGTGCGGCCCGATCTCGTGCTCCTCGACGTGATGCTGCCGCGGCTGAGTGGCATCGACGTGTGCCGCCAGCTGCGCAAGCGCAGCCAGGTGCCGATCATCATGGTGACAGCGAAGGGATCGGAGATCGACACGGTCGTCGGCCTCGAGGTCGGGGCCGACGACTACGTCACCAAGCCGTACCGGCTGCGGGAGCTGGTCGCCCGAATGCGCGCCGTGCTGCGGCGAGCGCCGGGCGACGAGCTCGGAGAGCTCGGTCCGGCCGCGGTCACCGTCGGCGACGTCTCGCTCGACCCCGACGAGCACACCGTCGTCGTGCACGGCGAGCCGCTGGCACTGCCACTGAAGGAGTTCGAGCTGCTGCATGTCCTGCTCGCCAACGCCGGGCGGGTCCTCACCCGCGACACGTTGATCGACCGGGTGTGGGGCAACGACTACGTCGGCGACACCAAGACACTCGACGTGCACGTCAAGCGGTTGCGCTCGAAGGTCGAGCCTGACCCGGCCAACCCGACGCGGATCGTCACGATCCGCGGCCTCGGCTACAAGTACGAGCGGGCGTAGTTTCGCCTCGCAAGCCGAGCTTGCTCGGCGAGTCTTGGGAAGCCGGCCTTCGGCCGGCACCCACTCCTCAGGCGATCGACCGGCCAAGCCGGATCGATCGCCCGAGCCACCCCAGCCGAACCGAAGGTCCGGCCGGGGACCCCGGCAAGACCCGCCCACCCGCTCCGGCCCGAGGGCCTCTGCCCCCACACCCCCGCCAAGACCTGGATGCGAACCGGCGCACCCTGTCCGTCGTATCCGGGAGCGTGGGTGGGGGTCTGGATTGCCAATGCTGAGCCCCAGCCGAAGGCCGACGCCCGTGCCCGCAGCCCACGCCTTCGGGGGAGCTCCCCCGCCGCTGCCCGACGAGCTGGGACGGCCGGCCCTCGTCGGGCGCCTGGCACAGCGCTGGAACGTGCCCGTAACGGTCGTCGTTGCCGGTCCGGGCTTCGGCAAGTCGACGTCGCTCGCCCAGGCCGTCCGCGCCGGCGCGGCGTGCCCCGTCGGGGACGATGCCTGGCTGACGTGCGAGCCACGGCACGAGCGCGCCGCCGATCTGGCGGCGGCGATCGTGGCCGCCCTCGACGGCGACCAGACCGTGCGTGACCCGCTCGCCGCGATCCTGGACGCGCTGCGCCTGCACGCACCGCTCGACGTCTGCCTCGTGCTCGACGACGTGCACCACCTCGGCGGGGAGTCTTCGGCTGCGCGCCTGCTCGGCGATGTCGTACGCCGCTTGCCGTCGAACGCGCACCTCGTTCTCGCATCCCGCACGCCGCCACCGATCCCGCTGGCACGACTCCGGGCCGCCGAACGGCTCGTCGAGATCGGCGAGGACGAGCTGGCGTTCGACCACGGGGAGATCGAGCGCCTCGCGGCCCGCCTCGACCGACCGGCCGGCGGTTGCGCCAGCCGTCTCGCCGGCTGGCCGGCGCTGGTTCGTGTCTGCCTGGCGGCGCGGCCGGACGCCGCGCTCGGCTACGCACGCGAGGAGGTGATCGCGACGCTGTCGCCCGCCGACCGCCGCACACTGCTCGCGCTGGCAACGGTCGGCAGCGCGGACGACGACGTCATCGGCGGAATCGTCGGGGACCCCGTGCCGCTGGCCGAGCTGGCGACTCACGTGCCGCTGGTCAGAGCGATCGACGACACGCGGTTCAACGCCCACGAGCTGTGGCTGGACGCCCTGCGCCGCACCATCGATCCGACCGAGGCCCGCGCTGTGCGCACGGCGGCCGTTGGGGAGCTCACCGCCCGCGGCGAGCTGGCTGCGGCGGGGGAGATCGCGCTCGCCGACGGCGACTGGCGGTCGCTCGGCCGCGTCGCTCTGGAGCTGGTGCGCACGACGGTCAGCGTGCTGCCCGTCGAGCTCGCCGCGCGGTGGCTGGCGACGGTGCCCGAGTCGGAACGGTCGCCGGGCGGCGCGCCCGAGCTGCGGCTGCTGGACGCGGCGGTGCGGGCGACCATCGACCACGCCGACCCGAGCGTCGACATGCTGGTCGACGAGACCGCCGACGCGTTCCGCGCTCGTGGTGACGCCGCCGCCGAGGTCGTGAGCCTCGCCCTGGGCACTGTCGCCGCGCAGTCCCGCGGCGACACGGACCGCTTGGTGTCACTCGCCTTGCGAACCAGCCAGGTGCCGGGCGCCGGTGACCATGCCGTCGTCGTGCTGGCCGCGCGCAGCATCGCCGGTGTCGTGGCCGAGATGCAGGGTGATCCCGAGCGGGCGCTCGAGGAGTTCGCCGGTGCCCGCCTCGACGACGTACCGCCGCCGCTGGCCCTGTCCGCCAACCGCTTCCTGATGCACTGCCTGCTGCTCGCCGGGCGCGCCGACGACGCGGTGGCGGTCGCCGACCGTGCGCTCACGACGGTGGGCAACATCCACTCGCAGCGGATGCCGGCGTTCACCCGTTGGCACGCCGGTGACCCGAGCGGGCTGGACGAGTTGCTGGACGGGCACCTCGACCCGGCGTGCAGTGCCCGCGACCTCTTCCTCGCCGCCGCGTTCAACGCCGTGATCGGGGCCAGCGCAGGGCGGCGCGAGCGCTTCGAGGAGCGCAGCGTCGGGTGCGCGCGCGACGCGGCCGTGCTCGCCAACGCCCGCGCCGCGCATGCCGTGCTCGATCACGACGAGCAGGCGGCGGCGAACGCGATTCGCGAGTTCCTCGACCAACATGGCGACGATCGCGCCGGCGAACGGCACCTGCGCCGCTTTCTCGCCCTTGGCTACGTGCTCGACGCCGGCTTGCGCGCCCGCTGGGACGCGGCACCGTTCGGCCCGTCCCATCTCATGGCGCGCCGCATCGCCCGACTGCTGATCGACCTCCGAGCGGGCAAGCGCCGCACGCTCGACGGCCTCGCGCTGCCGGCGGTGTTCACCGTGCTGCCGTTGCCGTGGGCTGCCGAGCTGGCGTGCCGGCTGCACGGCACGGGTGCTCCCGACGGCCTCGCGCTCGCCGCCTGGCTGCTCGATCGCCTCGGCTCCACCGCCCAGGCCGAGATCCGGCGGCTGGCCACGCATGGCGATGCCAACGTCGCCTGCCAGGCAGCGGCCGTGCTTGCCCAGCTCCCGGTGGCCCCCGATGGCGTCGTCGAGATCGCCGTGCTGGGGCCGCTCGCCGTGCACCGCGACGGCGTCCCGATCAACTGTGCCGAGCTGCGCCGTGCTCGGGTGCGCGAGTTGCTCGCGGTGCTGGTGCTCGAGCCGACGCTCCCTCGGGACCGTGCGGTCGACCTGTTGTGGCCCGAGCTCGACGTCGACGCCGGCCAGCGCAACCTGCGCGTCACGCTGACCTACCTGCGCCGAGTGCTGGAGCCGGACCGCCCGGCGGGGGAGGCGAGCTACCACCTGCGCGCCGACGCCGACGCCGTCCGGCTCGTTGCGTCGCCGGCGCTGCGGGTCGATCTCTGGGATCTCCGCCGCCTGACCGGCGAGGCCACAGCTGCCCGCCGGGCCGGCGACGTCGAGCGCGCCGCAGCACTGCTCGACGAGGCCACGAGGCACTGGCGCGGTGCCCCGCTGCGCGATCTCGACCGCGTCGCCGGCTTCGACGCCGAGATCGAGCAGGTGCGCCTGCTCCAGGTGGCGTCCCTGCTCGAGCTCGGCACGCTGCGCCTGACGATGGGTGACAGCGGCGCGGCGTCCGCCGCCGCCGAGCAGGTGCTCGCCATCGAGCCCTATGCCGAGGCCGCGCACCGCCTCGCCATCGCCGCCAGTGCCCACCGCCACGACCGGGCGCGGGTCGCCGCCGCGGTCGAGCGGGCCGAGCGGGCACTCGACGAGCTCGGCGTCGATCCCGAGCCGGCGACGCTGATTCTGTTGCGCGCCGCCGGCGAACGTCGCTCGAACCTGACCGCCCGCGTCGCCCTGGCCTCCTGACTTCGTGACGCCGCGGCCGCCCCGATCTGGGTGGCCGGAGTCTCGACTTTGAGACTGTGGCCACGTGCGCCACGAGGCGCTGTTGAACCGTGCGGTGATGAAAGGGCACCGCGGCTGGCCTGTCGCAGCAGGTTGGTGAAGCTGAGGGCAGCCTGGTCCGCGGAACGGCGGGGAGGGTGGGAGCAGCCCTGACAACGACGGGACAGGCCAGCACTGCCAGATGGTTTGGGCCCGGCAAGCAAGACGGAAAGGTGTACGTGAGGAACCAGCGGCTGAACGCCTCTCAAGAGTCTCACCAGCTCGAACCTGGCGGATCTGGGCTGGGCAGCAACGCGCACCCCCTCGTGTTGGGCGTGGGGGGAACTCCCATCCCGGTTGTGGTCGCCGGGCGGGAGGCTGTCGTGAAGGTCTGCGGCGTAGCGGCAGCGATGTTGCAGGGGCAGAGCTGGGCACCAACCCCGTCGAACGGTTGACAGTGAACGTGGGAACCATCCCGACCGTTCCACGCTCTGCCGGCAGCCAGCCGGTCGGGTGGGGACAGGCTCGTTGCCGGCTGACACGGCCGGGGTGGGGCGGAGGACCCGTAGTAGTCCGAGCACGGGAAAGCCGTGCACATGGCGAAGGGGTCCAGCGTGTTCGCAGCATCAACGCTGAGCGTGGAGGACG
>JBIOUO010000513.1:0-4018 GCA_044867195.1 Ilumatobacteraceae bacterium
CGGCGAGGATCGCTGGGTGGCGATCGCCGTGTTCGACGACGCCGAGTGGGAGGCGTTCGTCGAGGCCGTCGGCCGCCCGTCCTGGACCACCGACGGGCGCTTCGCCACGCAGGAGTCACGCCACGCCAACCAGGACGCGCTCGACGGCCACGTCGCGGCGTGGACCGCCGATCGCGACCGTCATGAGGCGATGCACCTGCTGCAGCGGGCCGGCGTGCGCGCCAGCGCCGTGCAGGACGCCGAGGACGTCAACGAGCACGACCCGCAGATGGCCCACCGCGACATCTTCTTCGAGCTCGACCACCCCGTGATCGGCGAGGCCCGCTTCGAAGGCGTGCCGTTCACGGCGACGCAGTTCGCCCCGGACCACTGGCGCTCCGCGCCGGTGGTCGGTGAGGACAACGACTACGTGTACGGGACGATCCTCGGGCTCGGCGCCGACGAGATCGCCTCGCTGGCTGCGGAAGGGGTGATCTGAGTGCCCACCCCGATGCCGTTCACCGGGTTGCGCGTGGTCGAGCTCGCCGACGACCCGTCCGGCGAGATGACCGGCAAGCAGTTGGTCCACCTCGGCGCCGATGTGATCAAGCTCGAGCCCCCGGAGGGGGCACCGTCGCGCCACACCGGCCCGTTCGTCGACGACGTGCCCGATCCCGAGCGTTGCCTCGACTACTGGTACTACAACGGTGGCAAGCGCAGCGTGGTCGTCGACCTCAGTTCACCGGAGGGCCACGGCGCACTCGGCCGGCTGCTCGACGGCGCCGACGTGTTCGTCAGCGCTGTCCACCCGCAGGATCTGCGCCGGCTCGGCCTCGACCTCAACGCGATCGCTGCGGCCCGCCCGGCGCTGATCGTCGTGTCGATCACTGCGTTCGGGCTCACCGGGCCGTGGTCGAACTACCTGTCGTCGGACCTCGTCACGCTCGCCGCGAGCAGCTTGCTGATCACGTCCGGCTACGACGACCACACGATTCCGCCGATCCGCCCCGGCGGCAACCAGGCGTTCCACACCGCGGCGAGCTTCGCCAACCAGGCGACGCTGCTGTCGCTCCTGTACCGCCAGCAGACCGGCCGCGGCGGCCTCGTCGACGTGTCGATGCAGGAGGCCTGCGGCGTCACGGTCGAGCTGGCCAACCCGTACTGGTTCTACCCACGGGCGCTGGTGCAGCGCCAGACCTGCCGCCACGCCCAGCCGGTACGAACCCAGCCGGCGCTGTTCCAGTGCGCCGACGGGCGGTACATCTACTTCGCCCTCATTCTCGCCGACCCCAAGCCATGGCAGGCGCTGGTCGAGTGGATGGCCACTCAGGACCTGGCGCTCGACCTGACCGACGAGGCATACGGCGACCTCGCCCACCGGCAGGCCAACTTCACCCACATCCAGGATCTCGTCGAGGTGTTCTTCCTGCTCCAGGAGTCGCACACCGCGTTCCACGAAGGCCAGCGCCGCGGCCTGCCGATCGCCGTGCTCGAGGCGCCGGAGGACCTCTATGACGACGAGCACCTCCAGGACCGCGGGTTCTTCCAGCCCGTCGACCAGCCCGGCTACGGCGAGGTGCTGCAGCCGGTCGCCGCGTACCGCTTCTCTGCCTACGACACCACGCCGCCAGCGCCGGCGGCGCGGCTGGGCGAGCACACGGCCGAGATCCTGGGCGGGCTGGGGGCAGCGCGATGACCGACGCCGCGGGCGTGCCGCTCGAGCCGTGGGAGTACGAGGTGCCAATCGAGCTGGCGCCGGTCCGGGCGGGGGAGGAGCTGCCGTGGGCGGCGCTGGCCGCCTATCTCCGGCCGCGGCTGGAGATCGACCCCGGCGTCGAGATGACGGCCCTCCAGTTCCCCAACGGCTCGGCCAACCTGACCTACTTGCTGGCGTTCGGCGACCGGCGGTTCGTGCTGCGGCGGCCGCCATTCGGTGTCATCGCCCCCGGCGCCCACGACATGAAGCGTGAGTTCCGCGTCCTGTCGCGGCTGTGGCGGGTGTACGACCGGGCGCCGCGGGCGTTCGTGCTCTGCGACGACCACGACGTCGTCGGCAGCGACTTCGTGGTCGCCGAGTACCGGCCGGGCGAGGTGGTGTGGGCGCACGTCCCGCCGTCGATGGCGCACCTGCCCGATGCCGGTTACCGGCTCGGGCTGGCGTGCGTCGACGCCCTCGCCGACCTCCACCTCGCCGATCCGGCGGCGTGCGACCTCGCCGACCTCGGGCGCCCGGACGGGTTCGTCGCCCGCCAGATGGCGGGGTGGCGCGGTCGGTGGGAGCTGGTGGCCACGCCGGAGCACGATCCGGTGATGTCGGCCGCGCTGGCCGGCCTCGAGCGAGCCGTGCCGGCGGCCCCGCGGGCGACGTTCCTGCACAACGACTTCAAGCTCGACAACTGCCAGTTCGCGCCCGGCGATCCCGATCGGGTGATCAGCGTGTTCGACTGGGACATGGCCACGCTCGGTGACCCGTTCGTCGACCTCGGGGCGCTGCTCAACTACTGGCCCGACCCGAGCGACACGCCCGACGACCGGGCGCTGCACGTGCCGGGCATGGAGGGCCTCGGGCTGCCGCCGCGCACCGTGGTCGTCGAGCGCTACGCCGAGCGAACCGGCTTCGACGTCGGTGAGGTGTGGTGGTACGAGGCGTTCGCCTGCTGGCGGGTGGCGGTGATCTGCCAGCAGCTGCACCAGCGCTACGTGCGCGGCGAGAGCACCGACGAGCGGATGGCCCGCCGCGGCGACAACGTCGGCATGCTCGCCCGCCGGTCGGCCCGCATCGTCGCCGAGCACACCGCGACACCGGCGTGACTCCGTTCTGCGTGAGCGATCAGTCACAAAACGTGCATGATCGCTCACGCAGAAGCGTGGCCTGAGCTTTGCGACTCCCGTTAGCCCGCCGTTAGTCCACCTTCACCCACACGCTCTTGAAGTGGGTGAACTCGTCGAGTGAGGCGGCGCCGAGCGTGCGCCCGTGGCCGGAGAGCTTGACCCCGCCGTAGGGGACGCTGGGGTAGCCCATCATGTAGTTGTTCACCCACACCGTGCCCGCCTGCAGGGCGCGGGCGGCGCGGTGGGCGCGCGACAGGTCGTTGGTCCACACGCCAGCGGCGAGGCCGAAGCTGATGTCGTTGGCGATCGCGTACGCCTCGTCCTCCGAGGAGAACCGCAGCACGCCCATCACCGGTCCGAAAATCTCCTCCTGGGCGATGCGCATGTCGTTGCGCACGCCGGTGAACACCGTCGGCTGGTGGAAGTAGCCGCGATCGCCGACCTGCTCGCCGCCGAGCACCAGCTCGGCGCCCTCCTCCTGGCCGATCTGCACGTAGCTCTTGATGCGGTCGAGCTGCGACGCCGACACCACGGGCCCCATCTCGCTCGACGGGTCCATGCCCGGCCCGATCCGCATGTCCCGCGTGCCCTCGACGACCCGGTTGACGACGTCGTCGTAGACGCTCTCGTGGACCAGCGTGCGGGTGCCGCACGTGCAGACCTGCCCCGACGCGCTCCAGACGGCGGCCATCGCCGTCGCCGCCGCGGTGTCGAGGTCGGCGTCGGGGAACACGATGAACGGGCTCTTGCCGCCGAGCTCGAGCGAGACCCGCTTGACCCGCTTCGCCGCGGCCGCCTGGATCGCGCTGCCGGTGGCGACGCTGCCGGTGAACGAGATGGCGTCGACCGCCGGGTGCTCGACCAGCGGGCCGCCGACCTCGCGACCGGTGCCCTGGAGGATGTTGAACACGCCCGGCGGGATGCCGGCCTCGAGCGCCACCTCGGCCATCAGCACGGCGGCCATCGGGGTCTGCTCGGCCGGCTTGAGCACGACCGAGTTCCCCGCCGCGAGCGCCGCGGCGACCATCGCGAACACGGCGGTCGGGCCGTTCCAGGGCATGATCATCCCGACCACGCCGACCGGCTCGCGGATCTGGTAGGCGGCGAACTCGCTGGGCACCGGCGGGATCTCGCCGCGCAGCTTCGACGGCCACCCGGCGAAGTAGTCGATGCCGTTGACCGCGAACTCGACGATGAAGCCGGTGTA
>JBIOUO010000514.1:0-9628 GCA_044867195.1 Ilumatobacteraceae bacterium
TGTTCGACGGCGGTGCCTACGCCTCCACCTCGTCGGCCGTGCTGCTCAACGCGATCACCCAGGCGCAGGCACCGCCGTCGAACACGAAGCGGGCCTCGATCTTGACCAGGCGGCCGTCGGCGGTGGCGTGGTGGCGCATCCAGATCCTCGCCGGATGGCGGTGGACGTGACCGAGGAAGCTCTCCCCCCGGCTGTACGCCATGCGCACCGGGCGCCCGAGGCGTAGCGCGAGCAGGCAGGTGTGGACCTGCAGGCTGATGTCCTCACGCGCGCCGAACGACCCACCGACGCCACCGAGCACGAGGCGCACACTGTCCTCGGGCATGCCGAGGCAGGCGGCGATCTGCCTGCGGTCCTCGTGCAGCCACTGCGTGGCGATGTGCAGCTCGACGCCGCGACCGTCGTCGTCGGGGATGGCGACCGCCGCCTCCAGCCCGAGAAACGCCTGGTCCTGCATCCCGGTCTCGTACGTCCCCTCGACCACGACGTCACCGGTGGCGTCGAGGTCGCCGCAGCGGATGACCTGGTGGCGCAGGATGTTGCCGCCCGGGTGGATCGGCGGCGCCCCGGCGATCGCCGCATCCGGATCGAGCAGTGGCGTCAGCACTTCGTAGGTGACGTCGATCGCAGCCAGCGCCCGCCGGCACGTCTCGGGGTGGTCGGCCGCAACGGCGGCCACCGGCTCGCCGACATAGCGCACGTAGCCGGTGGCGAACACCGGCTGGTCGGCCGAGATCAACCCGTACGTCGGCTTGCCCGGCACGTCATGGGCGGTGATCACGGCGGCGACCCCCGGCACGGCCCACGCCCGCGACGTGTCGATCGACACCAGCTGCGCGTACGGATGCGGAGAGCGCAACGTGGCGCCCCATGCCGCGCCGGCGATGGGGAGGTCCGACGAGAAGGCGAACGTGCCCTGGGCCTTGGTCATCCCATCGGGACGCGGCGGCGACTCACCGAGCCGGCCGCGACCACGGCGCGTGCCCGTGACGAGGTCGAGCAGCGTCACCGGCGCTCCCCGCCGGCGCGCGCCGCCGCCACCTCCTGCACCGCAGCGATCAACCGGCCGTACCCGGTGCAGCGGCAGATGTTCCCCGCCAGCTCCTCGCGGATCTCGGTGACGGTCGGCTGGGCCGTGTGCTCGAGCAGGGCGTGGGCGGCCACCACCAGACCGGGCGTGCAGAACCCGCACTGCACCGCTCCGGCGTCGACGAACGCCCGCTGCACGTCGGACGGCGAGCCTGGCTCGGCGAGCCCCTCGATCGTCGTGACCGGCACGCCGACCGCGCCGGCGGCGAGGACGAGGCAGGCGCACACCAACTCGTCGTCGACGAGCACGCTGCACGACCCGCACTCGCCCTGCTCGCACGCCCCCTTGGCGCCGTACAGCCCGAGCCGCTCGCGCAGCACGTAGAGCAGGCTCTCCCCGAGCCAGGCGTCGGCGACGTCGTGGCGACTGCCGTTGACATGCAGCGCGTACTGCTCGCTCATCGGGGGACCCCCCGATCTGGGCGGGATCCGTGCCAAACCGCATTCTGGGCGCGCAGCCTGCCAACTGTTGTCAGGCTCCGCGCCCAGATCGGGACCGGCCCTCGCTCGCTGCGCTCGCTCATGCCGCCCTGAACGCCCGAAGCAGGAGACGACGCGCCAACACCTCGACGGCATGGCGGCGGTAGGCCGCGCTGGCGCGGTGGTCGTCGATCGGCCGCGACGCCGCTGCGGCGAGCTGGCCGAACCGGGCCACCGCGTTGTCCTCCACCGAGCCGGCAGACCAGTCGATCGCAGTGGCGACGAATGCCTCGGCGTCCGGCGCTCGAACGACCGTCGGGGCGACCGACCCCAGCGCGATCCGTACCGATCGCGCCGGGCGGTGCACGGCGAGGCAGGCGCCGGCGATGGCGATCACCATCGCGTTACGGACACCGACTTTGGCGTAGCCCTGCCAGCCGTCGAGGACGGGGACGGTGACGGCGGTGATCAGCTCGCCGGGTCGCAGCGCCGTGCGCTTCACGCCGGTCATGAACTCGCCGATCGGCAGCCCGCGGACACCGTCTGTTCCGCGGAGCTCGACAACCGCGTCGAGCGCGGCGAGCACCGGCAGGCCGTCGCCCGCCGGTGAGCACGTCGCCAGGTTGCCGCCGATCGTCGCCGCGTTGCGGATTTGCGGCGACCCCACGGTGCGCGCCGCCTGGGCCAGCGCCGGCAGCAGACCGGCGATCGGCTGGCGCCCGATCTCGGCGTACGTGACACCCGCGCCGAGGCGGACCGTCGACGCCGTCGGGTCGTACGACCACGCCCGCAGCTCGCCGACGCGCCCGACGCTGACCACCGTCTCGTCGCCCGACACGACGCGCCGGGCCTCGTTGATCTCGACCATCAGATCGGTCCCACCAGCGAGGATCAGGGCGTCCGGATGCTCATCGAGCGCGCCAACCGCCTCGTCGAGGGTCGCCGGCACGAGCACGCCCACGGCACTCGACTGTACGTGACCTCAGAGCGGAACGGACCCAGTGGGTGTCACGCTCAGGGCCGTGTTGCACCGTGCCCCGATCTGGGCGGGATTCGTCACACCCGACGGATGCCGACGACTACTCGACGACGAGGCCGTCGATGCCTTCCTCGGGGTCGGGGTACTGCGGGTCGATGCGCTCGAGCGCGTCACGCAGGATGTGGGCGACAGCGAGGTTGCGGACCCACTTGCGGTCTCCCGGCACGACGTACCACGGCGCGTCCGGCGTCGACGTCTCCCGCAGCGCGTCGCGAAACGCGGCCATGTACTCGTCCCACAGTGCCCGGTCGTCGAGGTCGCCGCGGCGGAACTTCCAGCGCTCGTCGGGGCTGTCGATGCGGTCCTGCAGGCGGGCCCGCTGCTCCTCGTTGGACACGTTGAGATACAGCTTGACGATCGACGTCCCCTCCTCGACGAGCGTCCGCTCGAACTCGACGATCTGGCGGTACCGCCTCCGCCACCTCGTCTTGGGCACGAGCTGCTTGACGCGCACGACGAGCACGTCCTCGTAGTGGCTGCGATTGAAGACCCCGATCTGGCCGCGCTCGGGCGTGTGCCGGTGGACGCGCCACAGGAAGTCATGGCCGGCCTCTTCCTCGCTCGGCACGCCGAAGCTGGTGACCCGCAGGCCGGCCGGGTTGATCCCCGTCAGCACGTTACGGATCACGCCGTCCTTGCCGCCGGCGTCCATCGCCTGGAGGACCACGAGCAGCGCCCGCTTGCGCTCGGCGAACAGCCGCGTCTGCAGCTCGGCCACCGCGGCCAGCTCGTCGCCGAGCGCCACCGTCGCCTTCTCCTTGTCCCATCCGAACGACTCATGCGGGTCGTGGTCATCCAGATCGACGCGCGTGCCGGCGCGCATGGCGTCGACGATCTCGGTACGTCCGGCAGCGCTGGCCACGCCGTGACGGTAGCCCTAGCCTCGGCCTGGTGATCCCGACCTCGCCGTTCGGCCGAACCGGCCACCGATCGACCCGCGTCATCTTCGGCGCTGCTGCGCTCGGGGCGATGAGCCAGGACCGGGCTGACGCGACGCTCGCCGTCGTCGCCCGGGCAGGCATCAACCACATCGACACCGCGGCGTCGTACGGGGCGTCCGAGGATCGCCTGCGGCCGTGGCTGGCGTTCCATCGCCACCAGCTGTTCCTCGCCACCAAGACCGGAGAGCGCCAGGGCGATGCGGCGCGCGCCGAGCTGGAGCGCTCGCTGCAACGGATGGCCGTCGACCACGTCGACCTGATCCAGCTGCACAACCTCGTCGAGCCCGATGAGTGGGACGTCGCCCTCGGCCCGCGCGGGGCGGCCGAGGCCCTCACCCGGGCCCGCGACGAGGGGCTGGTGCGCCACATCGGCGTGACCGGCCACGGGATGCGCATCGCCGCCATGCACCTGCGCTCGCTGGAGCGCTTCCCGTTCGCATCGGTGCTGCTGCCCTACAACCACTCGCTGCTCGGCGACCCGGCGTACCGGGCCGACGTGGAGGCGCTGCTCGACCGCTGCACCGCCGACGGGGTGGCAGTCCAGACGATCAAGGCGCTCGCTCGCCGCCGCTGGCCCGACGATGCGCCCGGCCCCCGCTTCAGCTGGTACCAGCCGATCGAGGACGCCGGTGCCATCGCCCGTGCCGTGCGCTTCGTGCTGTCGGACGAGCGCCTGTTCCTCAACACGTCGAGCGACGCCCGCCTCCTGCAGGCCATCATCGACGCCGCCTCCGGGCCGCTCGACCGCCCGTCGGAGGAGCAGCTGGCCGCTGACGAGCGGGACCTCGACGTCACCCCGCTGTTCGACGGCGGCGCCCTGGAACGCATCTAGCGCGAGCAGCGTTTTGGTCCGGATTTCGGTCGAACGTGCAACCAAAATCCGGACCAAAACGTGGGGTCACGAGTTCGTGTAGTTGGGGGGGCGGCGTTCGAGGAAGGCGGCGATCGCCTCGCGGTGGTCGGACGTCGCGCTGGCCACGATCTGCTGGCGATTCTCGAGGTCGATAGCCTGCTGCAGGCCGGGGATCTCCAGCGCCGACCACATCCCCTCCTTGGTCAGGGCGATGCCGAATGGGCTGTTGAGCATGATCTCGTCGGCCTTGGCGTAGGCCGCGTCGAGCAGCGCGCCGTCATCGGCGAGATCGACGACCAAGCCGATCCGGTAGGCCTCCTCGGCGTCGAAGATGCGCCCGGTGAGCATCAACTCTTGGGCGCGGGCGACGCCGACCAGCCGGGGCAGCAACCATGACGTGCCGATGTCGCACGCCGACAGCCCGATCCGCACGAACGCCGCGTTGAATCGCGCCGAGCGGGCGGCGAGCCGCACGTCGGAGCCGAGCACGAGGGCGAACCCGCCACCGGCGGCAGGGCCGTTGACGGCCGCGATCACCGGCTGGGGCAGCGAGCGCAGGTGTGGGATCAACGCCGCGATGTGGCGCTGGGTGGCGAAACCGCGCTGAGTCGGCCCGAGATGGGCGCTATCCGGCGGGTTGCCGTACCCGCCCAGGTCGAGTCCGGCGCAGAAGCCGCGCCCGGCGCCGGTGAGCACGACCACCCTCGCCTCGGGGTCGACCGCGACATCGTCGAGCGCGGCGTGCAGGGCGCTGACGAGCTCGGATGTCATGGCGTTCAGCTTCTCCGGCCGGTTCATCGTCAGGGTCACGATGCCGGGTCGGGGACGCGAGATGTCGAGTACGCTCATGGTCAGGCGGGGGCGCCGGCGAGGCAGAGGGCGTCGAGCTCGGCCCGCAGGTCGTCCAGCAGCACACCGGCGTCCGGGACGACGTCGGGGCAGGCGACCACGCCGAACGCCAGCCGCCGCCGGTAGCTGACGACGGTGACGTTGAGCGCGGACCAGTCCGTGACCGGTCCCATCGGGAAGGCCGACTCGACGACGGCGCCGTTGAGGTAGAACGGCACATCCGGGCCTGGGACGTTCGACACCACGAGGTTGAACGTCAACGGGCCCCACGTCGACAGCCGCAGCCGCCGGGCCAGGCGGGCCAGGCCCTGCCCCGCCCGCGGCGGCACGAGATCGGTCAGCTCGACCAGCGAGCCGAGACCGGTGTCGTCGTGGCGGCGCTTCACGAGGTTGGTCACGCGTGTCACCTCGGCCAGTCGCGCCACCGGGTTGGCGATGTCGGTCCCGAGCGTCGTGAACAGTGCCGAGAGATGGTTGCCGCCGGTGGCCTGCTCGCCCTCGCGCAACGACATCGGAACCATCGCGACGAGGGGCACGGCCGGCAACGCACGGCGGCGTCGGAGATAGCGCCGGAGCGCACCCCCGGTGATGGCGAGCACAGCGTCGTTCACGGTCGAGCCCGTACCGCGCCGCAAGTCGTCGAGCGCATCGAGCGGCACATCCAGCGTGCGCACGGTGCGGCGGGCGGTGATCGGCTGGTTGAACGGCGTGCGGGGCACGGTCAGCGGGAGCTGGGTGGTGACCTCGGGATGCGTGAGATCCCATTGCTGCGTGGCCGTGCCCACGTCGACCGCCTGGCGCATCCCCGCCGCCGCCCGCGCCGCGCCGCGTGCCGCCCGCTTGCGGGCGAGGCCCTTGAGGTCGGCGGAGGTCGGTTCCGGATCCATCGGCAGCGGCCCGTCGGGCGATGCGGCGACTGCGGGCACCGGCTCCAGGTCGAGGATCTGGATCATCAGCTCGGCGCCCGACGGCCCGTCGAGCACGGCGTGGTGGAGCTTCATGATGATGCCGCTGCGCCCCCCGGGGAGTCCTGGTACGACGTGCAGCTCCCACAGCGGCCGGTGCCGGTCGAGCGGCTGGGCCAGAACGCGAGCCGCGACCGCCTCGACATCGGCGAGATCGTGGACCACGATGTGGTCCGCCGGGTCGACATCGACATTGATCCAATCCGGCTGGGTGTAGCCGAGGCGAGCGTTGGCCAGCCGTTTGCGCAGCGCTGGCAAGCGGGGCAGGCGCGATCCGATCAGCTCGGCGAGACGTGGAGCGGAAGCAGCATCCGGGGCGTCGCGCGTGTCGAGCACCGCCGCCCACGCCACGTGCATGTGGTTGGTTGGCGTCTCGAGATACAAGAACGCGGTGTCCAGCCCTCGGAGTCGCTCCACGGCGGCGACCCTACTGGGCGGTCCCGCTCCCGTGCCGGGCGGACGGGGTTGACGGCGAGCGTTTCAGCGGGTTCGGCCGCGGAAGACGCTGTACCCGCCAGGTCCGATCAGGCAGGCGACGATCAGCAGGATGATCCCCCAGAGGATGGACCCACTGATCAGCACGACGACGCCGATGACGGCGACGATGACAGCGATGAGCCATAGCAAGTTGGCGGACATGACCACCTCCGGTCGCACAGTAGCGATTGTCACCAGGTGGATGGTGGATGCCGCCGACTCGAGAATTCCTTCGCCGGGCGTATCAGCACCCCGCTAGGGGACTCTTAGCAGGCAAGACCGCCAACCGCCCGCCCACTCCATTCAACCGCGCTGTCACGAGACGGCCCCCGCCCCGCGCATGCCGGCGTGCGCGCCCGTCTGGCGGGAGCCCGCCGGCGTCAGCATCCGCTGGCTCCAGACTCGTGACGCGCGGCCTCCTGCTCGCCGATCCCGCTCCGTCCACACCACCGCCGACCACTCAGGAGAAGTCATGAGCCGCGCCTCGAACCTCGACCCTGCCGACCGTCGCCCGATCCCGCAACGACTCGAGCTCACCGCCGCGCCGCGGACCACGCCGCCGGAGAGCAGGCGTTCGAAGATCGCGCGACGCGGCGCCACGCTCGTCGACCGGATGTGGGGATGGGATCGGCTGCCGCGGGTGCTGTCGATCCCCACGCTCATCGCTCTGCGCGGGACGTTGCGCCGGGAGAACCTGTTCGACGCCGACCACGCGGCGGTCGGCTCCGAACCGCTCACTCCGTGGCGCTCATCGTGGCGCTCGGTCGACGGCAAGGGGACCGACGCCAACCACCCCGAGATGGGCGCCGCGGGGACGAAGTTCGGCCGCAACGTGCCGCTCGAAGACACGGCGCGCCACGAGGTTCGGGGCCGCACCTGGCCCGGGACGCTGGGCCAACCGAACCCTCAGACCGTCAGCGACAAGCTGCTGGCGAGGCCGACAGGGACGTTCCAGGCGGCCACCAGTCTCAACCTGCTGGCCGCGGCGTGGGTTCAGTTCGAGGTCCACGACTGGATCAGCCACGGCGCCAACGACAAGGCCGATCCCTGGCTCGTGGCGGACCCGGACGACGATCAGGCCACGCCGTCGGAGGTCCGCCGCACGCGCCACGTCACGGGCGATGGTCCGACCACGTACCGCAACACCCAGAGCCACTGGTGGGACGCGTCGCAGGTGTACGGCAGCACTCCCGAGCTCGCTGAACAGCTGCGTCATCCCGACGGGCGGCATCTGCTGCGTGCCCCCGGACCAGGGTTCCCGTTCGACCCGCCGAACGACGACGTGCCGGGGGAGCTGGCGCCGGCGAAGGACAGCTGGTGGGCCGGGCTGGCGCTGTTGCACGGCCTGTTCATCCGCGAGCACAACGCGATCGTCGACCATCTCGCCCGCGAGCATCCCGAGCTCGACGACGAGGCGCTGTTCCAGACCACTCGGCTCGTCAACGCCGCGCTGATCGCCAAGATCCACACGCTCGAGTGGACGCCGGCGCTGCTCGCCAACCCACGGACGGAATGGGCGCTGCGCATCAACTGGTGGGGCCTGCAGGGTGAGCGCCTGCACC
Source organism: Ilumatobacteraceae bacterium (assembly GCA_044867195.1). GTDB lineage: Bacteria > Actinomycetota > Acidimicrobiia > Acidimicrobiales > Ilumatobacteraceae > JALZMG01. The sequence goes on from JBIOUO010000514.1 coordinate 8,196, forward strand.
GCTGGTTCGGTCGCCTAGCCCGAAACGAGGTGCTCAGTGGCATCCCAGGATCGGACGTCAAGCACTACGGCGTCCCCTACGCGCTGACCGAGGAGTTCCTCGCCGTCTACCGGATGCACCCGCTGATCCCCGACGACGTCCCGATCCGCTCCTCGAACGGCGGCCACCCGATCACGACGCTCCGCTTCGAGCAGCTCAGCGGGCACAACACCCGTGACGTGCTCGACCACGGGTCCATCTCGGCGGAGGATCTGATCTACTCGCTGGCCACCGGCAACCCCGGACAGCTGGTGCTGAACAACTACCCGAACCAGCTGCGCCAACTCGAGCTGGCGGACGGCAGGACGGTCGACCTGGCGATGATCGACATCCTGCGCGACCGGGAACGCGGCATCCTGCCGTACAACGAGTTCCGGCGCCGGCTCCGGCTGCGGCCCGCCACCCGGTTCGAGGACTTCAGCACCGATCCCGAGGTCGTCCAGAAGCTCCGGGAGGTCTACCCCAACCCGGAGACGGTCGACCTGATGGTCGGGCTGTACGCGGAGAAGAAGCCCGACGGCTTCGCCTTCAGCGACACCGCGTTCCGCGTGTTCATCCTGATGGCGTCACGGCGACTGAACAGCGATCGCTTCCTCACGTCCGACTACCGGGAGCACATCTACACCAAGGAGGGTCTGCAGTGGATCGAGCGCACCACGCTGCCGTCGATCCTGGCGCGGCACTATCCCCAGCTGGCGCTGGGCCTGCGCGGCGTCCGGAACGCGTTCAAGCCCTGGGACCAGCAGTGAACGCCCACGACGCCGCGCTGCGGTCGTGGTCACGGCGGCGGCGCTTCTGGAACGGCCTGACGCGACTCAAGTTCGCCGCCGCCGAGCCGCTGGCGGTTCCGGTGCCGACCGGCAACGGGTCGATCGGCTCGATCGCGTTCACCAGGCGCTATCCGGAGATCCCGATCGCCGGGCTGGTGGTCGCCGATCGCTTCCCGGCCGACGAGCTGAGCGGCCCGGTCCTGCGGATCATCGAAGCCGAGGAGCTGGCCAGCCGCCGGTTCCCCCCGGCCCTGCCCGGCCTGCCGCCGATCGATGCCGATCCCAACATCGCGCTGGACGCGGCCTACCCCAAGCGCAACCACCGGCTCTACCGGACCCCGTCACGGCCCGCCGGCTACGACCCGGTCGATCTTGGCCTCCTCGCCGCCGCCAGCCCCTACGCGTACCTGCTCGAGCGGCGCAACGACCGGCTGGTGTGGGATCTGTCGGTCCTCGGCACGTTCGAGCTCCACCCCGGTCTGCGCTCGCCGGCCGTGACGGTGGACTTCACGGAGCACGAGGTGGACGGCGAGCACAGCCTCCGCGCGAGCGCGATCCGGTGCGAGCTCGGCGAGGTGGAGCCCGACGACGATCTCTGGCCGGCGGCGCAACGCATCGCGATGT
>JBIOUO010000515.1:0-8977 GCA_044867195.1 Ilumatobacteraceae bacterium
GGTCTGCTGCCCGACGACATGTCGGATCTCGACGCCATCGAGCTGGGCTGCGGCACCGCCTACGTGTCGGCCTGGATGGCGCGACGCGGCGCGACCGTGGTCGGGATCGACAACTCCGAGCAGCAGCTGGCGACCGCCCGGCGCCTCGCAGCCGAGCACGGCGTCGAGTTGACGCTGATCCACGGAAACGCCGAGACCGTCCCGTACCCGCATGGCTCGTTCGACTTCGCCATCTCCGAGTACGGCGCGGCGATCTGGTGCGACCCGTACCTGTGGATCCCCGAGGCCCATCGGTTGCTGCGACCGGGTGGCGCGCTCGCGTTCCTCGGCACCTCGACGCTGGCGGTGCTGTGCTCGCCGATCGACGGCTCGGTGCCGATCACCGACCGCCTCGAGCGCGACTACTTCACGATCCACCGCCTCGACTGGCGCGACGCCGTCGACGAACCGGGCGGCATCGAGTTCAACCTGCCGATCTCGGTGTGGATCCGGCTGTTCCACGACACCGGGTTCGAGGTTGCCGACTTCCACGAGATCCAGGCCCCTGCCCCTGTGCCAGGCCGCGCCGATGAGCTGAACTGCTACGTCACCGCCGGCTGGGCTCACCGCTACCCGGCAGAGCAGGCCTGGGTGCTGCGCAAGCAGTGAACATCACGACTCCCGGTGGCGACCTTCACCTCTGCGCTCCCATCAGGCACCGCAGGCGGATCAGCCCATCCCTGATCCGGGTCTTGACGGTGCCCAGTGCGACGCCGAGCCGCTCGGCGATCTCGACATGGGTCAGGCCGCCGAAGAACGCCAACTCGAGCGCCTGCCGCTGCGCATCACTCAACTGGGCGAGCGCGAGGCGGGCTCGGTCGCGGTCGAGCGAGTCGAGCACGATGTCTGCAGGGCCATCGGGCTCCGCCGCTGAGGTCGCCGCATCGCGAAGTTGGCGGTCGCGCGACGACTGCTCGGATCGAACCCGATCGACGGCCCGCCGACGGGCGATCGTCGCGGCCCAGCCATGGACGCCACCGCGAGCCGGGTCGAAGCGCGCGGCCTGGCGCCAGATCTCGACGAAGACCTCCTGGGCCACCTCCTCAGACTGAGCCGGGTCACGAACGACGCGCAGGATGGTGCCGTAGACCGTGCTCGCCAGCGCGTCGTAGAGCTCGGCGAACGCCCGCTCGTCGCCCCGTGCGATGCGGTCCATCAGTGCGTCTTGGTCGGCCCTCACGCTGCCGACCGGTGACCACGGCTGACGCAGGCACGCGCCACGATCCGCCACATTCCCTCTCTTCCCGTCCCCCCGCCCCGATGCGGCAGGACGACCACCTCCGATGTGTGGCCTTGTTCGGAACCGGGTCGGGCAGTGGATCAGTACCCGCCGATCTCACCCTCCGAGTCAGGTCCTCAGAGCACCGCCAGAGCCGGGAGCGCGTCGATGACGTCGGAGGCGAGCTGGGCGTCGCCGGCGACGTCGTGGCTCAGCTGACGGGGGTCAACCCGCGCGCTGATGGCCCGGCAGACGTCGGCCGCCGAGGCGACGACTTCGGCGTCGACTGCATCATTGCCGGCCGGGCGGACGCCACCGCTGCCGCCCAGGTCGATGTCCCAGCCGGCACCGCCGAGGTCCGTGAAGCGGAAGCGCAGCAGCCGCCCGGGGTGGTGGGCGCCACGGGTGGCGAGCATCCGCGGCACGAACGCGCAGGCGGTGTGGGCGATGGTGACCAGCGATGCCGGAGGTGGAACCACCATGCCTGCTCCGATCGCGCGGCGGATGTCGTCGGCATGGGTCCACGTCTCGAAGGCCCGCACGAGCACCGCCAGACGCGCCGGGACCTGGCCGCCCCACCATTCGATCGGCTCGTCCAGGCCGGACTCTCCGTGGACCGCGAGCTGTGTGTCGCTCGCCTCGGCGGCAGTCTCCAGCTCGGCGACTGCCCACGCCGGCGGGCGGCCAGCGTGGCGCGCTCGGGCCTGCGCGGTGCGGCCCTCGTTGTCTGTGACGGTCTCGGGGATGCCGGGCACCGGCACGCCCAGCGCGTCAGCGAGCAGCGACTGGTTGGCCACCAGGTGGACGACGACGTCGTGAACAGTCCAACCGGTGAGCTCCGGCGGGTCGACCGGGCGGGTCCAGTCGTCGACCGTCAGGTCGCGCAGCAGCAGGATGGCCCGCGCCAACTCGACTCGGTGGACCTCGATTGGAGACGAGCCGGCGACAGGCGCGGCGGGCTGCCGGCGGCGGCGCGCCTCGGAGAGCACCCGCGAGCGGAGCTCGGGGTGGGGCGCGACGTCGTTGAGGACCGCGGCCGCGAACTCACCGGCCGCGGACCGAAGGTCCCGCTCGCGGCGGACCGCGGCAGGACTGGCCTCGAAGGTCGCGGCGATGCCCTCGGCGTCGCGAGCGTCCAGTGCATCGACCGCGTACGCGGCTACATCGTCCGGGGAGACCCGAGGCGGCGGGAATTCGTCGTTCATGCCCATCGCTCACTCTGCTCGCTCATCTGGGAACCGAGGTGCTCGGCGATGCGCGCCAACGCCAGGCGTAGGCGCGACTTGGCCGTGCCCTCGGGGATGTCCAACACGTCGGCGACCTGACGGTACGTGTAGCCGTTGAAGTAGGCCAGCTCGAGGGCCCGTAGCTGCGCTTCCGGCAGCACCTCGAGGGCGGCGCGGACCCGGACCGAGGTGTCCGATCGAAGCACCGCGTCGGCCACGTCTGGCACGTCGCCCTCCTCCCGTGCCGCCCGTGCCTCCCGGCGCCGGCGCGCCTCCTCCCGTCGTACCGCGTCGACCGCACGACGATGGGTGAGCGTTCCGAGGAAGCCACGCAGGGTCCCGCGACCCGAGTCGATGCGTTCCGGATGCTCCCACAGGGACACAAACACCTCCTGCGTGACGTCCTCGGCGGCCTGCCGATCGACGAGAGTCCGCACCGCCAGCCCGTAGACGAAGCCTGCGTAGCGGTCGTACAGGTCGATGAGCGCCGTCTCGTCACCGCTGGACAGGCGGTCGACCAGAACCCGTTCCGCCCACGAGGCCTGATGCCGTTCGTCCATGAGGCAAGTCCTCTCCACGGCCACCGTTCGACGCCGCGCGCCGGAGCGGATCACACGATACGCACCCGGCCAACGGAGCCCGGCGCGATGCGGATCACCCATCCCAGACGATGCCAGGAGCGACGAAGGTCGTCATCGTCGGCGCCATGGCTGATCGGCAGCGACTGGTGGTCAGAGTCGCGATCTCGGGCCTGCTCCTGGTGAGCGTGGCGAACGCGTGTGGGGACTCCGACGACGGCGACAGCACGCCGACGTCGACCGCGTCGACTGGCGGGACGCCCGCCGCGCAAGCGACGCTCGAGGGGCCAATCTGGCAGTTGAAGGGTGACTCGCTGGGAATCGACGCCGCAGGGGTCAGCGTGGACGCCCGGTTCGCCGGCGGCACGCTGTCGGGCTTCAGCGGCTGCAACACCTACCGCACGACCTACACGGCCGACCCGCCCGCACTGACGATCGACCCGAACATCGCCACGACATTGAAGGCCTGCGGCCCGCAGGAGACGGCGGTCGAGCAGGCCTACCTCGAGCGGCTGCCCGAGGCGGCGGCGTACGGCCTGGACGCAGAGACGTTGTCGCTGGCCGATGCCGAAGGCGAGGCCCTGTTGACGTACCGCGCCACCGATGCAGCCTCGGCACTCGCCGGCGGGTGGACCGCCACCAGCTACTACTCGGGAGATGCGATCACGTCGGTCGTCGGCGGGGTCGAGCTGACGCTCACATTCGAGGCCGCCACGGTGTCCGGCAACGGTGGCTGCAACTCGTTCACCGGACCGTACGAGGTCGACGGCGAGAGCATCCGGATCGGCCCGCTCGCCGCCACGGCGAGGGCCTGTGCCGACCCCGAGGTCGACCAGCAGGAGCAGCACTACCTGGCCGCACTGCAACTGGCGGAGTCATACCAGGTCTCCGGGAACCGCCTCGACCTGCTGCGGGCCGGCGGGACGTTCGCAGCGACGTTCGACCGCCAGTGAGACCCTCTGGGCGACATCGTGTCAGGCCGGTCAGGCCGGTCTCGGGTGCAGGGCGGAGACCACGGCGTCGGGTCGAGCGATGCGGAACGAGAGCACGGCCATCAGGGCCGCGGCCACGGCGGCGATCCCGAAGATCGCCGGCAGGGTCACCCCGGCATCTTGGAGCGGCCCGGCGCCGAACGCGGCGATGCCGTAGCCGACCTGATACGCCGCGATCACCATGCCCGACGTGGCGGCCGAGATCGCCACGAGGTCCTCCTGGGCGAAGCTGATCGTGAGTGGCAGCAACGCCGAACATGCCAGCCCGGCGAGGGCGAAGACGAGGACGCCGGCCGCCGCGCTGGCATCGGAGAGCGAGGCGATGACGACCAGTACCGCGGCCAGCATGATCGGAAGCACGTGGTAGGTGCGGTGGGTCGGGAACCACCGTTGGATGGCGGCGAATAGCACCCGCCCCAACGTGACCATCGCCCAGAACATCGTCAGCGCGAGCGAGGCGACGGCGGTCGAGGCGCCCAGCTCGGTGGTCATGTCGAGCTGGGACCAGTTGCCGTTCATCGTCTCGCAGATGCCGTACAGCACGGCGAACACTGCGTACAGCCAGAAGCGGTTGGGCACGGCCGCCCGGCCCTTCCCCGCCGTTGCCGCCGCGGCGGCCCGAGCACCGGTGTGCAGCGGCAGACCGAGACTCGTGACCAAGAGTGCGGCCAGCAGGCCCGTCGACAGCACGGGCAGTCCCCACCAGAACCCGAGGCCGACGAACATGGCCACGAACAGCGGGGCCAACGCGGTGCCCAGGCCGAGCAACGCGTTGAGCACCAGCACGGAGCGATCGACCGCCGCCGGGTGGAACACGGCGGTGAACCGGTTGAGCGTCGGCACGGTCAGCCCGAACCCGGCACCGAGGAACGCCGTGGCCACCAGCAGCAGCCCGTACGCGAGGGAGTGCTCGTCGGTGAACAGCGTGCTCGTGACCAGGAGGCCCATCGACACGAGGCTCGCCGCGACGCCGGCCAGATACACCCGCTTGGACCCGAAGCGTCCGGCCAGGCTGGCGCCGAGCAGCGCGCCGGCGATCGCGGTGACGACCTGAGGCAGGAACAGCGCGCCGTACTGGCTGGTCGACAGGTCGTACTCGTCGGGGTCGGTGAACACCGTGCTCGCCGCCGGAAACGTCACCAGCACGATCCCCTGGACGAGTCCGGCGGCGTAGACCACGTTGATCTCGGTGCGCGTAGCCATGGGCGTGTCATGATCTGAGCACGGCGGCTGACCCACGACATCCACCACAGCGGGTGACTGATCGTGCTCATCTCTGGATCATGGCCGCAGGGTCGCAGGCTATGAACGTTGGCGGACCGGTGCTCGCACTGAGCAGGATCGCGCGATGAGCGACGCTGCGCAGCGGGAGATCGACGGGACACGTCCGAGCGAACAGCGGCATCGCCGCGAGTTGTCACGCCGAGTCGCGGACCGTGTCCGTTCCCCCGAGGACGCGCGCCGGCTCGCCGACTTCGAGCGCCGGATCTACGTTCCGCTGCTGCTGGCGGCGATCCTGCCGATCATCACCGCAGCTTCCAGGGCGACCGAGGACTCGTGGGTGTTCGTCATCGTCAACGTCGCCGCATGGGTCGTGTTCGTGGTCGATCTGGGCATGCACATCCGCTACGTGCGGCGGTACCTGTCGACCCATGTTGGGATGTTCGACCTCGTTGTCGTGATCATCACCGCGCCCTGGTTCCTCATCCCCGGCTTGGGCGGATCGGAGATCCTCGTCCTGGCCAGGCTGGCCCGGCTGGTGCGGCTGCTGTTCGTCAGCAAGGCCGCCCGCCGGGCGATCAACCGGCTCGGGAAGGTCGGCGTCTTCGCCACGGCGATGCTCCTGTTCTGCTCGTGGATGGCGTACATCGCGGAGCACCCGACCAACAGCGACTTCGCCACGTTCGGCGACGCGCTGTGGTGGGGGATCGTGACCCTCACGACCGTCGGCTACGGCGACATCGTTCCGATCACGGAGAAGGGTCGCCTCGCCGGCACGTTCCTGATGCTGACGGGAATCGCCACCCTGGGTGTCATCGCCGGCACCCTGGCCAGCGCGTTCGGGCTGGCGCCTGCGGGCCCGGCGGCGTCCGACGACCGAACGCCGGACGCCGGTCAACCGCAACAAGCCGAGCAGCGACCGGACAGCGCGATCCTCGCCGAACTCGCCGCGGTACGGGGCCAGCTGGCAACGATCGAGGGACAGCTCGCATCGCCCCGAGCGCTCCCCGGTGAGTGACAAGTCCGGCGGGCACGCCGCGAGCCGGCCCTCAGGGTCAGGGCCGGGGCACGATCAGCACGGGGACGCCAGCGTGGGCGAGCACCCCCTCGCTGACCGAGCCAAGCAGCCGCGGTGCCTGGCCCAGACCGCGGCTGCCGACGACGATCAGGGCCGCGTCGTGGCGTTCGGCGATGCGGACGATCACGTCGGCCGCCGGACCATCCTCGTCGAGGATGTCGACCCCAGCGGTCGCGCCGGGCACGCGCTGCTGGGCGGCCTCGACGATCGCGTCGAGATCGGGCCGTTGGCGGTAGCCGCCTTCTTCGAGCAGCCCGACGGCGTGCACGACGACGACGCGGAGCGTCAGGCCCTCCGCCAGTCGCAGCGCCCAGTCCAACGCGGCTACGGACTCATCGGAGGTGTCGACACCGACGACCAGAACCGGCGAGCGTTCCATCGGCGCCGACGGTACCGCCTGGCGTCCGGCGGGCTGGCGGCCACTGAGCGCCCGGCTCAGCGGGCCGCGACCGGCACGCCGTCCGGGGCGTCGAGCAGGCTGAAGTAGCCCTCGTCTTCTTGGTCGAAGTGCAGCTCGACGATGGCGTGAAGCCCGTAGAGCAGCCGTTGCAGCTCGATCACCTCGACCGGGTCGGGATGCTCGTCGTCGAAGTCGTCGAGCACGCGGCCGACGCGGCGAGTGAGCCGGACGATCTCGGCGTGGGCCCGACTCATGGTTGCCGTCGGCTCGTCCCCGCCGAGGATGCGGTCGAGAACGGGGTAGAGCACGGCGTCCTCGGCCGCCTCGTGGGGCAGCAGATCCTGAACGAGGAAGCGGTACAGCGAGCGGACGGATGTCATTGCAGCCTGGGGATCGGCACCCAGCGCGTCGGCAGCTTGCCTGATCCGATCGAGCTCCGGCCGCAGCACTTCGTGCTCGGCGGTGAACCGGCGGGCCAAGATGGTGTCTCGGGCATCGATCGGTCGGTGGCGGGGGTCGCGACGCGCGCGCAGCGCGTTGAGGATCACGGCGGTGTCGATGCCCTCCTGCAGCAGCGCGCCGGCGGCGGGTGCGAGCAGACCGAACGCGGCTGCCACCATCGCCGTGATCGAGAGTCCGATGCCGATCAGTGCGCTCTGGCGGGCGATCGCGCCGGCTCGGCGGGCGATCGTGATCGCGTCACCGACTCGATCGACCCGGTCCACGGTCACCACGACGTCGGCGGCCTCGGTCGCCGCAGTCCCGCCGCGTGCACCCATCGCCACACCGACGTCCGCTGCAGCCAGCGCGGGCGCGTCGTTGATCCCGTCCCCGACCATCAGCATCGTGCCGGCCGACCGTTCCCGGATCACGGCTTCCACCTTGTCGAACGGGGTTCGCTCGGCGAGCACGGCGTCGACGCCGAGGATCGCGCCGACGCTCTCGGCCGCGTCGGCGCGGTCGCCGGTGAGCATGACGACACGGTCGATGCCGGAGCGTCGAAGCCGGCGAATCGTGCGCGCGGCATCGGTGCGGATGGGATCGCGCAGGAGCAGCGCGCCAGCCGGTACACCGTCAACAGCGACGAACACGGTCAGCGCGCTATCCAGGTCGGCGCGCCGCCGGATCGGTGCCGCCCACCGCGGATCGGCGCCCGGCGAGACCCAAGCCGCCTTGCCGATGGCCACCCGGTGGCTGCCGACCAGTCCTCGTATCCCTGCGCCGGGCACTTCCTCGACGTCGGTCGGCAGCGGGAGGTCGACGCCGCGCTCGCGCGCGGCGCGAACGATCGCGTCGGCGATCACGTGCGGCGACACCTGATCCAGCGCGGCGGTGAGTCGGAGCAGCTCCTCGGGAGTCCGCGCACCTGCCGGCACGATCTCGAGGAGTGTGGGGCGCCCCTTCGTCAGGGTCCCCGTCTTGTCCAGCAGCACGACGCGCGCCTCGGCGAGTCGCTCGAGGACGCGACCACCCCTGATGATGACGCCGCGACTGGCGGCGCGCGACAGCCCGCCGGTGATGGCGACTGGAGCGGCGAGGATGAGCGGGCATGGCGTCGCCACGACGAGGACGGCGACGGCGCGGACTGGGTCGCCGGACACGGCCCAGGCGACCGCGGCGCCAGCGAGTGCGGCGAGCAGGAACGCTCCGGCGAACCGATCGGCGAGGCGCACGAACGGCGCGTTCGACGCATCGGCCTCGGCCTCGGTCGCCATGTGGACGATCCCGGCGTACGTGCTGTCAGCCGCAGCTCGAGTGGCGCGCATCGAGAACGGCCGGCCAGCGTTGACCGTGCCGCTGCGCACCTCGTCGCCATCCCGCAGCTCCCGCGGGACCGCCTCCCCGGTCAGCGAGGACTCGTCGAGCACGGCGATGTCACCCTCGACCCGTCCGTCGACCGGGACCACCTCGCCGCGTTCGACGACGACGAGGTCGCCCGGCACGACCGCGTCGAGCGGAACCGTCTCCAGATCGGCGTCGGAGACGCGATGGGCGTGTCGCGGCGTGCGCTCGCGCAGCTTGCGCAGCTCTCGGCGAGCTCGTGCCGTGGCCCGATCCTCGAGCGCTCGCCCGGTGGCGAGCATGACCGTGATGATCGCCCCGGCGAGGTACTCGCCGACCGCCAGGCTGCCGCCGAGGGCGAGCAAGGCGATGACATCCACACCGAGGTGCCCGCGGCGCGCGCTCTGCCACACCCACCATGCCGCCGGGCCGATGCCGAGCA
>JBIOUO010000516.1:0-5395 GCA_044867195.1 Ilumatobacteraceae bacterium
TAGCCGATCATCGGCGAAGGGGTGGCGTCCTCGACGTCGAGCCGCTCCGGTGGAACGAACGGCCGCGCCAGCCGATCACCTACAAGGTCACCAACCAGCTCATCGGCGGCGGCATGCACCACCAGCGGAAGGCCACGCTCGCCTTCGACATCGAGACCCCGTGCGCGCGGGCGAGAGCGGCGGCCGGGATCATCTGACCAGGTCAGGGCTTCGGCGGTAATGGTGACACCCCCTGTTCATGATCGGTCGCATGAGTGCTGCTGCCGCTGTTGTCGCCGAGCTCGATAGGTCGCTCGATGTGGAGGAGCGGCTGCGCGTGGTGTGTGGGCATCTCAACGTGCTCAACGCCCAGCTGGTCGAGTTGGCGGCCGAGGCGTTGGAGTCGGGGTCCTGGGAGGGCTGGGGGGTGCGGTCGCTGGAGCACTGGTTGACATGGCAGGCGGGGATCTCCCCGGGGCACGCCCGCGAGGTCGTCCGCCTGGCCCGGGCCCGCGACTCGCATCCGGCGGTCATGTCGACGTTCGCCGCGGGGGCGATCTCGATGGATCAAGCGGCGACGGCGACCAAGGCGCCGGCCTATCTCGATGAGCAGTTCGCGGAGTCGGCGAGGGTGGCGACGGTGGTGCAGTTGCGCACGATGGTGCGTGCCGCCCGTCCCGCCCCCAAGCCCGCCCCGGCGCGAGACGAGCCGAATGAGAGCCTGACAGGCTGGTTCGACGATGACGGCCGCTATCACCTGCGCGGCGAGCTGGACGCCGACCATGGCCGGGTTGTCGACGCCGCGCTGCGCGAGGCCCGTGACGCGTTGTTCGCCGCCGGCCAGACGAACGTGACGTGGGCCGAGGCGCTGGTCGAGATGGCGCAGCGCTCGTTGGACGGTGTCGCAGGCGACGAGCGTCGGGACAGGTTCCGGGTCAACTGGTTCGTCGATCCGACTGATCCGGTCCCGGCCCGCTGGCCCGATGGGTTGGCGGTGCCCAACTGGTTGCGTGACATGTTGACGTGCGACGCGACGGTGGCGCCGGTCTTCACTGATGGGGCGCTGCCGGTCTCGGTCGGTCGCACGCAGCGGGCGGTGCCTGAACGCACTCGACGACTCGTGCTGGCCCGCGACCGCAACACGTGTCGTGTCCCGTGGTGTGCCCACACCCGCTGGCTGCAGGTGCACCACATCGAGCACTGGGAGGACGGGGGTTCGACCGACACCGCCAAGTTGGCCGCGCTGTGCCCGGCCGATCACCGCTTGCATCACCGCGGGCTGCTCGGGATCAGCGGCAACGCCGACGACCCTGACGGGCTCGTGTTCACCGACCGCCACGGGCGGATCATCGATGCCGCGGCACACCCGACGCCGCCGACCGGGCCACCACCGGCCCCGGCCGCACCGTACGAGCACCCACTTGGAGAACGCCTCCAACGATGGGCGATCATGTACCCCGACCCGCCCGAGCCCGACCCGCCAGGCCGCGCGGCGTGACGTGGCACTACCGTGTCGGCGGTGACGACATCCGTCACTGGGCGGTCGCTGCGGATCGGCCTGGTATCCCCGTACAGCCTGTCGGTGCCGGGCGGTGTCCAGGCCCAGGTGCTCGGGCTCGCTCGCGAGCTGCGCCGCCAGGGCCACGAGGCGCGGGTGCTCGGTCCATGCGACGGGCCGCCGCCCGAGGCGTTCGTCACCCCGCTCGGCAACAGCCTGCCGACCGCGGCCAACGGGTCGATCGCCCCCCTGGCCCCCGACGCGTCGGCCGCCCTACGCACGATCAGGGTGCTCAACGACGAGGCCTTCGACGTCGTCCACGTCCACGAGCCGCTGGCGCCCGGGCCGACATTGACGTCGGTGCTGATGCACCCGGCTCCCGTTGTCGGCACGTTCCACGCCGCCGGCCGATCGTCCGGCTACCAGGTGTTCGGGTGGTTCGTGCGCTGGGTCGCCGAGCGCATCGATCGCAAGGTGGTCGTCTCCAAGGACGCCCTCGAGCTCGCCCAGTCCTCGATGCCCGGCGAGTACGACATCTTGTTCAACGGCGTCGAGGTCGACGCCATCGCCTCGACGGTGCCGACCCCCACCGATCACCCGACGATCCTGTTCTGCGGCCGCCACGAGGAGCGCAAGGGCCTCGCCGTCCTGCTCGACGCGTTCGGCTCGCTGGGACCGGACGTGCGGCTGTGGATCGCCGGCGACGGGCCGAACAGCGCCCGCCTACGCCAGCAGCACGCCGGCGACGACCGCATCACCTGGCTCGGGCGGATCAGCGACGCCGAGAAGTTCGCCCGGCTGCGGGCGAGCAGCGTGTTCTGTGCACCGTCGTTGCACGGCGAGTCGTTCGGGGTGGTGCTGATCGAGGCGATGGCCGCCGGCACGCCCGTCGTCGCCAGCGCCCTCGACGGCTACCGCAACGTGGCGACCGACGGCGTCGACGCCGTGCTCGTCCCGCCGGGCGACACGGAGGCCCTGGCAGTGGCGATCGAGGGTGTGCTCGGGGATGCGGCCGTTGCGGCCTCGCTGCGCGCCAACGGCGTTCGGCGGGCCCAGGACTTCTCGATGTCCACGCTCGCCGCCGAGTACGTGCGGATCTACGGCGAGCTGATCGCCGCAGCCGACGCCGGTCCAGACCGGCCCCGCCGCCGGCGCCGCCGCGGCCCCTGATGAGCGGCAAGCGTTGATGCGGGGGGTCCCCATGCGGCGGCGGCTGGCGCTCGTACACTCACGGCCATGACCATCGCCCTCATCGTGATCGTGGTCGTGGTGGTGCTGCTGATCATCTACCTCATCACGGCCTACAACGGCCTGATCCGTCGACGCAACCAGATCGAGAACGCCTGGTCGCAGATCGACGTGCAGCTCAAGCGCCGCCTCGACCTGATCCCCAACCTGGTGGAGACCGTCAAGGGCTACGCCGCTCACGAGCGCGAGACCCTCGACGCCGTGATCCGGGCTCGCAACTCCGCCATCGCTGCGCCGGACACGCCGCACGCCCAGGCGGAGGCCGACAACATGCTGACCGGCGCCCTGCGCCAGGTCTTCGCCCTCAGCGAGGCCTACCCCGACCTCAAGGCGAACCAGAACTTCCTCGCTCTGCAGGAGGAGCTGACGGCCACCGAGGGACGGGTCGCCTACGCGCGGCAGTTCTACAACGACAGCGTGCTGGAGTACAACAACAAGCTCCAGCAGTTCCCGACCGTGTTCTACGCGCGGGCGCTGAAGTTCGAGAAGCGCGAGTACTTCGAGGCCGACGAGGCCGCGCGCACCGTGCCGACCGTCGAGTTCTGAGCCGGCCAGATCGACCGTAACGGCATGCCCTTAGCGCGCGGCGTCCCATGTTCGAGCTGATCCGCGCCAACAAGCGGCGCTCCGTGCTCCTCGTCGGCGGGTTCGTGCTCGTCGTCGTGGCGATCGGCGGCGTCGTCGGCTACCTCGCCGGCCTCGGCTGGTTCGGCCTCGTGTTCGCGCTCGTGATCTCGGCGTTGCTGGCGTTCGCCTCGTACTGGAAGTCCGACGCCGTCGCCCTCGCCGTCAGTCGCGCCAAACCGGCGGACCCGGAGACCTACCGCCGCCTGCACAACCTGGTCGAGGGGCTGTGCATCGCCAGCGGGCTGCCGAAGCCGGCCGTCTACATCGTCGACGACCCGGCGCCGAACGCGTTCGCCACCGGGCGCAACCCGCGGCACGCGGCGATCGCCGTCACCACCGGGCTGCTGGAGAAGATGAACCGGGTCGAGCTGGAAGGCGTGCTCGCCCACGAGCTGTCGCACATCCGCAACTACGACATCCTCGTGTCAACGCTGGCCGTGACGCTGGTCGGCGCGGTCGCCCTGCTGACCGACATCGCGATTCGGATGATGTGGTGGAACGGGGGCCGGGTCCGCCGCCAAGGCGACCGCGACGACGGGTTCAACCCGCTGATCATCATCGGGTTCGTGCTGCTCATCGTCGGGCCGATCATCGCCAAGGCGATGCAGGCGACGATCTCCCGGCGCCGCGAGACGCTGGCCGACGTCAGCGCGTGCCAGCTCACGAGGTATCCACCAGGTTTGATCTCGGCCCTGGAAAAATTGCGTGACGACACGACCGTGACCCATTCCGCGTCGACCGCGACGGCACACATGTGGATCGAACAGCCCATGAGTGGCGTGGGCGACGAGGGACGACTCGGCGCGTTCCACAAGTTGTTCGACACGCACCCGCCGCTCGAGGAGCGGATCAGCCTGCTGAGAGAGCTATGACCCCCACTGATTCCCATCGGTCTCGGCGTCGCGCCAGACGTCACGTGCTCGCCGCCGCCCTGGCGTGTGGCCTGGTCGCCGTCGCCGCGGCCTGCAGCGGCGGCAGCGAGGCCGCCGAGACGACGCCTCCGACGACGGACGCGCCGACCACCACGCGGGCGACGACGACGACGTCCACGACGAGCACCGCGCCGCCGACGACCCCGCCACCGACCGAAGCGCCGACGACGGTGCCGGCGCCCATCCCGCGGATGCCGCTGACCGGCACGCCGCTGGAAGCCGGGCAGGTGCCGCCGGACCGGCCAGCGCTGGTGGTCAAGATGGACAACGTCGGCTGCGCCCATCGCACCCAGGTCGGGCTCAACCTGGCCGACATCGTGTACGAAGAGATCGTCGAGAGCCGTCTCACCCGCTTCGCTGCCGTCTTCCACTCGCAGTCGTCGAACCCGGTGGGGCCGATTCGCAGCGGCCGCAGCCAGGACGTCGACATGCTCGGCGGGCTGAACCGTCCGCTGCTCGCGTGGAGCGGCGGCAACCCCGGCGTTAACCAGTTCATCGCCCAGTCCGACCTGATCGACCTTTCGATGCAGCGCCGCGCCGGCGGCTACTACCGGTCAGGCAACTGCGGCTCGCCGCACAACCTGTTCAACACCACCGACGCGCTGTGGGCGCAGACGCCACCGGAGGCGGGGCGGCCGACGGCGCTGTTCCAGTACGTCGACCCCGGTGAGGTCGCTGGATCCCAGCCGGCGTCGTTCGTCGACGTCAACGTCGGCGTCAACCACGTCCGCTGGGACTGGGTGCCGGAGATCTTCGGGTACGTGCGCACCGAGAACGGTCGGAAGCACATCCAGGCCGACGGGACGCCGGTGTCGACGAACAACGTCGTCGTGCTCGTCAACCAGTACCGCCCGACGCCATGGAACGCCAAGAGCCCGGAGGCGATCTCCGTCGGCACCGGCGACGCCTACGTGTTCACCGGCGGCAACGTGCTCACCGGCACATGGACCCGGTTCGACCGCACGTCGCCGATCATCCTCACCGCGCCCGACGGGACGCCGCTCGAGCTCAACCCGGGGCGGACGTTCATCGAGATGGCCGACGTCGCCGACCACGGCACGACCTGGGGGTGAGGCGAGCGGCCGGGCTGCGCCGCCGAACGCGAGCGAGC
>JBIOUO010000517.1:0-3146 GCA_044867195.1 Ilumatobacteraceae bacterium
TACGCGATCGCCATCGACGAGGACTGAAGGGCGGAGACGACATGGCGGACACCACCTACTCGGCGCCGAGCGGGATCTACGGTCCGGTGACGGACTGGGCGACCGATCTCGATCACGCCGACCCGGCCTACAACCCGCGGGCGCCGGAGATCTGGGCCGAGCTGCGCGCCGCGGGCTGCCCGGTCGCCCACAGCGACCGCTATGGCGGGATGTGGGCGCCGATCACGGCCGAGCTGGTGCGCGAGGTGGCCTACGACACCGAGCACTTCACCAGCCGTTCCGTCGTCGTCAGCACCGCCACGATCCTTGCCGAGCCCCCGGTCGGCGGCGCGCCGCCGATCTCCAGCGACCCGCCGTTCCACGCCCTCGCACGGCGCCTTCTGCTGCCCCCGTTCGTGCCCAAGCAGATCGAGCCCTGGGAGCCGGAGGTCCGCAAGCTGTGCCGCCAGCGCCTCGAGGAGATGGGTGCGATCACGCCTGGCGAGACGGTCGTCGACGCCGCGGCGCAGTACGCCAGCCACATCCCGGTCAACGTGATCGCCCGGATGCTCGGATTCCCGGTCGAGGACGACGACCTGTTCCGCCAGTTCGTGCACAACACGCTGGAGGGTGTGAACCTCCCCCCGGAGGTGCGCCAAGCCTCGTTCCAGCAGCTCAACGACTACATCGACGCCCGCATCGAGGAGCATCGTGGCGACCCGCGCGACGACCTGACGTCGTACCTGCTCGACGCCGAGCTCGCCGGGCAGAAGCTGACGCCCGAGCATGTCCGCGGCTCGATCGTGCTGCTGCTGCTCGCCGGCATCGACACCACGTGGAGCGCCATCGGGTCGTCGATCTGGCACCTCGCGTCGCACCCCGACGACCGGCGCCGCCTGGTCGCCGAGCCGGAGCTGCTGCCGACCGCCATCGAGGAGCTGCTGCGCGCCTACGCGCCGGTGACGATGGCCCGCATGGTCGCCGTCGACCACGACTTCCACGGCTGCCCGATGCACAAGGACGAGTGGGTGCTGCTCCCGTTCCCGGCCGCCAACCGCGACCCGGCGATGTTCGAGCAGTCCGACGAGGTCGTCATCGACCGCCTCGAGAACCGCCATGCCGCGTTCGGGCTCGGCATCCACCGCTGCCTCGGCTCCAACCTCGCCCGCCTCGAGCTGCGTGTCGCGGTGGAGGAGTTCCTCGCCCGCTTCCCGGACTTCGAGCTCGCCGACCCGGCGGCCGTGCGCTGGAGCGTCGGCCAGATCCGCGGCCCCCGCGTGCTCCCGATACGCATCCTGTAGGTTCGCCTCGCAACCGGAGGTTGCTCGGCGAGACGATGGAGCCGGCCTTCGGCCGGCGCCCAAGCTGCAGGCGATCGACCGGCCAAGCCGGATCGATCGCCGGTCGGGGGCTCCGGCCAAGGGCCTCTGCCCCCGAACCCCCGCCCGGCGATGCCCATCACGCTCGGCGTCGCGAGCATCCCTCCACGCTGGCGCCGGTCACACGAACGTCTTACCGAATGGCGGCAGACTGTCACCCATGCTCGCCAGGGGCGCGCCGACTGGCAGCCGGCTGCTGATCGCCGAGGACGATCGCGCGGTGCGCGACTCGCTGTCGCGGGCCCTCGAGCTGGAGGGCTACACCGTGATCGCCGTCGGCAACGGTGCCGATGCCCTCGAGGCGGCCGGCGGGGCGCAGCCCGACGTCGTCGTGCTCGACGTGTCGATGCCGATCGTCGACGGCTTGACCGTCTGCAAGGTGCTGCGCGCCGACGGCAACCGCGTCCCGATCCTCATGCTGACCGCCCGCACCGAGACCCGTGACCGGGTCGCCGGACTCGATGCCGGCGCCGACGACTACCTGCCCAAGCCGTTCGAGCTGGACGAGTTGCTGGCCCGGCTGCGGGCGCTGCTGCGGCGCACGCAGCACGACCAGGCCAGCGACGACGACATCGTGCAGCTCTCCGACCTGCGGCTCGATCCGGCGGCCCGCCGGGCTTGGCGCGGGGCACGCGAGCTCGATCTGTCGAAGACCGAGTTCGACCTCCTCGAGCTGCTGGTGCGCAACCAGGGCGTCGTCCTCGACCACTCGACGATCTACGACCGCATCTGGCACTACGACTTCGGCCCGGACTCCAAGAACCTCGCCGTCTACATCGGCTACCTCCGCCGCAAGACCGAGGCCGACGGCGAGTCGCGCCTGATCCAGACCGTCCGCGGCGTCGGGTACTCGGCGCGCGAGCTGCCCGCCGGCGCGTTTGGATAGCGGTGCGATGAGAGCGTGCGCGTTCACGCACCCGCGGCAGCTGTGAGCCTGCGCTGGCGCATCGCGCTCGCCCTCGCGGCGATCGCCGCGGCGACCACGATCTCGGTGGGCGTGGCGTCGTACCAGGCGACGAGCACGCGGCTGCTCGAGGAGGTCGACACGTCGCTGTACCAGGCGTGGAGCAAGATCGACGCCAACCCGCGGGGAGCGCTCAGCGAGCCAGGGCTGCTGCGCGTCTACGTCGTCCAGCTCGTCGAGCCTGACGGCACGGTCCGTCCCCGCCGCGGCATCGACCCGATCGAGGCCGGGCCTGGTCCCGAGAAGGCCCAACAGCGAACCAACTGGTGGAGCTACGACACGGTCGATGTCGGCGGTGAGGCGTACCGCCTGATCAGCGGGCGGTGGAGGCAGGGCGACGTGTTGCAGGTCGGGCGTCCGCTCGCCGAGAACGAGAGCGTGCTCCACGACCTGCGCCGGAGCACGGTGCTGCTCGTCGTGCTCGTCACGGTGGTCGCCGCGGCGATCGGCTGGCTCATCGCGCGGACCGTCACCGGGCCGCTGACGCGGCTGACGAAGACGGCGTCCGACGTCGAGCGATCGGGCCGCCTCGACGTCGAGGTCCCCGTTGGCGGCAAGGACGAGGTCGGCCAGCTCGGCGCGGCGTTCAACGGCATGCTCGGCGCGCTCGCCGCGTCGCGCGACGACCAGCGTCGGCTCGTCGAGGACGCCGGGCACGAGCTGCGCACGCCGCTCACGAGCGTGCGCACGAACCTCGCCGTGCTGCGCCGCCATCCGGACCTCGATCCGCAGACGCGGGCGCAGATCATCGACGACCTGCACGCCGAGACGGAGGAGCTCGTCGCGCTCGTCGAGGAGGTCGTCGCCCTCGCCCGCGGGTCGAC
>JBIOUO010000518.1:0-2144 GCA_044867195.1 Ilumatobacteraceae bacterium
ATGGTGGTGAGCGCCCGGCGCGGGATCAGGACCACGGAGTGCGGACCCGCTCGACGGGCTCACCGTCGACGAACAGGTCCAACCGCTCCTGGTAGAAGCTGACGAGACCGCGGACGGCGGTCGCATCCTCGAGCGGGTCGTCGTAGCTCCACGCGATGTCGGCGAGCTGGCGATCCCCGAGCTGTACCGAGTAGTGCGTGGCGTGGCCCTTGTACGCGCACGTGGTGCGGAACGCGCTCGGCTCGAGGTCGACGCGGACGTCGTCGCGCGGCATGTAGTAGCGAGCCAGCGGGAAGGCCGCCTCGAACAGCAGGTGGCACCGGTCGGACTGGGCGAGGATCTCCCCCGCCTGCTCGATGCGGACGGTTCGCGAGCTACGCCGGACGTCGATGCGGTGGAACGGATCGCGCGCGTGCCCGACGATCGGCTCGTCTTCCTCCCACCACTCGAAGGCGTCGAAGTCGAGCTCGACATACCCAGCAAGGTCCGGGTCGGCGAGCCGGAACGCTGCCGCCTCGCGGGCGCCGGACGGCGTGGCGACGGTCAACGCCTCCCCGCCGGCAGTGTGCACGGCGAACGGGACGGACGGGTCGAGCAGGGGCGGACCGCCGGGCCCGAACCCGACGGCGCGGTACTCGGGCGCTGGTCCGGGGCTGGCCCGGCGGAGGTGCGCGGTGAAGTCGGTCTCGGGCACGGCGTACGAGGGGACGACGCGTGTCGGCTCCCACACCAGCACCGGGCGGGTGGTGTCGGCGACGTCGACGCCGCCGAGTCGAACCCGGACCCGCTTCTGCGACGGCTGGTAGCGCAGCTGGGGGAGCACGGACATCATGTGCTGGATCATCGACACGGCCATGCCGTCATCGTCGCGCCGCGGCGCCCACCCGGCGAGCGGGCGAGCGAACTCGCAGCCGCCCACGCGCTCCCCCCGCCGTTTGCCGCCTACCGTGCGGGGTACGCGTCGTGGTGCCGTCTTGAACAGGAGTGATCATCATGAACGACCTGCTGGATCAGTACGGGCGGGCCAGCGCGTGGACCGTCGGCAAGGTGTCGGGCGCCAGCGACAAGCTCGACACTCCGACTCCGTGCGACGAGTGGGACGTGCGCACGCTGATGAACCACATGCTCGACACGCAGCGCTACTTCGTCGGCTCCGCCCGCGGAGAGCAGGTGTCGCCGCCGTCCCCGAACCCGCCCGAGTTGCTCGGCGACGACCCGGTTGTCGATTTCGAGCGTGCTCGCAGTGCGACGTTGAGCACGTTCGGCGAGGAGGGCGTGATCGAGAAGACCGGTCCGGCGTTGGCGATCTCGTTCGGTGACATCCTGATCCACGGATGGGATCTGGCGCGGGCGACGGGCCAGGACGCGACGATGCCGGACGGTCTCGCCGAGGAGGTCTACCAGGCGATCCACGGCCGCTTCACCGACGAGCAGCGCAAGGGGCTGTTCAAGCCGGAGATCAGCGTGGCAGCCGACGCGTCGGCCCAGGACAGGCTGCTGGGCTATACCGGCCGCGATCCCGCGGCCTGACCGCGCCTGGCCCACGCGCCGCCGTTACGGGGATCGAGCCGGCGCGCTGGCGATGATCGCCCGGAGGCTGGCGCGCAACTCGACGAGCCGGCGGCGTCCGAGCAGCTCGGCTAGATCCGCCTCGATCCCGGCGATGGCGTCGAACGCGGACTGGAGGTTGTCGAACCCGCGGTCGGTCAGCACGATCAGCTTGGCGCGGCGATCGGTTGAGTCGGGGATGCGTTCGACGTAGCCGAGGGCCTGCAGGTCATCGACCAGCTCACCCATCGCCTGGGGTGTCATCGACGCCCGCGATGCCAGCTCCGTGAGCCGGATCCCCTCCAGCTGGATGTGCACGAACACCATCGAGTGGGCCATCCGGATCGGGTGCCCGGCGGCTCGCACGCCCTCGAGGATCCGCCGGCCGAGCACGTCCCACGCCTGGCCGAGCAGGGCTGCGGTGTTGTCCTCTGGGTGGCGGAGGCTCCTCGCGCGCCGAGACGTGACCGAGGTCATCTTGCATCTTCTTTCAGGTTGCCTGAGTATCTGTTGAGGTTACCTGAACAATTCTGCCCAGTCCACACGGGGAGTCGAGCCATGCAACTGACCACCGGCATCAACCATGTCGCCGTCCT
>JBIOUO010000519.1:0-21300 GCA_044867195.1 Ilumatobacteraceae bacterium
GGGAGGGCGATGTGGAGATGATCCTCTATGTCAACCCTGGTGCCTCCGACGCCCAGCGGGCCGAGATCGAGCGCACGCTCGGCGGGCTGACCCAGCAGATCGAGTCCTACCGGTACTGCGACACGGCCTGCTCACTCGACGAGGCGAAGCGGCTGCTCGCCGGCGACCCCTCGACGCTCAATCTGCTGACCGAGGCCAACATCCCGACGCAGTACAAGGTGGTCCCCACCGACGGCACCGACGTGGACACGCTGCGCCAGCTGCGCGAGAGCCTGCGCGAGCTCCCGAACGTCTCCAACATCGTCCTCGCCGACGAGCAGCTCGACGTGATCTCCAAGCTCAAGGGATTCGTGGGGCTGTACACCGTGATCTTGTCGATCACGCTGCTGTTCGCGGCCGTCCTGCTGATCTGGAACACCATCCGCACGGCCATGTTCGCCCGCCGGAGGGAGATCGAGGTGATGAAACTCGTCGGCGCCACCGACTGGTTCATCCGCGTCCCGTTCATGCTCGAGGGACTGATCCAGGGCTTCATCGGTGGCCTCGCCGCGTGCGGCGGGTTGTGGATCATCAACAACCGCTGGACGGCGGGCGTCAAGGACTTCCCCCCGAACAGCGGGTTCGCGGCCCTCGTCGTGACCGACGGGTTCGTGTTTCGCAGCATGCTGGTGATCCTCGTGATCGGCATGGTCGCCGGGGCGATCGGCTCCGGCATCGCGGCGAGCCGCTTCCTCGACGTGTGAGATCTTCAGCGGAAAGGCGAGCCCTTCCGCTGAGTGCAACGAGCCGGCCTTCGGCCGGAACCGACCATTGCAGCCGATCGACCAGCCAAGCTGGATCGATCGGCGATCGGGGGGCTCCGGCAGGAGCCTCTGCCCCCCGAGCCCCCCGCCGACGCGAGCTGCCTATCCGCGCTCGTTCTAGCCAGCGCGCAGAGCGCGCAGCCCGGAATAGCGGTAGTGAGGCTCACTGGTCGAATCGGTCGGCGACGAGGCTTCGGCCGCGTGCTCGAACGGCGGCTCGTGACCGGGGCGGGATGAGGTCGAGCTCGACGAGCTCGTCGACGGCGGTGTCCCATGCCCGCAGGTAGGTGTCGAGGACGCCGTACAGCTCGCGGAGCTGTTCCGGGCTGAACGGTCGGGTGGAGCCGGCGAGGGCCGCCATCGGGTTGCTGTCGTTGGTGCCGGTGTTGGTTGCGTTGGGCGCGGCGACCTCGGGGAGGCGGATGCCGCCGAGCGCGTTGCCCTGCTCGTCGCACCGGATCGCGGCCGGCGGGCCGGGGTCGACCTCGATCGGGGGGATGGATGGTGGAGGTCGTCCGCTGTCGATCCACTTGACCAGCTGCCGCAGGGCGGCGTCGCGGACGTAGTCCCATTGCACCGTGTTGTGGTCAGCCACGGTTGCGACGGCCTGAGCGATCCCGTCGCGGTCGTAGATGGCGTCGAGCTCTTCGCGGATCTCCACGCTGACGTGGGACGCGCCCGCCATCTCCCAGAACCGGAACGTGTCGCTGTCGGGTTGGCGGACCGGATAGTTGTGCAGCACCTCGCTCTCGCTGCACAGCACCAGGACCGCCACCTCGCCGTCGTCACGGATCGCCGAGCTGCTCCCGAACAGACCGCCGCCGATCGGGCGCAGGCTGGTCATGAGGGGTTGGTCCGGCGGATACGGGCAGGTCCCCCAGTGCAGGGTGAGCAAGAAGCCGTCGAAGACGTGCTCGCGTTGGTGGGCGATGTTGAGGTACGAACCGAGGCGCATCGCGGACTGAGACACGCCGGCGGCGACGAGCAACCGCGGTTCGAGGCCGCCGAGCGGATCGTGGCCGTGGCGCGGGCGATCGGCGGCGAGTGCCCGTCCCGCCTGGGTGAAGATGTCGTAGGAGTACTCGTCGCCGGGGTGGGAGAGCGTGCCGTAACGCTCGGGGTCCCACGCCGGCATGCCCTGCGATGCCGGCAGGATCCCGCCGGGTACCTGCTGGCCGTCGATCGCCGCCCGCTGGGTCGTGACACCCACCCATGCGAACCCGTCGTCGAGATCGGCTGCGGCGGGCGTTCCCACGTCATCGCCGTTGGTGACGTTCTGCCAGTTGACCACCACGACGCCGTTGAATCGATCGGGGTCACGGGGGCGAACGACGTACATGCGGGTGCGGTACCGGGCCAGCCCGCCCTCCTGCGTCACCCAGCGGCCGTCAAGGCCGATCTCGACGCCGGCGACCGGCTGGTAGGAGACGGCGACCCCGTCAAGGAGGAGCTCCTCGATCACGAATCCGTCCGGGATCTGCAGCGGCGCCCCGAACGGCCACCCCCTGCCGCCCGTGAGCGGACCCGACACCTTCGCAACCGGGGTTCGTTCGAGGCTCATCTCTCTCCTCACCGAAGCTGCGCTGCTCGGAGCGTGCTCACACCGTGAGCAGCGTCTTGATGGCTTGGCGCTCGTCCATGGCCCGGTAGCCCTCGGCGACCTGGTCGAGCGGGAGCGTGAGGTCGAACACCTTGCCGGGGCTGATGCCGCCGGTGGCGATGAGGTCGATCAACTCGGGCAGGAACCGGCGCACCGGTGCGGGGCCGCCGTGGAGATGGGCGTGGCTGAAGAAGAGTCGATCGCCAGGTATGTCACCATGGGTGACGCCGACGTAGCCGACGTGCCCGCCGGGTCGAACCGCACCGATCGCCTGGGTCATCGACTCACGCGTTCCGACGGCCTCGATGACGGAGTGGGCGCCGAGTCCGCCACTGAGCTCCTTGACGCGGGCGACGCCGTCGTCACCGCGTTCCTCGATGATGTCGGTGGCACCGAGCTCGCGCGCGAGCTGCTGGCGTGGTTCGTGGCGGCTCATGATGACGATCCGCTCGGCGCCGAGTTGGCCGGCGGCGAGCACACCGAGCAGGCCGACAGCACCGTCGCCGACCACGACGACGGTCTTGCCGGGCCCGACCTCGGCGGCGACGGCAGCGAACCAGCCGGTGCCCAGCACGTCGGAGGCGGCGAGGAAGCTGGGGATCAGGTCGGCGGAGGGGACCTCGGGGGTGGCGACGAGCGTGCCGTCGGCGAGCGGGATGCGGGCCAGCTCGGCTTGGGTGCCGATGGCGCCGATCGGGTAGCGGTGGATGCACGAGCTCTGGTAGCCGGCGCGGCAGATCTCACAGGTGTTGTCGGAGGCGACGAACGACCCGATGACGAACTGGCCCGGCTTCACCGTGGTCACGTCACGGCCAACCGCTTCGACGATGCCGACGTACTCGTGCCCCATCGGGGCCGGGTCGCCCGGGACATCGATCCCTCGGTACGGCCACAGGTCCGACCCGCAGATGCAGGTCGCGGACAGCCGGATGATCGCGTCGGTGGGATCGACGATGGTCGGGTCGTCGCGCCGTTCCAGCCGGACGTCGTGGGCGGCGTGGAGGATGGCGCCTCTCATCTCAGTGCTCCTTCGCAGGTCATCCCATCAGACGGTTTGCCCGCCGTCGACGATAGGCGCGTGCCCCCCCACCGTGAGAGGTGTGCTGGCACAGCGTCCCGCGCACGATTCGGCCACCCCTCACCTCGCCCGCTACACGTTTCTCGACCCGCCCATCCAGTTGCAACGCGAGGTGCCATGGCACGAGTCCTCGTAACCGGCTCCACCACGGGGCTCGGACTGGCCGCCGCCCGAGCGATGATCGACGACGGCCACGATGTCGTGCTCCACGCCCGCAACCCACAACGCGCTGCCGGCATCGCCGATCTCGCAGGCAGGTCAGCGGGCGTGGTGATCGGCGACCTCGCCGACCACGACGAGACCTGCCACGTCGCCGAGCAGGTCAACGGGCTCGGACGGCTGGACGCCGTCATCCACAACGCGGGCGTGTACGCCGAGCCGCGACGAGGGTCCACCGCCCGCGGACACGCCCGGGTGCTCGCCGTCAATGTGCTCGCGCCGTATCTGCTGACAGTGCTGGTTCGACGTCCGTCGAGACTGGTCTACCTCAGCAGCAGCATGCACACCGGCGGTCACGCCGCGCTCGACGACATCGACTGGACGTCTCGGCGCTGGAACGGGATCCAGGCGTACTCCGACAGCAAGCTGCTCGTCACGGCGCTTTCCTTCGCCGTCGCCCGGCTGTGGCCCGACGTCTGCAGCAACGCCGTCGACCCAGGCTGGGTCCCCACGCGGATGGGCGGGTCCGGCGCGCCCGACGACCTCGCACTTGGCCACCAGACCCAGGTCTGGCTCGCCACCAGCGACGAACCAGCGGCGATCGCCAGCGGCAAGTACTGGTACCACCAGCGCACCCGCCAGCCCGCTGCTGCGGTCACCGATCCGTCCTTCCAGGCGCAGCTGATCCTCGAGCTCGCCCGCATCACCGGCTCAGCACTGGTCTGACCAACCTCTTGTCAGTCGTCGCCGCCGTGTCCGCGGCCGGAGCGATCGTCGTTGGCGTCGTCGCCGCCGTGGCCGGGACCGGAGCGGTCGTCGTCGCCGTGTCGATCGCCGTGGTCCTCGACCTCGACCTCGATCTCGATGTCGTCTTCATCGTCGTCATCGACGGTGGTCGGCACGCTGAACTGCGTGGTCGTCACCGTCACCCCGGTCGTTGCCGTCGGGTTCGGCGTGGGCGTGGTGGCCGCCGTTGCCGACGTGGCTGCCGTGTCCGCTGTGGTGGCCGTGGTCGAGGTGGTCGCTGCGGTCAGCGGTGTCGTCGTCGCCACGGTGGACGACGTGGGCACCGACGTGCTGGTGACGGTCGGGGCCACGGTGATGTGGTCGACGGTTGTCGACGGAAGCGACGGCAGCACCTCGTGTTGCGACGTTCCGAGCGCGTCGGCGACGGTGAACCCGACCCCGACGAGTGCGGCGGTGCCGACGGTGACGGCGATGGCGATGGAGCGATGCTGCACGGCGGTGTGACCTCCCGGGTCGTGATGTGATGCCGGGGACACGACGCCTGGCGTGGTCGGGTTGGGTCAGCCCTCCGTGACGCGCGGCACGAGCTGGCCGTCCACGAGGTCGACGCGGATCTCCGAGCGCTGATCGCCCATCTCGAAGCGCACGCGCACCCGGTCAGGTCCGTTGTCGTCGATGCGGACTGACCACCCGCTCGCCGGCAGCGGGTCGCCGTCCAGCGTCAGCTGCCCGCCAGCCAGGCGGACCGTGATCGACCCGCCGTTCGCCGAGTACGTCGATGTCGAGGGGGAGGGGGGTGTGACGACGGTGATCTGCACCCTGGGGAGATCGGTCCTCGGGACAGTCGTGGACACCGTCGTGGGTGTCGTGGTCGGCGGCGGCACCACGGCCGGCACCGGCGTCGTGGGTGACGGCGCGACGGTGGTCGACGGGGCGGCCGTCGCGGGCGGCGCGGTCGTCGATGGGACGGTTGACGGGCCGGTCGTGGCCGGCAGCACCGTGCTGACGGGCGACGTCGGCTGTGTCGCCGGCGCCCGCAGCACCTCGCGGTCGCGGCCGCCGACCGCCACCACCCCGACGATCACCGCGACCGCTGCGGCCGCCACGCCCAGCGTGGTGGCAGCCGAGCGCCAGCGCCGCCGCGCACGCGCGCGGTGGGCGACGTCTCGCCACGCGGCGTCGACATCGAGGTCCGTAGTCAGCGCGTCGGCGTGACCACGCAGCGCGGCGGCAAGGTCGTCGTCGTCCATCGGATTCACCTAACCCTCCTCCTCGTCCAGGACCGCCCGCAGGCGCCGTCGAGCGTCGTGCAGGTGCGACTTCACCGAACCCTCCGCCAGCCCCATCGCGCTCGCCACCTCGGCCACCGAGAGCCCGTCGACGTAGAACAGCGCGACGGCCGTGCGCTGCTGGCGGGGCAGCGCGGCGAGCAGCGGACCCATCGCGTCGGGCTCGGGAGGCGGTGGGACGGCGGACGGCTGGGCGGACAGGCGGGCGACCGCCCGCCGCTTGCGCTCCGCACGGCGCCGGTCGTCGTGGAGCAAGTTGATGGCGACCCGGCGCACCCACCCGACGGGGTCGTCGTAGTGGCGCAGCGTGCGCCAGCGCGCGTGGGCCCGCACGAACGCCTCCTGCACCGCGTCGGCCGCCAGTTCGCCGTCGCCACACGCGACGGCGAGGGACCGCACGAGGCGGGCATAGTGGGCGCGGAAGAGCGGCTCGATGCCGCCGGCGGCGGTAAGCGGGACCGTGGCGGGTTCGGGCACGTCAGGCACGACGGCGATCACCGCATGTCGACACGACGCAGCGGCGCCGCCGGTTGGGTCAACGCTTGCGGATCAGCGTGAGGCCGTCGCCGACGGGAAGGATGTAGCTCTCGACGCGGCCGTCGGCGGCGACCAGGTCGTTGAACGCCCGGATGGCGACGGCGTCGGCGTCGGTCGCCGCAGCGTCGACGACCCGCCCCGACCACAACGTGTTGTCGGCGAGCAGGATGCCGCCCGCTCGAATCCGCGGCAGCAGCTCCGCGTAGTACGACGCGTAGCCGCTCTTGTCGGCATCGATGAACGCGAGGTCGAGCGCGACGTCGGCGGGCAGCTGGCGCAGCGTCTCCAGCGCCGGCGCCAGGCGCAGCTCGATGGCGTCGGTGAGGCCCGCTCGCGCCCACGCCTCCCGGGCGATCGTCGTGTACTCCTCGCTCACGTCGCAGCACAGCAGGTGCCCGCCGGGTGCCAGGCCGCGGGCGATGCAGATCGAGGAGTAGCCGGTGAACGTCCCGATCTCGACCGCCTGTCGAGCGCCCACGAGGCGCGTGAGCAGTGTGAGCAGCGCGCCCTGGTCGGCGCCGATCTGCATACCGGCCACCCGCCCGAGCGCCGCGGTGCGCGCCTGCAGGTCGGCGAGCACGTCGTCGGGCGGCGCCGTGCGAACGGCGATGTACTCGGCGATCTCCGGGGGCAGGAGACCATCACGGTGGCGGCTAGCGCTCATTGGTCCACCCTGTCATCGTCCGACGCCATCCCATCGTCGGACCTCTCGGAGTCCCAATGAGCGAAGGACCGTGCTGAGTTGTTCGCTCGCTCGAGGTGCTGAATTGCCTCGCTCGCTCGAAGACTCCCTCGCTCGGACAGTCGCTCGCTCATTGGTGCACCCTGTCATCGTGCGACGCCATCTGATCGTCGGACCTCTCGGAGCACCAATGAGCGAAGGACCGTGCTGAGTTGTTCGCTCGCTCGAGGTGCTGAATTGCCTCGCTCGCTCGAAGACTCCCTCGCTCGGACAGTCGCTCGCTCACGCTGGCGACGGTACCGTGACCCCGATGTCCGGCGACGCCACGACCGAGACCGCGCCGCGGACGCTCTACGACGCCGTCGGCGGCGAGCCGTTCTTTCGCCGTCTCGTCGACGCGTTCTACGAGCGTGTCGCCGACGACCCGGTCCTGCTGCGCCTCTATCCGGAGGCGCCCGACCTCAGTGGCGCTCGGCGGCGGCTGCGCCTGTTCCTCGTCCAGTACTGGGGCGGGCCGACCACGTACTCTCACGAGCGCGGCCATCCACGCCTGCGTCTGCGCCACCTTCCGTTCCACATCGGACGCGAGGAACGCGACCGGTGGCTGAGCCACATGACCGCCGCGGTCGACGTCGCCGTTGCTCCGTTCGACGACAAGATCGCCGACGCAGCGCGCGACCAGTTGCTCGAGTACTTCCGGCCGGCGTCCGAGCAGCTGCGCAACGACACCGGTCTGCCGATCTCCTCGCGACGGCAGTAGCGGGTATGCCGGCGATCAGCGTTCGCGACCTGAGGAAGGCCTACGCCGGCGTCACTGCCGTCGACGGCGTCTCGTTCGAGGTCGGCGACGGCGAGGTCTACGCCCTGCTCGGCCAGAACGGCGCTGGGAAGTCGACCACTGTCGAGATCCTCGAAGGCCACCGCACTCGCACGTCGGGAACCGTCTCGGTGCTCGGCACCGACCCGCATCGGGCCGGAGGCGACTTCCGTGACCGCATCGGCATCGTCCTGCAGTCGTCCGGGGTCGAGCACGAGCTGACCATCCGCGAGGCGGTGTCGATCTACGGCTCGAGCTACCGCTCGCCGCGCGACGTCAATGAGGTCGTCGAACTGGTCGGCCTGACGCCCCAGCTCAACCGCCGCGTCGGCCACCTGTCGGGTGGCCAGCGACGACGTCTCGATCTCGCCCTCGGGATCGTCGGCAACCCGGCGCTGCTGTTCCTCGACGAACCGACGACGGGTTTCGATCCGGCCGCCCGGCGCCAAGCATGGGAGCTGGTGCGCGACCTCTGCTCGGGTGGCACGACCGTACTGTTGACGACCCACTACCTCGACGAGGCCGAGCACCTCGCCGATCGCGTCGGCGTGCTCGCCGCCGGCCGACTGGTCGCCGAAGGGACGCCCGACCAGCTGGTCGGCGGGTCGGGACGCACCGTGGTCGGCTTCGACCTGCCGCCCGGTACGACCGTCATCGATCTCGACGGCGTGCTGCCGGAGGGGGCGAGGGTTGTCGGCGGCCGGATCGAGCTGGCGACGAGCACCCCGACCGAGGTCGTCCATCGCATCACGGGGTGGGCGATCGAGCGCCGGCTCGAGCTGACCGGGCTCGTCGTCACCCGGCCCTCGCTCGAGGACGTCTTCCTCCAGCTCGCCGAAAGTGGCACGGTCGCGTGAGTCAGCACGCGTTCGGCAGGCTGGCGCGCCACGTCGGCTACCAGGTGAAGCTGTTCCTGCGCACGCCGATCGCCGTGTTCTTCACGATCATGCTCCCGCTGATCATGCTGGTGCTGTTCAACGCCCTGTTCGGCGGGACGACCGTGGACACCGGCGCCGGGGTGTGGAAGCTGAACCAGTTCTACGTCGGCGGGCTGGCCGCGTTCACCGCCGTGTCGGCGACGTTCACGTTCCTCGCCAATACCGTGCCGATCCGCCGCGACGAGGGCGTGCTCAAGCGGTGGCGGGGTACCCCCGAGCGCCCGTGGGTCTACATCGGCGGGCTGATCGGGTCCGGCGTCGTGCTCGCCGCGGCCGGCGTGGTCATCATGCTCGCTCTCGGCGTGCTCGCCTACGGCGTCGACCTCGACGGGGCCAAGCTGCCAGCGGCGACCGTCACGTTCGCCGTCGGCGTGTGCTCGTTCGCCGCGATGGGCATGGCGGTCGCCGGGGTGTGTCCGTCGGCGTCCGCCGCCTCGGCGCTGGCGAACGTCATCATCCTGCCGATGGCGTTCGTGTCCGATGTCTTCATCGCCATCGAGGAACCGCCGAGATGGGTCGAGGTGCTCGGCGACGTCCTCCCGCTGAAGCCATTCGTCCAGGCGTTCCAGGACTGCCTCAACCCGTCGGTCGCGGCGCCCGCTCTCGAGTGGGGCCGGCTGCTGCGTGTGGCGGCATGGGGCGTGGCCGGACTGGTCGTTGCGTTGCGCTGGTTCCGGTGGGAGCCTTCCCGCGGCGGCACGACTCTGCGCCGCCGGGCGAGGATCGCTGCCGCCGACCAGGCGGGCAGTGCGTGAGACAGGGAGACGAAGCGTGCACCCGGAGCTGAGCGAGGAGCACGAGGCGCTGCGCGCCGTGGTGCGCGACTTCGTCGCCGTCGAGATCGAGCCGCACGCCGGCGTCTGGGATCGCGACCATACGTTCCCCGTCGACACTGTGCTGGCCATGGGTGAGCTCGGCCTGTTCGGCATCCCGTTCCCCGAGCCGTACGGCGGCGGAGGCGACCTCACCGGGCTGTGCGTAGCGATCGAGGAGATCGCCCGCGCCGACCAGTCGCTGGCGATCACGCTGGAGGCCGGCGTCGGCCTCGGCGCCAGTCCGATCCACCACTTCGGCACGCCCGAGCAGCGTGAGCGATGGCTGCCCGACCTGTGCGCCGGGCGCACTCTCGGCGGCTTCGGGCTGACCGAGCCCGAGGCTGGCAGCGACGCTGGCGGCACCCGCACCCGCGCCCGGCTCGACGAGGCCGCGCGGGAGTGGGTGATCGACGGCGAGAAGGCGTTCATCACCAACTCCGGAACGCCGATCACGTCGATCGTCACGATCACAGCACTCACCGGACCCGGAGAGATCTCGACGATCGTCGTCCCGGCCGGCACGCCGGGCCTGGAAGTGCAGCCGCCGTACCGCAAGATGGGCTGGCACGCGTCCGACACCCACGGCTTGACGTTCGTCGAGTGCCGGGTGCCGGAGGACCACTTGCTTGGCGCGCGCGGGCGAGGGTTCGCGCAGTTCCTCGAGATCCTCGACGAGGGGCGGATCGCGATCGCCGCGCTGGCGGTCGGCGTGATCCAGCGCTGCGTGGACGACTCGGTGGCCTACGCCGGCGAGCGCCAGACGTTCGGCCGGCCGATCGGGTCGAACCAGGGCGTCGCGTTCCGCTGCGCCGACATGCACGTCGCGCTCGCCGCCGCCCGGCGGCTGGTGTACCACGCGGCGTGGCTGCGCGACCGTGGCCGGCCGTTCAAGACCGAGGCGGCGACGGCGAAGCTGTTCGCCACCGAGGCGGCGATCGAGGCGACTCGGTCGGCGACGCAGGTCTTCGGCGGCTACGGGTTCATCGACGACACGCCGGTGGCGCGGCACTACCGCGACGCCAAGGTGCTCGAGATCGGGGAGGGGACGAGCGAGGTCCAGCGCCTCGTGATCGGCCGCGCCCTCGGCCTGCGAGTGTGATCGTGGCGCCGGGCGGCTTGCCGCCCGGGGCCATCTGGGCGGGATCCATGCCAAGTGACGTTCTGGGCGGGCTCCGTGACAACTGTTGTCACGCTGCCCGCCCAGATCGACGACCGTGAGCTCGCCGTCTGCTGACGTCGCCGGGCGGCCTGAGCCCGGTCAGCCGGGTGACCCGACGGTCACCGGCTCCTGCATCGCGCTCGGCACGGGGGCGCTGGTCACCGGCTTCGGGTTGCGGAAGAACAGCACCAGCACCGGAACCGCGTAGCCGAGGTAGGCGACGACCTGCTCGATCGACGGACGCGGGTCCCAGCCGAAGATGCCGGCGAGGAAGCGCCCGCTCTGGGTATTGGTGGTCAGCCAGTCGTAGCGCCGCAGGTCGTAAACGCCGTTGAGGTTCCACGACCCGAGGTCGCCGGCGGCTTGGAAGAACTGCACGGCGCGGCTGACCAGGCCGGCGGCGAAGAGGATGATCAACACGCCGGTGATCTGGAAGAAGCGGCGCATGTTGAAGTGGCGGCTGCCGCGGTAGACGATGTAGCCGAGGGCCGTCGCCGCGGCGAGCCCGAGCAGTGTGCCGAGCACGACGTCCCACCCGTCGCTCGACGCGGTGGTCGAGATCAGGAACAGCGCCGTCTCCAGCCCCTCGCGGGCGACGGCGAAGAAGGCGACTGCGCCGAGGGCGATCCCGGACTGCATCGCCAGGGCGTGCGCCGCCTTGCCCTCCAGCGATCCCTTGATCGCCCGGGCGTGAGTGCGCATCCAGAAGATCATCCAGGTCAGCAGCGCGGCGGCGGCGAGGCAGATGACGCCGAACGTCCGCAGCCTGGCCTCGCCCTCGAGGCCATCGATCGTCAGGTGGAGGATCGTTCCGACGATCGCCGACAGGGCGATCGCGACGCCCGTGCCGTACCACACCCAGCGGCCCTGCTCAGGCTGATCACTGCGGCGCACGAACGCCAGCACGATGGCCACGATGAGCGCTGCTTCGAACCCTTCACGCAGGGCGATGAGAAAGCTCTCTCCCATATGTGAGGCATGCCTAACACACCCGGCGTCCGCCGCGCCACCCCTCTCCCCATTGGAGGGTTTGCTCCGTTGGAGGGTTTCCGCCGGGGGCCCCATCCCGCAAACACTCCAACGGCGGAAACCCTCCAACGGATCAATACAGATACGGGACGTTGGACCAGTCGGGGGGGCGCTTCTGGAGGAAGGCGTCGCGGCCCTCGGCGGCTTCGTCGGTGGCGTAGGCGAGGCGGGTGGCCTCGCCGGCGAAGAGCTGCTGGCCGACCAGGCCGTCGTCGATCAGGTTGAACGCGTACTTCAGCATCCGCCGGGCGGTCGGGCTCTTGGCGTTGATCTCCGCCGCCCACTGCAGCGCCGTCGCCTCCAGCTCGGCGTGAGGCACGACGGCGTTGACGGCGCCCATCCGGTGGTAGTCGGCGGCGGAGTACTCGCGCCCGAGGAAGAAGATCTCGCGGGCGAGCTTCTGGCCGACCTGGCGGGCGAGGTACGCCGAGCCGAACCCGCCGTCGAAGCTGGCGACGTCGGCGTCGGTCTGCTTGAACCGGGCGTGCTCGGCGCTGGCCAGCGTGAGGTCGCACACGACGTGCAGGCTGTGCCCGCCGCCCGCAGCCCAGCCGGGTACGACGCAGATCACGACCTTGGGCATGAACCGGATCAGGCGCTGGACCTCGAGGATGTGCAGCCGCCCGGCCCGGGCGGGGTCGACGCCGTCCGCCGTCTCGGTCTGCGAGTACTGATAGCCGTCGCGGCCGCGGATCCGCTGGTCCCCGCCCGAGCAGAACGCCCACCCACCGTCGCGAGGCGACGGGCCATTGCCGGTGAGCAGCACGCATCCGACGTCGGTGGTCATGCGAGCGTGGTCGAGCGCCTGGTACAGCTCGTCGACGGTGTGCGGCCGGAACGCGTTGCGGACCTCGGGCCGGTCGAACGCCACCCGCACCGTGCCCTGCTCGAGCGCCCGGTGGTAGGTGATGTCGCTGAACTCCAGGCCCTCGACCGGACGCCACGCCGCGGGGTCGAATAGCTCGCTGACCATCACCCAGGAGCGTATGGGACCCACTGCGCTGGGTCCCCAACGCACTGGGTCCTTTACGCTTCGCGCGTGGAGGTCATCGGCGTCGTCGGGCTGCCCGAGATCGGACCCGGCGACGACCTCGCCGCGCTGATCGCGGCGGCGGCGGACGTCGCAGACGGCGACGTGGTAGTCGTGACGTCGAAGGTCGTGTCCAAGGTCGAGGGCCGGACTGTGGAGCTGGCGACGGTCACGCCGTCGGCCTTCTCGACGTCATGGGCGGCGACGTGGGACAAGGACGCGCGGGTGGTCGAGCTGGTGCTCCACGAGGCACGCCGGATCGTGCGCATGGCGGGGCCCGTGCTGATCACCGAGACGCACCATGGGTTCGTGTGCGCCAACAGCGGGATCGACCAGAGCTCGAGCGGGGCGGCCGGCCGGGTCGTGCTGCTGCCCGTCGACCCGGACGCGTCGGCCCGCCGGCTCCGCGCCGGCTTCGCCGCGCTCGGTGCCGACGTCGCCGTCATCGTCAGCGACACGTTCGGGCGGGCGTGGCGGGAGGGCCAGACGGACGTCGCGGTCGGGGTCGCCGGGATCGCGCCGCTGCGCAGCTACATCGGTGAGGTCGACCCGCACGGCCACGAGTTCCGGGTCCAGGAGCTCTGCGTCGTCGACGAGCTGGCGGGCGCCGCCGAGCTGGTCAAGGGCAACACCAGCCGCGTGCCAGTCGCCGTGATCCGCGGCTACGAGTACCGCCGCGACGAGAACGCCTCGATGGCCAGCGTCATCCGCGACGCGGCGCGCGATCTGTTCCGCTGACCTCGACGGCACGTGCATCTGGGCGGAAATCGTCTCGGATTCCGAGACGATTCCCGCCCAGATCGCCTGGTGAGACGATTCCCGCCCAGATTGGGGAGGGTCATCAGGCCCGGAGATCGGCGTACTCGGGGTGGAGGTCGAGGAACTGGTCGACGAACCAGCAGGTGGCGACGACCTTCCGGCCGGACGCCCGCACGTCGTCCAACGCCCGCCCGACGAGCTCGGCGGCGTACCCGTTGCCCCGCTCGGCGGGCGCCGTCAGCGTGTGATGGAACACGGCCACGCCGCCTCCGGCCTCGACCCGGTAGTCGGCGATCGACACGATCTCGCCGTCGCGGAGCAGCCGGTACTGGTGTGCCGCGGCGTCGTGCTCGAACGTCAGCGCCATGATTGGCACCTCCTACCCGGCGCAGCCGGCTGCTAGTCCAGGCGGCGCAGCGGCGCCGGCGCGGTGGGCGCGCGGCGCACGACGATGATGGCGTCAGTGACCGCGACAGTGATCGCCGAGGCGATGATCGGGTTGAGGTCGGCCGACTCGATCTCGTCGTGGTCGCTGACCAGCTGGGCGACCCGCACCAGCATGTCGACGACAGGCCCGCTCGCCAGCCCGGCTGCCTCGAGCGCCGGCCCGGCACGCGAGCCGGCCAGCAGCGCCGCCGCGCTCGGTCCCGACAGCGGGGCGAGGCGGGAAGCCTCGTCGGTGATCAGGTCGGCGGTCTGGCCACCGAGCCCGATCGCAACGACCGGGCCGAGGTGCTCGTCGACCGTGCTGCGGATGCGCAGGTCGAGACCCGGCTCGACCATCGGCTGGACGACGACGGTGTCGGCGTCGGCGCCCAGCGCCTCGTGCATCGTGCGCATCGCCTCGGCGACCTCGTCGGGCCCGGCGAGGTCGAGGGCCACACCGGCCATCAGCGAGCGACCGAAGTGCCGATGCTCGGCCTTCACGGCGACCGGATAGCCCAGCGCACCCGCCGTCGCCACCGCCGCGGCGGCAGGGGCGCGACGCGTGTCGGGCGTGACGACGCCATACGCGCGCAGCACGGCGACGACGTCCTCGACGTCGAGGACCTCGTCGCCGCGCTCGAGCGCGGCCTCGATCACCGCCCGCGCCCCGGCCCGATCGAGGTCGCCGACCGCATCGAGCTCGGCGTCGGCCTCGTTCTGCAGCCAGTCGCCGTAGCGGAACGAGTTCCCGAGCACGGCGGCCGCCGGCTCGGGGAACGAGAACGCCGGCAGCGGGGAGTCAAGTCGCAGTGGCCCGTCCTGCCCGCCCATCAGCACCGTCACGACCGGCTTGGTGGCGCCGACCGCGGCGTCCTCGATCGCCGGCACGGGCGCCTCCACCGCGTCGGGTAGCGGTGGGGCGTGGACGATCATCACGCCGTGCACGTCGTCGTCGGCGAGCGCGGCGCGAACCGCTGCCGCATAGTCCTCCGGGCTCGACCGCCAGTCGAGGGCGACCGAGCTGTCGACCGGCTCCAGCCCGGCCGTCTGGAGTGCAGCTCGGCTCAACGTGGCGGGGCTGCGGGCGTTGGCGAGCAGGGCGATGCGAGGTCCCCGCAGCACCGGCTGGGTGGCCAGCACTCGCGCCGTGTCGAGCATGGCGGTGACCGTCGGCACCTCGATCAGACCGGCCTGCTGGTAGAGCGCACCCCCGGTCGATCCGCTCGACGCGGCCCCGGAGCGGACGGCGACGATCGGCCGCCTCCGCGACACCCGGCGGGCGATGCGGGCGAACTTGCGGGCGTTGCCCAGCGACTCGTTGTACATCGCCACGACCCGTGTCGTCTCGTCGTCCTCCCAGAACTGCAGCAGGTCGTTGCCGGACACGTCGCACTTGTCGCCGAGCGACACGAACCACGACAGCCCCATCTGCAGCTCGTCGACGAGGCGCAGCACCGACGCCCCAAGCGATCCGGATTGCAGCGATATCGCCACGCTGCCCGCCGGCAGGTCGGCGGGGACCAGCAGCGCCTGCACGCCGACCGTCACCCGCGACGCAGCGACGCCCATGCTGCCCGGCCCGATCAGCCGGACGCCGTAGCTGCGGGCGCGCGTGACGAGCGCCCCGACATCGACGTCTGTCCCCTCTACGGACGTGACGATGACCGCGCCGCGCACACGCGCTGCGATGCAGTCCTCGACGACGTCGCCGAGCGCGGCGGGCGGGACGGCGACCACGGCGAGGTTCACCGTGGCCGGCACGTCCTGCAGCCGTGGCCACGCCCGCTGGCCGCCGACGACGTCCCGATGCGGGTTGACCGGGTACACGGTCCGCGTCGAGCCGACCGTGACGTTGCTCCACAGCGTGTGGCCGAGCGAGCCGGGGCGGTCGCTCGCGCCGACGACCGCGATCGTGCGCGGCAGCAGCAGGCGGGCGACGGCCCGCGACTCTGCCCGCTGTTCCCGTCGCTCGACGGAGTCGAGGAACTCCTCGGTGTCGTCGAGCGGGAAGTCGAGGTCGATGATGCCGCTGTCGAAGCGCCGCTGCACCGGCCAGCCGGCGCGGCTGAACACGGCCAGCATCGGCCGGTTCTCGCCCAGCACCTCGGCCGTGAAGTGGTCGATCCCGTTCGTGCGGGCGATCGCCGCGAGGTGCTCCAGCAGCAACGTCGCGATGCCCTTGCCTTGATGGCCGTCGTCGACCTGGAACGCGGCGTCGGCGTCGTCACGTCCGGGCCAGCGCTCGTAGCTCGCCCAGGCGATCATCTCGCCGTACGACTCGACGACGAGGGCGACACGGTCGACGAAGTCGACGACTGTGAAGTGCTCGAGCTCGGCGGGGGAGAGGTGTGGCTTCGGCGAGAAGTAGCGGCGATAGATGCTCTCTTTCGACTGGCGGTCGTGGAAGGAGGCCAGCGCCGGCGCGTCGTCGGGGTGGATCGGGCGGATCAGCGCCGTCTCGCCGTTGCCCAGCACGACGGCGCTCGACCACCGCTCGTCCGGACTCGTCGCTTCCGGTGCCGCCGCCATCGCTGCCGATGATGCCATGCCGTCGGCAACGTGCGGCCACCTCGTGGCGGCTGTCACCGGCTGCCGCGTCGACCGACCTCCAGCTCGATCTCGACCTCGACCTCGACCTCGAGCTCGACGACGTGGGCGCGGTGACGAGCTGGTGACGGCATCTGCTTGCGCCGCCGCGGGCGGTACCGGGCGGGCGACGTGCATGGCACCGGCGGCGGCTCCGGGGCGGGGTGGGCCGCGAGGTCGGCGCGGACACTGGCCTCCAGCTCCGCCCCGCCGAGCTGGCGGACCACGGCCAGCGCCGCCTCGGCCAGCGACGCCGGCCCGGAGCAGGTGACGAAGGGGGGGTCGACGACGAGCCGCTCGGCAGCCGCGATTGCGCCGTGTCGCTCGAGCAGTGGGCCGGCGAGCCAGTGCGTGACCGCCGTTCGCCCGCGCAGGAGTCCGGCCGCGGCGAGCAGCGCCGACCCCGTCGAGGCGGTCACGATCCAGGTCGGGTCGGCGGCCGAGATCCACCACCCGATCTCGGGATGGCGGTGGCTGCCGAGGCCGCCAGGGACGGCGACCACGTCCGCGGTCCCCAGCCGGGCGAACGTGGCGTCGACGATCTGGACGCCGCCCGGGCCGGCGACGACGCCCTCGGCCGCGCCGACCGTGACCACGCGGGCTCCGGGGATCCGACCGAAGACGTCACGCAGGACGTGGCTCTCGTCGGCGAGCACGCCGTGGTAGGCGACGACGGCGACGATCAGCTCGATGGGCGGCCCTCTCTGGCGGCGGTTCGTCGCCAGTCTCTCACTCCGCGCCGTCCCACCCGCACGAAATCCATGCCATCTCCACGTCCGAACCATGCGGTCGTCACGGGCCGACGGCCATCGTGATCTCCCCACCGACACCCGACACCGACACCCGAAACCGACACCGGCACCGGCACCAGCACCGACACCGACACGAGGAAACCATGCCCGACGTAGCCATCCTGGCGCCTGCACCGGCTGCACCCGACACGACCGACTACGCGGCGATCCACCGCAGCATCCGCAGCGCCGGCCACGCCCTCGCCGCGGCGGCCGCCACCCTCCGCACCGACGACGACCGGCGGATCGACGCCTTCCTCCGCTACTGGCGCGGCCACCAGGGTGAGATCCTGTCGCACCACGGCGTCGAGGACGACGTCTTCTTCCCGGCGCTACGCGAGCGGGCCCCGTTGCTGCACCAAGTCCTCGATCTGCTCGACGAGGAGCACCATCTGCTCGACCGGTTGATGGACGAGACCCGCGCCGCGATCGAGGAGGTCGCCTCGGGCGCGGAGCCCGCCGTTGCCGTGGCGCCGCTGCGACGCCTGGCGGAGGTGATGGACCAGCACCTCGACCTCGAGGACGGCGAGATCGTGCCCCGCTTCGGCGAGCACTTCACGGCCTCCGAGTACGACGAGCTGACGAAGCGGGCGATCAAGCTCATCGGCTTCGGCAAGCAGGCCGCGTTCACAGTCCCCTATGTCGGCTACTGGGCGATGCCGGCAGAGCGCGAAGCCCTGCTCGGCAGCGCGCCGCTGCCGTTCCGCGTCCTGTACCGGCTGACCCGCCGCCGCCACAACCGCCTCACCCGGCTGGCTCTCGGCGACGCCGCGACCCCAGCCGCGGCGGCCGCCTGACACCGGGCATCGCTACCGTCGCTGGCGATGGTCGGCGACGAGATCAGTCTCACCGACCTCGGGCGCGACCCGCACCCTCACCTCGCCCGGCTGCGGGCGGTGGCGCCGGTGGCGTGGGTGCCGGCGCTCGGCGGGTGGCTGGTCACCAGCCGCGCCGCGGCGGTCGCAGTGCTGCGCAAGCCGGCGGCGTTCACGGTCGACGACGCACGGTTCTCGACGGCGCGCGTCGTCGGGCCGAGCATGCTGTCGACGGACGGCGACGAGCACGGCCGCCACCGTGACCCGTGGATCCCTGCGTTCCGGGGACGGCAGGTAGCTGCCCGCTGGGCGCAGCACGTCTTCGCTGCCGCGACGCGGCTGGTCGATGCGCTCGGCTCGACTGCGGACCTGCGCGCAGAGCTGGCCGCGCCGCTCGCGGCGGCGACGATCGCCGGGTTCCTCGGCCTCGACGGGCGCGACACGGGCGCCGTCGAGCGGCTGCTCGGCTGGTACCCGGAGATCGTGGCATCGGTGTCCGGGATCGCCGCCGGCCAGCCACCGACGGCCAGCGGCGCGGCCGCGATGTCCTCGCTCGCCGATGCGGTCGGCGCGATCACGGTGGGCGGCGGGTCGTTGAGCCGGGCGGAGATCGTGTCCAACGCCGCGGTGATCATGTTCGGCGCCATCGAGACGACCGAGGGGGCCATCCTCAACGCGCTGTGGTTCCTCCTCCACGACGACGCGGTGTGCCGAGAAGTGACAGCGGACCCGTCGCTGGTCGCCAGCGTCGTCGAGGAGTCGCTGCGCCTGGAGCCCGCCGCCGCGGTCGTCGACCGCTACGCCACACGCGACGTCGCGCTTGCCGGCGCCGAGATCGCGGCCGGGGACCTCGTCACGGTGTCGCTGTCCGGCGCCAACCGCGACCCGGCCGAGTTCACCGACTCCGACCGCTTCTGGCTCCGGCGACCCAACGTGCACCGCCACCTCGCGTTCGCGGCCGGGCCGCACGTGTGCATCGGCATGGACCTCGCCCGCCTCGAAGCCACCACGGCGATCACCGCGTTGCTGCAACGGTTTCCCGGCGTCCGACTGCTCGACGGTGCGCCGGCGCCGGCGGGCCTCGTGTTCCGCAAGCCGGCCGCGATGCCGGTGCGCCTGCACTGAGAACTGTCCGCCGTTTCCTGCCCGATCGGGCGCCAGCCGGCTGCCAGATCCGTCGATCGGGCCCCTACGCTCGCGCCATGCGCGGCAGTGGCGACGGCT
Organism: Ilumatobacteraceae bacterium; assembly: GCA_044867195.1. Taxonomy (GTDB): domain Bacteria; phylum Actinomycetota; class Acidimicrobiia; order Acidimicrobiales; family Ilumatobacteraceae; genus JALZMG01. Next base: position 19,285 of record JBIOUO010000519.1, read on the forward strand.
TCGTCCTGTGCAGCGACGGTCAGATGCGATGGGGACTGCACGGGGCGGCGGGGGTCGTGTTCGTCGCCGTCGACGGAACCGGTCCGCTCGTCCTGCTCCAGCTGCGCTCGGGGTGGTCACACGAGGGCGGCACCTGGTCCTGTCCCGGCGGGGCACTGGAGGTCGGCGAGGAGCCGCTCGCTGCCGCGCTGCGCGAGGCGTCGGAGGAGGTGGGAGTGCCTGCCGGCGGCCGGGTGCTCGGGCACTACGTCTTCGACCCGGCGCCGGAATGGCGCTACACCACCGTCGTGGTCGAGGTCGACGGGCCGTTCGGGCTGGCGCTGAACTTCGAGACCGAGGCCGTCGAGTGGGTACCTGTAGAGGATGTGGCGGCGCGGCCGCTGCACCCCGGCTTCGCCGCCGCCTGGCCTCACGTCCGACCGATCGTCGAGGTCGCCGGTACGGCGTGAGTGGGCGAGCGCCGGCCGACCGTGCGACCGCCAGGGAGCCGGGCGGCGATGGGGTGTGGGGGCGCATCCCCCACGAGGGTACGGCGTGACGTCGCGCTCGCTCGCCGTGGAAGGATGCGGGCAGGGTCACCGCTCGACAGGGAGCCGCTGCATGCCGATGGATCTGGTCATCGAGGTCGACAACGAACCGGGGGCGCTGGCGAGGGTCGCCAAGGCGATCAGCGACGCCGGTGTGAACATCGCCGCGGCGACCTGTCTCAAGGCCGACCAGCGGGCCGAGCTGCACATCCTCGTCCCCTACGCCACAGCGGCCAAGCACGCGCTGGCCATCTCCCAGCTCGCCGTCACCCGTGAGCGTGAGGTCGCCGTGGTCGAGGTCGACGACCGGCCCGGCGTGCTGGCCGATCTCGCCGGCAAGGTCGCGTCGGCCGGGATCAACCTCGATCTCGTGTACGTGGCGACCGGCAACCGGGTCGTCTTCGGCGCCGCCGACCTCGACGGCCTGCGCGCCGCGCTCGCCAGCTGAGCCCGATGCGCGTGCTCCTCGCCGGAGCGACGGGCGTCATCGGCAGCCGTCTGGTGCCGTTGCTCGTCGCCGCCGGGCACGACGTCGTCGGGCTCACCCGCTCGCCGGGCAAGGCGGCGGCACTGGTCGCGAGCGGGGCGACCGCCGTGGTGGCCGACGTCTTCGACACCGATGCGCTGATCGCCGCCGCCGTCGACGCTCGGCCCGACGTGGTGCTCGACCAGCTCACCGACCTGCCTGACGATGCCGCGTCGATCGGCGACTTCGCCGCCCGCAACGCCCGCATCCGGCGGGAGGGGACGGCCAACCTGCTCGCCGCGGCGACCGCCGCCGGGACCGCCCGGTTCGTCGCCCAGAGCGTGGCCTGGACGCTGCCGGGCGACGGCGCCGTGGCGGCCGACGAGATGGAGCGAGCGGTGCTCGGGTTCGGTGGCGTCGTCGCGCGCTACGGGCGGTTCTACGGGCCCGGCACGTACTACCCCGAAACGCCGCCCGACCCGCCGCGCGTCCACATCGACGAGGCAGCGCGACGCACGTTGCCGGCGCTGACGATGCCCTCCGGGGTGCTCACGATCGTCGAGGAATGACCGCCGGGGGCGCTGGGCGCGTTGAGGGGAGGCGCTCGATGAAGGCCTCGATCGCGTTCATCACCGCCGGCGCGGTCCGCCGTTCCGAGTGCGGGCTGTGGCCACCTTCGGGCTGAACGGCGACGACCGCGTGCGGCAGCGCGGCCCGGATGGCATCGAGCTCGCCCGGCTCGGTCCGTGGATCCCGGGCGCCGTGTACGAGCAGAACCGGTGCTGCCACCTCCCCGAGCCGGCCCTCGTACACGTCGCCCAGCGTCGGTGCCCGGGGGGCGAGGTCGAGCCACGCCTGGCCGTCGGCCCGCAGCACCTGGCGCCAGCGGTGGGCGCCGTGCTCGGCGGCGAGGATGCCCGCGATTCGCTCGCCGAACCCGTCTGGGTCGTCGACCATGCGCTCGAAGAACGTCCGCGAGGCAGGCTTGGCGGGATCGAAGTGGACGGCCTCGAGGACCAGCGC
>JBIOUO010000520.1:0-4027 GCA_044867195.1 Ilumatobacteraceae bacterium
TCGGTGCTGGGCAGGGTAGCGGGTGGGTGTGACAGCGTCACCGGCGAGGCAGCGGAGGTGGACGGGAATCGAACCCGCCGGACGGGGATCGCCCGTCCCAGCCGCTTTGAAGGCGGTGGAGCCCACCAGGTGCCCGGACACCTCCGGGCGAGAGGCTAGACGGCCAGGAGGTCGCGGGCGCCGGTGTCGCTCGAGGGGTGGCGCAGCTTGCTCATCGCTCGCGCCTCGATCTGGCGGATGCGCTCGCGCGTGAGGTTGAAGTGCTCGCCGACCTCCTCGAGGGTGCGAGGTTCGCCGCGGTCGAGGCCGAAACGGAGCTTGAGGATCTCCCGCTCGCGCTCGTCGAGGGGCGCCAGCAGGCGGGCGATCTCCTCGGGCAGCAGCGCCGTCGCCGCCACCTCGAACGGGCTCTCGGCCGAGCGGTCCTCGACGACGTCGCCGAGCTCGGCGTCGCCGTCCTCGCGCAGCGGCTCCGACAGCGACAGCGGCTCGGCGGCGAAGCGCAGCGCCTCGGTGACCTTGTCCTCCGGCATCTCCACCTCGCGCGCCAGCTCCGCCAGCGTGGCCGGGCGGCCGTACTTGAGCTCGAGACGGGAGCGGGCCTTCTGCAGCCGCGCCAGCGTGTCGCCGGCGTGGACCGGCAGGCGGATCGTGCGACCCGTGTTGGCGATGCCACGCGTGATCGCCTGGCGGATCCACCACGTGGCGTACGTCGAGAACTTGAAGCCCTTGCGCCAGTCGAACTTCTCGACGGCGTGCATCAGGCCGAGGTTGCCCTCCTGGATCAGGTCGAGCAGCGGCAGCCCGGATGCCTGGTACTTCTTGGCGATCGACACCACCAGGCGCAGGTTCGACTGCACGAACTGGCGCTCGGCCTCCTCGCCGGCGCGCGCCGTGCGACGTAGCTCGCGCTTGCGCGTCGGCGTGACGTCCTTGCCGCCGGCGTTGAGTGTCTCGATCGCTTCCTTGCCGGCCTCGATCGCCTTCGCGAGGCGGACCTCGTCGTCCTTGGTGAGCAGTGTGTACTGCCCGATGTCGGTGAGGTAGAGACGGACGAGGTCTTCGTCATCGCGATCAACGCGATCTTTGGCCACGGCGGCTCCTTTGTACCGTCCCCCGTGGGGCGGTGTCGTTCGGGGCGAAGCACCCCAGCGGGGAATGTGCTCACGATACCCACGCGGTCAAGACCACCAACCTCGAAACCCCCTGTTCAGGCGAGCGGAGTCGGGCGCGAGGTGAGGACGGCGTGAGAACGGCTGGCGAAGTATCCACAGGCGATCGGTCTGTCGGTAGATTGGCGCATGGGCGCGCGTGGCGCGCGCACCCCTGAAGGGAGACCGCAGGTGCCCAATCCGATCCTCAACGACAAGACCTTCGAGGAGGCGCGCGACGGCTGGGCGGCGCCGACGGCACCGAGCCCCGGCGGCTCCGTGTGGCCTGCCCCCACCCCGGGCCAGCCCGGCCCCGTCACCCGGCCCATCGACGACGGCCCGGTGAGCCGGTGGCGCCCGGGCATGATGACCGTCCGCGGCTCGATCACCGCGACAGCGGTGTTGTTCGTGCTGCTGCTCGCCAGCGCCACGGTCGGCTGGATGGCGACCGACGGGGCGACCACCGACCCCGTCACCGGCCAGCAGCAGTTCAGCTTCCCCGCGCTCGCCTGGCTCGGCGTCATCGTCGGGTTCGGCTGCGTCATCGGGCTGTACTTCAAACCTCAGCTCGCCCGCGTCCTCGGGCCGGTCTACGCGATCGCCGAGGGGTTCTTCGTCGGTGCGATCTCGAAGGCCTTCGACAGCTTCTACAACGGCATCGTCGTCCAGGCGGCTGGCGCCACGCTGGCGGTGTTCGCCGTGATGCTGCTGCTCTACAACACCCGCATCATCAAGGTCACCGATCGCTTCCGGCGTATCGTCATCTTCGCCACGCTCGGCGTGATGGCGCTCTACCTGGTGTCGTTCGTGATCATGCTGTTCGGCGGCAGCGTGGCGTTCATCAGCGAGGGCTCAGGGATCGGCATCCTGTTCAGCGTCTTCGTATGCGGTCTGGCCGCGATGAACCTCGCCCTCGACTTCGACTTCATCGAGCGCGGCGCCAAGGCCGGGCTATCCAAGGACTACGAGTGGGTCGCCGCCGTCGGCCTCCTCGTGACCATCGTCTGGCTCTACCTCGAGATCCTGCGGCTGCTCGCCAAGCTCCGCCAGAACTGATCACACGGGGGCCGAGTCCCCGGTCCCCCGTGAACCCCCACGAACCGGCTGTCATCGGTGCATCGCCCAGCGTCCATCGCTGAAGCGCTCGCTACCGCCGCGGTTGGTGCCGGGCTCGGGGGTGCCGCCGGTTCGATCGTCGGCCTCGGATGGCCGGTCGCGGTCGTGGCCGCGGCCAACGGACTGCTCGGCGGCTGGCGAGGGACGTATACGTGGCGCCGGCCGGTGGGTCCACTCGCCTTCGCCCTCGACTCGACGTGGGCCGCACCGATGACGGCGGCGGCGCTCGTGACCCACGCCGTCGCCGCCTGCCAGCGCGGCCGGGGTGGGTACCTCCGGGACCTCAGCCGGCGGGCGAACCGCCATGTCTACGCGCGAGGTCTGCGTATCCGGCGCGGGTTCCTGATCACGATCGGCAACACCGTCCACGGTGCGGGCGAGCAGGCGGCGTGGTCGCCGCGCCGTCAGCGGGTCATCACGGATCACGAGGACGTCCACATCTGGCAGGCCCGCTGGTTCGGCCCGCTGTACCCGGTGCTGTACGGCGGCTGGCTCGTGCTCGGCGGTGTCGCCGGAGCCGTCGTGTGGGCGACCGGCCGACGAGGCGAGCGCTTCGGCGACATCATCGAGACGTGCGCCTACTACCTCAACCCGTTCGAGTGGTGGGCCTACAGCCGCGACGGGTTCTGGCCGCCGGCCCACATGGTCACCGGTCTCGGCTGGTCGACGCCGTGCGTGCGACCGCTCAGCGAGACTCGCCGTCGACTCAGCCGTTCAGCTCCGCCAGCGCCGCGAGCAGAGCCCGGTTGAACTCGTCGGGCGCCTCCTGCTGGGTCCAGTGCCCGGCACCGTCGATCAGCACGGTGCCCCGCAGGTCGGGCAGCCGTGCCGCCATCGACTCCACGTAGCCTGGTCGCGAGGCGATCACGGGGTCGCGCGTGCCGCCGATGAACCACACGGGCATCGCCGGCGCCGGGCGCTCGCGGACGAGGCGGTAGTTGTGGTCGAGGTTGCGATACCAGCTGAGCGGACCGAAGAACCCGCTGGCTTCGAACGCGTCGACGTAGACGGCGAGGTCGTCGTCGCCCAGCCACGCCGGCAGCTCGATGGGCACCGGCGCGGCCGCCGCCATCGCGCCGAGGAAACCGGTGCCGGCGGCCGGCGGCGGCGGCGGCGGGTGCGCCGGGTACCCATCCCCGGACGCGCTCCACAGGATCGTGCGCATCGTGCGCTCGACGTCGGCCTCCAATTCGGCCTCGGGCGGGCCGACCTCCTGGAAGTAGAGGATGTAGAAGAAGCGATCGCCCCACGTCGCCTTGAACACGTCCGTCGGCGGGGCCGGCCATTCGGTGTACGGCACGCTGGCGTTGACGACGGCCCGAACCCGCTCCGGGTGGATGCGCGCGAGGTCCCACACCAGCAGCGCCCCCCAGTCGTGTCCGGCGAAGACGGCGTCGTCGTGTCCGGCGGCGTCGAGCAGGCCGAGCAGGTCGCCGGCGAGGTACTCGACGCCGTACGCGGCGACGTCGGGCGGCGCGCTGGAGCGGGCGTAGCCGCGCTGGTCGGGGGCCAGGACGTGGTAGCCGGCCGCCGCCAACGGGTCGAGCTGGTGACGCCACGAGTGGGCGCACTCGGGGAATCCGTGGCACAGCACCACGGCTGGCCCGGCCGGATCGCCGGCCTCGACGACGTCCAGCTCGATCCCGTTGACGGCCTGCCGTAGCCGTCGAGCGGTGATGGGCATGTACTGAGGTTAGGAGGCTCAGCGAAAGGGCAAGGTGGGTGAGCGCCGCTGCGCAGCGGCGGCGGCGAACTCGGAG
>JBIOUO010000521.1:0-31116 GCA_044867195.1 Ilumatobacteraceae bacterium
CAGCGCCGACGGCGGCCTGCTGTTCGTCGCCGGCGGCTCCACCGACAAGGTGCAACTCACCGATCCCCTCTACACCACCCGCTCCGACCTGTGGGACAACGTCACCGGCGACAGCATCGGTGAACCGACCGGCACCCACACCGTCACCGGCACCCACAATGGCACCGCCTGGGTCACCCACCTCGTCGCCTTCAAACCCGCACCCACGACCACGACCTGACTCGAGACCAGTGCGTCGCGACCGAGAGATCGACCCGACTACTCCGCGGTGTTCCACACCTGCCAGGGCGCGTGGCCGGTCGCGCAGATGCGGTCGAGCTCGAGCTTGTCCTTGAACGTGTCCATCGGGCGCCAGAAGCCGTCGTAGGCGTACGCCTGCAGCCGGTTCTCGGCGACCAGGCGGGCGAACGGCTCGACGACCAGCTCCTCGCCAGGGTTCATGTAGCGGAAGATCTCACGGCGCATCACGAAGAACCCGGCGTTGATCCGCAGCCTCGACGTGGCCACCGGTTCGAGGCCGGTGACGTCGCCGTGATCGTCGGTGTGCACGACATGGAACGACTGGGGCAGCGGGACGCTCAGGAAGCACGCCACCCGGTCGCGGGCAAGGAACGACTCGACGTACGAGTCGAGCGGGAGGTCCGACAGGCCGTCGGCGTAGTTGGCGAGGAACACCTCGTCGTCGCCGAGGAACCGCTCGACCCGGCGCAACCGCTCGCCAACGTTCGACTCGGCGCCGGTGTCGACGAACGTGATCCGCCAGTCCTCGATGTCCCGCCCGAGCATCTCGACCGTGCGCCCGCCCTCGGCGAGCACGAAGTCGTTCGTCGCCCACTCGTCGTAGCGCAGGAAGAACTCCTTGATCTGGTGCGCGCCGTAGCCGAGGCAGAGCACGAACTCGTTGTGCCCATAGTGCGCGTAGTACTTCATGAGATGCCACAGCACCGGTCGCGGGCCGACCTCGACGAGCGGCTTCGGTGTCGTCTCGGAGTATTCCCGCAGGCGCATGCCCATGCCCCCGCAGAACAGCACCACTTTCATGCCCACTCCCTCGTCTGGTCGCACCTGCGGCGTGGCACCGTAGTCCCTGGGTGACGAGAACGCCCACGTGCTGCGCGGGGCCGCGCGATAGGTTGCGCCGGTGCTCGACGTGGCGCTCGGAGGCGACCCGGCACGGCCGCTCGACATCCTGTGCATCGGCGCCCACAGCGACGACATCGAGATCGGCTGCGGCGGAACGATGCTGCGGTTGCTCGCCGACCGTCCGGGCAGCCACGTCCGCTGGGTCGTGCTCTCGGCGACGCCGGAGCGAGAGATCGAAGCTCGCCAGAGCGCCGCCGACTTCCTCGCCGCCGCCGGCTCGGCCGACATCGAGATCGCCCAGTTCCAGGAGAGCTACTTCCCGTACGCCGGCGCCGAGGTGAAGGACTTCTTCAACGACCTGCGTCGCCGTGCCGACCCCGACCTCGTGCTCTGCCACCACCGCCACGACGAGCACCAGGATCACCGCACGGTCGCCCAGTTGGCGTGGAACACGTGGCGCAACCACTTGATCCTCGAGTACGAGATCCCGAAGTACGAGGGCGACCTCGGGCTGCCGAACCTGTTCGTCGCGCTGCCACCAGCGGTCGCCGAGCGCAAGGTCGAGCTGGTCGTCAAGCACTTCGGCACCCAGCACGGCAAGTACTGGTTCCGACCCGAGACGTTCGCCGGGCTGATGGCCGTGCGCGGGGTCGAGGCCGGCGTGGCGGCGGCCGAGGCGTTCCACGTGCGCAAGCTCGTCCTGTAGGAGGGAGAGATTCTGATGAGGGTGCTGGTGACCGGCCACCGTGGCTACATCGGCGTGGAGATGGTCAGCGCGCTGGCCGCGGCGGGCCACGACATCGTCGGCCTGGACATCGGCCTCTACGACGACTGCGACTTCGTCCGCCCGCCCGACGACGTCGACAACATCGACGTCGACCTGCGCGACGTCACGGCCGCCGACCTCGACGGGTTCGATGCCGTCGTCCACCTGGCCGCGCTGTCGAACGATCCGCTCGGCGACCTCAACGCCCAGCTGACCTACGACATCAACCTCCATGCCTCGGTGCGCCTCGCCGCGGCGGCCAAGGAGGCGGGAGTCGAGCGCTTCCTGTTCGCCTCGTCGTGCAGCCTCTACGGCGCCGGCGGCGACGACGTCCTCGACGAGCATGCGGCGTTCTTCCCGCAGACCGCGTACGGCGAGTCGAAAGTGCGCGTCGAGCAGGAGGTCAGCCAGCTCGCCGGCGACACGTTCTCGCCGGTGTACCTCCGCAACGCCACCGCTTACGGCGCTTCGCGCCGGCTGCGGGCCGACATCGTGGTCAACAACCTCGTCGGCCACGCCGTCACGTCGGGCAAGGTCCTGCTGATGAGCGACGGCACGCCCTGGCGCCCGCTCGTGCACATCGGCGACATCATCAACGCCTTCGAGGCCTGCCTCGTGGCGCCGCGTGACGCCATCCACAACGAGGCGTTCAACGTCGGGATGGTCGGCGAGAACTATCGCATTCGCGACGTCGCCGAGATCGTCAAGGATGTGGTGCCCGGGTGCGAGGTCACGTTCGCCCCCGACGCCTCCCCGGACACGCGCAACTACCGCGTCGACTTCTCGAAGATCGCCGAGCAGTTGCCCGGCTTCCAACCCCGATGGACCGTCCGCGACGGCGTGGAAGAGCTGTACCGGGCGTACACCGCCGCCGAGCTGACCCCCGACGAGTGGAACGGCTGGAAGTACTACCGCCTGAAAGCGGTCAAGCGCCTCCAGGATCAGGGAAGGATCGACGAGGACCTGCGCCGCGTCAGGGTCTGACAGCGGCCGGTTCGTCCGGCTCGACGTGCAGGGCTGCCGGCACGACGTCGCTGCGCTGGTAGAGCCGGCGGTACTGCTCGACCATGTGGCCCACCGAGTAGCTCTGCGCCACTCGCCGCGCCTCGTCGCCGAGACGCCGCCGCTCAGGCACCGACGCCAGCAGCTGGCCGAGCGCCGCTTGTGCGCCGGCGACGTCACCAACGGCAAACGTCCGTGAATTCTGCCCGTCGACCAGCACCTCGTCGTTGCCCTGGCATGTCGTCGACAGCACGGCGCAGCCGGCGGCCATCGCCTCGAGCACCGCCACGCTGAAGTTCTCGCGCTCGGTCGGCAGCAGCCACACCGTCGCCGCCGCCAGCCAATCCGGGACGTTGGTCTGGTAGCCCATCATGCGCACCCGCTCGGCGAGCCCGAGCCGCGCGGCTTCAGCGATGACCCGGTGCTCCTCGACGCCGCTGCCAACGAACACGAGCTGCGCGGACGGGTGCTCGGCGGCCACGCCGGCGAAGATCCGTACCGCTTCGAGCGGTCGCTTCTGACCGTCGAGCCGGGACGTGAACACGACGAGCGGCACCTCCACGGGGACGCCGAGCTGGCGGCGGGCGACCGCTGCGTCGCCACGGCCCATCGCTTCCGCGTCGATCGAGTTGCGGATCGTCGTCACCAGTCGATCGGGGATGCCGCAGCGGCGCTGGAAACGCGACCCGTGTTCGCTTGGCGAGACCACGGCAGCCAGCCGGCGCCGCGCCGTCGCCGCCCAGAACCGTGCCCGCATGCTGCCCGGCTCGAGCGTCTCATATGGGCTTTGGAGCGTCACGAACGAGCGCCGGTAGCGCTGCAGCACCAGATTGGCCATCACGACGCGGGGCAAGCACGAGTTGCCTGTGTGGAAGTGCACGATCGGCTCGTCGATCGACCGCAAGAGCTTGCCGACGGCGATCGGGTCTTGGCGGGCGCCCTCGAGGGTCGCCGTGATCAGGGGGCTGCGTGCGCACTCGATTCCCAGCTCGTCGCAGCGCTGATTGAAGGAGACCGACGACTCGAGCTCCGGGACGATGATGCGAACAGCGGCACCGCTGTCACGCATACCGTGCGCCAGGTCGAGCATCTGCAGAGCGTCCCCGCCGTGGCCGAGCACGAACCCGACGTACACGACGTCGCCGACGGCCGTTCCCGTCTTGGTCATCGTGCCTCCCTCACTCGAAGCGCGTCACCGCATCGTCGTCGCCACGTCTGGCCTACCGCCACGCTCGATCGAAAAGTCTACGACACGGCGGGGGGGCCAGGTCCCAACTGCGTCTAACATGGGCCGGCGTGGTGGATGGAGGGTGGGGGGAGGCATGGGCGCATCCGTGAGGCACCGATGAGCGATCCGGTCCTCTCCGTGACGGTCACCAACTACAACTACGGTCGTTTCCTCGACCAGAACCTGAGGTCGATCCGCGGCCAGACGTTCGAGGACTTCGAGCTGATCATCGTCGACAACGCGTCGACGGATGAGTCGCTCGACATCATCCGCAGCCATGAAGTTGAAGATGCGCGAGTTCGTGTCGTCGCCCACACCGAGAATCAGGGCATGTTCGCCAGCCTGCGCGAGTCCGTCAACCTCTGCCGGGGTACGTACCGCGTCCATGTCGACGCCGACGACTACGTTCTCGCGTCCGATGCGTTCGCCGTCCAGGTCGAGTCGCTCGAAGCGCATCCGTCGATGGCGTTCACCTACTCGTCACTCGTCATGGTCGATCCCGCGGACCAGGTGCTCTGGGTGTCGCACGCGTACGACCGCGATGTCGTGCTTCCAGGCGATCGGGCGATCGAGCAGGTGCTGGCCTTCACGCTCAACCACAGCGGGACGATGCTTCGACTGAACTCGTACTACGCCACCGAGGGCTACCCGCGCCGTTATGCGCATGTCGCTGACATGCTGCTCGCCGGGCGGTTGTGCGCCGTGGGCGATGTCGGCTACCTCGATCGCCAGCTGTACGCGTTCCGCAAACATGGCGGCAATCTCCACCTGCGCCCCGACGCGCACGTCGTGCGCGACGAGATCCTGCCCGTGATCGATGAGTCGCTCGCTGGCTTTGGCGACCGGCTCCCGGATCGCAGCGTGCGCCGGCGCGTCGTGCGCGGGGCGCTGGTCCATCTGCCGACGCAGTACGTGTTCGGTGGCAACCCGCGGGCGGGATGGCGCCTGTTCTGGGAGAGTGTGAAGGTGCGCCCATATGACACGGTCGTCCAATGGCGCACGCTCGCCTTGCTGGGACGGACCGTGCTGGGTCGCCGCGGTTACGAAGCGATCCGGTCCCGTTTGCGCCCGGGCAGGAACGACGTCGCGATGACCCGAGAGCTGATTGACGGGAGGAATCGGTGAAGGCGCGCGGCTTTCGGCGCGGCGAGCTCGTCGAGGTCCGCTCCGCCGCCGAGATCCTTGCCACGCTCGACCACCGCGGCCGGCTGGGCGAACTGCCATTCATGGCCGAGATGATCCCCTTCTGCGGCCAGCGGATCATGGTCGAGCGGCGAGCCGACAAGGTCTGCGACACGATCTCCTCGCTCAAGAGCCGGCGGATCAACGACGCCGTGCTGCTCGACGACCTGCGTTGCGACGGCAGCGGCCACGGTGGCTGCCAGGCAGCGTGCCGGTTCTACTGGCACGAGTCCTGGCTACGCGGCATCGACACGGAAGCGGCTCGAGGCGCGCCGCCGGTCAATGAGCCGATCGACGATGACGGCTCAGCCGTCGGCGCGCTCACCGACCTCGTGACACGCAACAGCAGCACGGCCTGCGACGATGGATCGCTGCGCTACACCTGCCAGGCAACCGAGATGGTGCGCGCATCCTACGAGCTGTCGACGTTCGCCCCCGGCCCGTACCTCAACGAGTACCGCAACGGAGACGTCCCTCTTGGCAGGTTCGTCAAGGTGATGACCCGGGCGGCCGCCGTACAGCCGCTGCACCGCCTCAAGCTGCTGCCCGTGGTACCGGTCAAGGGTCCATCATCGAAGTCGCCGGTGACCGAGCGGCTGGACCTGCAGCCGGGCGAGTGGGTGCGCGTGAAGTCGCGGGAGGAGATCGCGAGGACGCTCACCGACCAGGGCCGCAACCGCGGCCTATGGTTCGATCGGGAGATGCTCCCCTTCTGCGGCGGCGTGTACCGAGTCCGCCAACGCGTCGCGCGAATCATCGAGGAAGGCACGGGACGGATGATCGAGCTGACCCGCGACTGCGTCACGCTCGAGGGCGTCGTCTGCTCTGGCGAGCGCAGCACGTCACGGTGGTTCTGCCCTCGCGCCATCCCCTGTTACTGGCGCGAGTGCTGGTTGGAGCGCGTCGACCCGTTGCCAGAGCGCTGATTCAGGCCGCCGACGCAGCCGCGAGGTGCTCCTCGAGCCACGTCTCGTCGCGGAAGTGGCGGTACTGCTCGGCGCGCAGCCGGTCGGCCAGGCGACCCTCGGGCAACGCCACGTCGTCGTAGGTGATCACCGCGTCCTGGGGGATCGGGCGCAGCAGCCGGCAGCCCTCGACGAGACCCTCCGGCAGGTAGCGCCCGGCACTCATCTCCTCGACGTTGGTGGCCTCGCCATAGGTCATGTACATGCCATACTCGTCGAGGATCTCGCCGGCCTCGAGGTCACGCTTGGCGACGGCGCACACCTCGACCACCGGCCCGCCGAGCGGCGGGGCGAGGTTGTCGCCGAAGTCGACGACGCGGGCGAGCGAGAACGGCGTCTCGAAGTGGACGAGGTGGTAGGGGATCCAGAACGGGTACAGCGGACCCTCGCCCATCTTGTACAGGTGCAGGTAGTGGCGCTGCTTCGGATCTGAGTGCTCGGCGAGCACGAACGCCTTCACACCTGCTGGACCGACCGTGTAGTCGACGACGCCCCCGAGCTGGCGCAACTGGTCGATGTCGTAGCGCCGCGTGAACTCCATGATCGGGCCGTCGTACACGGCCCCGCGGCCCATCCCCCGCTCCAGGACCTTGAAGCCGGTGGCATTGGCGACGATCGTCTGCTCGCAGCTGATCTTCGTGCCATCGGCGAACGAGGTCACCATCGCCGCGTTCTGCTCCCACCGCTCGGCCCACGCCTGCTGAGTCGTCGGGTTGCGGTACGGGTCCTGGAGGCCCTTGATGTTGCACACGACCCGCGGGGTCAGCCCGAGGCCGGCCACCCAGCGGACGAGGTTCATCTGCAGCCCCGGCTCGTCGCCGTCGCAGGCGGAGAGCGTGACACCGGCGCGCTTGGCGTAGGTCTGGAGGATCGGGCCGATCGTGGCGTCGACCTCGGCGTTCATCATCACCACGTGCTTGCCGTGGGCGAAGGCCTCGAGGAACACGTTGGCGCCGAACTCGACCGAGCCCGTCACGTCGACGATGACGTCGATGTGCGGTGACCGGCAGATCAGGGATGGATCTTCGGCGACCGCCGGCCGACCGGCGAGGATCGCCGCGTCGAGCGCCGACTGGGTGTCGACGCGGGCGATGTCGTCGAGACCTGAGTAGCGGTAGACGCCATCGGCCCGCTCCGGCTTGCGGTTGTAGATCGCCGCCATCCGCATGCCGGGCACGCTGTTGGTGATCTGGTTGGTCAACCCCTGGCCCATGAAACCCGCCCCGACCATGCCCACCTGGATCGGGCGCCCTGCGGCCTCTCGCGCCTTCAGCGCGTTGTCGACGATGATCATCGCTGCCTCCCTCGGAGCGCCGTCAGGCGCTCATCCGCTGCTTCAACTCGGGCTCGATCTCGTCGAGCGACTTCCATGCTGCGTCCTTGGGCGAGATCTCCGTCACCGGCAGCGGCCACTGGAGGCCGAGGCGGGGGTCGTCGTGGCGCAGCCCACCCTCGGTGTCGGGGGTGTAGAACTCGCCGACCTGGTAGCTGGTCTCGGTGGCGTCCTCGAGGACCTGGTAGCCGTGGGCGAATCGCTCGGGCACGTACAGCCCGCGGTGGTTGTCGGCGGTCAGCTCGACGGCGATGTGCTGGAGATACGTCGGGCTCTCCGGGCGGAGGTCGACGATGATGTCGAGGATCGCGCCCCGTGTGCAGCGCACGAGCTTCGTCTCGGCGGCCGGCGGGTACTGGAAGTGCATCCCCCGCAACGTGCCCTGACGCACGTTGAACGCCAGGTTGGCCTGGGCGATGACCGGCTTGAGGCCGTGGTCGGCAAACTCCTTCTGGCAGAACGTGCGGGCGAAGAACCCGCGGTCGTCCTCGCGCCGCTCGAGCTCGATCACGAACGCCCCGCCGAGCGAGGTCTCGTCGAAGATCATTCCTGTGCTCCCTCCGCCGCCACCGATGGCAGCACCTTCCGCGCCCGAGCAGACGTTGCAGTCCCGCGCGGAGGGTACTGCGGGCGTTCGCGGCCCACAACCGGTATCGGTCCGTGCAAGCGCCGGATCCTCGCTCAGCGCGTCGAGATCGGGGCACGGGCGATGACATCCGGATCGTCCGCCTTGGCCGCGGTCACCTCGCACGTCACGCCGGCAGGGATGCTCGTCGGCGCGGTGTACTCCCCGCTTGGGGTGATCGAGCCGCACGGCGAGTCGTCGGCGGTGTCGAGCACGAGGACCCAGTCGTCGGTCTTGTCCTCGCGCTTGCCGGGCGTGGTGAACTCGCGCTCGCCCTCGTTGGCGTAGTCCTCGCCGATCGCGAGGTAATTGCCGGTGGCCGGGTCGAACCACCGCGCCCGACTCGGACCATTGAGCGCTCCCATGTCGACGCTGAACGTTCGCTGACCCTGCTCCATGTTCGGTACGTAGGCAAGCAGCCAATCGCCCTCGGCCGTCACGGCCGCCGTGATGTAGTCCAGCTCACCCCAGGTGCCGACTCCGGACGGCACGAGGTCGCGTCCGGCAGCGCCCGGGTCGTCGCCCGAGGGTCGCAGCGACCACCACGGCATCGAGGCGAACAGGTCGAACGCGTAGGTCGACTCGGCGGCGCCGGGGGTGTCGAGCGAGGCCGGGATGTCCTTCCACTGCCAGACATCGCGCGACCCGAACCCGTCGCCGGCCGTGCCGCCGGCGAGGACGGCCCAGAAGCGACCACGCCGAGTGTCCCACGGCTCGCCGCTGTAGTGGCCCCAGTTGTTCTCGAACTCGTAGGTGCCTTCCTGCATCCACGCCGGCTTGATGGGGGTGAGGTTCCACGCGCGGCGAGCGGTCTCGTACGTCGTGCCGATGCCGTCGGGTCCGTAGCCGTAGAAGCTGTTCATGTCGACGACCGGGCCGAAGTCGGCGTGCTCACCTGGGATCTCGTCGGGCGGGTTCGGCTCGGCCATGAAGGGCTGCAGGGCGCCGGAGTCACGGATGCCCTTGGCGATCTCGACCGTTCGCAGCGAGCCCTCCGAGCCCGCTGGTGGTGCGAAGTCGCCGAGCCCGAACCAGATGATGTTGGGTTTGTCCTTGTACCGGTGCCCCAACCACTCGCCCCAGTCGTGCAGCGACTTGCGGCTGGGCTGGGTCGTGATCTCGCTGTACCACCCCATGTTGCCGCCGCTCCAGCCGAGGTAGCTGTAGGAGAGCATGACGACGATCCCACGGTCGGCCGCCTTGTCGATGATCGAGTCGATCCACTGCCAATACCGCTCCGAGGCGTCGGTGGCGCCGGCGGTGGAGAAGTCACCCGGCGTGGCGAAGGGCGGGTCGCCGTCGCGGTTGTTGGGAGCGTGCTTTGCGGCCTCGTACCCCCCGGGGTGCACGGCGGCCATCAGGTAGAAGGAGTTGAACCCCTGCGCCTTGCGAGTGTCGAGGTACTGGTCGACCTGTTCCGGCGTGGCCTCGCTCGACATCATCCAGGCCGCGTCGGCCTGGATGCGCCACGGCTCGCCGTTCTGGTCGACGAGGTATCGGCCGTCGTCCGACACGCTCAGCGGGTACACCGGCGACGCCGCGGGCTGCGTCCGCTCGTCGATGCCCCACATCACCTGGGTGTCATCGGAGACGGCGTACTGGCTGACGGCCGACCCGGATTTCGCGGCCGCCGGCCGAGCCACGATCGAGAAGTCAGGAGCTGGCGGCTCCCCGCCGTCGTCGCCACCGCACGCGACCGCGGCAATGGCCAACAACGCCATCGCCGTCGCCGCCGCGAACCGCCGCGCCGATCCACCACACGCCCGATTGTCGGCCATCGCCCGCCACCCTCCCGCTCGTCCCGTACCCGCCTGTGCCCGTGTATCCGATCTGGCCGGCGATCGTACCGGCGGATCCGCCTACGAGTTCGCCAGTTCGACGACCAGCGCCCAGTCGCCGGTGCCGTCGCCGTGCCCCGATGGGTACGACACCGTCCGGTTGGACTGGGGGGCCTCGGACTGCGCGATGACGGTGTAGCTGCCGGTGGTCGGGTCGTACCATCGCAGGCTTACCGGGTCGGTCGTGGAGATCACAGTGGTGTTCACGACCACGCTGCGCGACGACGGGAAGTAGGCGACCGCGGTGGTGTCGGAGCGCCCGGCCGCAGCCTTCGTGTCACCATCACCGGTCCCGGTCGTCACGAACGACCCGTCGTCGGGAACCCATGTCGGGTCGGCGACGAACTGGTCGAGCAACGTCCAGGCGTAGGACTGCTGGACGGTGTGGACATCCCCGTTTACCTCCGGCCAGGTGAGGCCCTCCGAGTAGAGGCCGCGCAAACCGAACGGCCACCAGTCCTCGTGGCCATAGTTGATCAGCGAGCCGCCCTCGAGGAAGGTGCTGTAGGACCGCTCGCGAAGCTGCTGGCCGGCGTTCCCGCTGTAGTGCGGTGCGCCGTCGTAGGGCGGTTCGCAGTCGCCGACGGGGACCGTGCCGACCTCGGTGTAGCCGGCTTCGGCGATCTCGGTCGAGTTGCTCCCGTAGTCGTACCAAGCGTTGATGGTGGCATTGAAGCTGCTCGACCGCAGCCACCCCTGTTCGTTCGTCGAGGAGCCGTTGCCAACCTCCAACCATCGGACCGGACGGGTCGCGGCGCCCTCGGTGTCGTTGACCCCGTCGAAGAAGGCCTCGACCCGGCGTCCGGCCGTGCTGGTCGGGTCGCTCCCGTCGTCGAACATGACATGCCACCCGACGTTCGGTGCCGACCGATACCGGGTGGCGACGGCGACGCCGGCGTCATGCATGTCGGCATCGTCGACGGCCTCCCAGTCGGCGCGGGCGCCGGACTCACCGTTGCCACCGTTGAGGCTCATCCACACGACGATGCCGCGGCGCCCCGCTTCGGACACGAGGTGGTCGAGTGAGCCCCACCCCGGGCCGAGCGACGACGCCCACGGCGTGCCCATCCACAGGCTCTGGCCCGTCGCCTTCTGCTGGTACCTGCTCCAGTCGCTGCCGTAGCTGCCGCCACCGCCGATCCACACGGTCACCCCGTTGAAGCCGCGACTCGCGAGCCCCTCGAGTGACGACGTGATGTCGGCGTCGGACAGGTTCGACGCCATTCCCCACGACGAGAAGGTCCGGATCAGGTACACGTTGCCGTGCTGGTCGAGGATCTTGCGGCCGGCGATGGACGACGGCCAGCGTTCGCCCGGCGTGCCAGGAACGGTCGGCGTGGGCGCCGAGGAGGCGGTCGGGGCGGTCGTCGTGGGCGCTGGGACGATCGGAGCCGGCGCAGCGGTGGTGGGCGTGGGCGGCGGGGCGACCGAAGCCGGCGGCGTCGCGGCGGCGTGCGCAGGCGGCGGGGCGACAGGCGCCGGCGCGGCGGTGGGAGCGGGAGCAGGCGGCGTCGCGGTCTGCGACGCGCCTGGATTGCTCACCGCGCTGCAGGCCGTCGTGCCGATGGCAAGCACTGTCACCGCCATCGCGATCGCCAGTCGACGCGCCGATCGAGTCGTTGCCCTGCTCTGGCCCATCGTCCGCTGCCTCTCAATCAACCGATCCCGCCCGGTGCCACCGTGGAAGCGGGCGAGCGTACCGCCGATCGGCGCTGCCGGCTCGTCAGTTCGGGCACCGGATACGGTCGGATCGTGGGATCGCCGCGGCGTCACCGGACGCTCACCGCGACGGCGGTGGCCGCCGCGCTGGGCGCGGTGCCGCTGGGCTGCGGCGGAGAAGGAGACGATGCGGCGACGGCCACGACGGCGCCTTCGGTCTTGACCGCCCCATCCGGGCGGTGCCTCGTTCGCCTGCACGGCAAGGGGGGCGCCGGCGCGCCGACGAGCGTGGAGGGCGATATGACGGTGCTCTCGCCCACCGGCAATGCCGACGGCTGGGACGGCCGGCAGTGGCTGTACTTCCCGGCGGATCGCTACGCCGAGGCGCTGGCGATCGTCGAGTCAGCGGCCGCGGGCTGCGATCAGGTCATCGTCGGCGGCTTCTCCAACGGTGCCTCGTTCGCCGCCAGCCTGTACTGCCACGGTGAGACGCTAGACGGGCGTCTCGTCGGCGTCGTCGTCGACGACCCGGTGCCCGACCACAGCGCCGACGGCTGCGCCCCGGCCGGCGGCGTCGGTGTCACGCTGTACTGGACGGGCGCCCTCGACGCCACGGCTGCACCGGGGTGGGACTGCTCCGAGGCCGATTGGACCTGCGAGGGCGGCGAGACGATCGGCATCGACGCCTACGCCGGAGCCCTCGGCACGCCCGTCGAGCCGAGCCCGCACACCGACCACCAGCCCTACCAGGACGCCCCCGCCCTCACCGCGTTCTCCTGACTTTCGCCTCGCCAGCGTGAGTCCGACGCATTGGAGGGTTTCGCCGGGGGAAGCCCCGGCGCAAACACTCCAACCGCGGAAACCCTCCAACGACGTTGTTCACACGGGGGTAACACTGCTTCCGTACGCTCCTGACGTGCAGAACGTCCAGCTCGGGCGGCGGGAGCGGGCCGTGCTCAGCGTGCTCGTCGAGCAGCAGGGCCGGGTGATCGACCGCGGCACGCTGCGCCGCGACGCCGGGCTCGACGATCTCAGCCCCCGCCGCTGCGAGTCCGTGCTGGTCGGCGTCCGCCGGGCGCTCGGACCCGACGCCATCGTGACAGTCCGCCGGCGAGGCTGGCGCCTCAGCCCCGACGCGGTCAGCGCCGCGCTGGCGATCGTCTCGGGCCACGCCTGACGTGCTCGCCGCCGAGTCGGTCGACCTCGCCCGCCTCCTGCTCGACCTGCTCGTCGTCATCGCCGCGGCCAAGATCGCCGCCGAGGTCGTCGAGCGGTTCGGGATCCCGGCCGTGCTCGGCGAGATCGTCGCCGGGATCCTCGTCGGGCCGTCCGTGCTCGGGCTTGTCGACCTCGGCGCCGAGCGCGGGGTGAGCCTGGGGATGATCGCCGAGATCGGGGTGCTGCTGCTGCTCGTCCAGGTCGGCATGGAGATGGACCTGACCGAGCTGGGCCGCGTCGGGCGGGCATCGATGCTCGTCGCGGTGATCGGAGTCGCCGTGCCGTTCGCCACCGGCGCGTTCGCCGGGATCGGCCTCGGCTGGTCGTCGGGGACGGCGATCTTCCTCGGCGCCGCGCTCACCGCGACATCCGTCGGGATCACCGCCCGCGTGTTCGGCGACCTGCGCGCCCTGGCCACCACCGAGGCGAGGATCGTGCTCGGAGCCGCCGTCGCCGACGACGTCCTCGGCCTGATCATCCTGACGGTCGTCGTCAAGGTCGTCAGCGGCGACAGCGTCACCGCCGGGCTGGTGATCACCACCCTCCTCGCCGCGCTCGGGTTCCTCGTCCTCTCGGGCCTCGTCGGGTTACTCGTGGTACCCCACGTGCTCGAGCGCATCGAGCGCTTCTCGCGCTCGGGGACCACACTCACCGTCGCCGCCCTCGTGCTGGTCCTCGGGTTCGCCGTCCTCGCCGACGCAGCGCAGCTGGCGTTCATCATCGGCGCCTTCATGGCCGGCCTGGCGATCGGCCGCAGCCGCCACCACGATCGGGTGGCCGCCGACCTGAACAGCGTCGGCAACGTGTTCATCCCGGTCTTCTTCGTGCTGATCGGCGTCAACGCCGATCTCGGGGCGATGTTCCGCCCGAACGTGCTCGCCGACGCCGGAATCCTGTTCGCCATCGCCGTCGCCGGCAAGATCGTGTCGATGGTCGGCGCCGCCGGCACGCGCACCGACCGCCTGCTCATCGGCATCGGGATGATCCCCCGCGGTGAGGTCGGCCTGATCTTCGCCAGCATCGGCCTGGCCCAGGGCGTGCTCGATGACGAGCTGTACGGCGCCTTGCTGCTCGTCGTGCTGCTCTCGACGGTTGTCACGCCACCGCTCCTGCGCTGGCGGATCGCGGCCGTCGGGACCGTCGACGTCGGCACGATCGACGAGGGCGTGACCGACGAGCCCGCCGAGGGGTGGATCGGCCGCGACGATGGCTGGCTCGTCCTGGGCGGCCACCCGCCCGCCGCGCAGATGGTGCCGGTCGCGCTGCAAGCGGCTGCTGCGATCGACGGCGGGCGACCGTCCGACGAGCTGCTCGCCTGGTTCGCCGAGCGCCGCGGCGTGCCGCTGACGTGGACCGCCGCGGACACCGATGCGCTGGTCGACCTCCTGCGCCGTGGCAGCCCGCGTGCGGTGCGCTTCCTCGACGTGACCGGCGTCCTGGCGCGCGGCGTGCCGACGATCGCCGATGCCCTCGCCCGCCGCCGTGCCGACCCGAGCGAGCTCGATCCGCTGTACATCCTGCGCTTCCCGACCGTCGCCCGGCTCGCCGAGCTGCTCGCCGACGCCGACGGCGAACGGGGCGACGCCCCCCGCATGCCCCCGCTGGCCGCGCTGGTGATCGACGTGCTCGGCCTCGACGCCAACGAGCCGGCCGTGCGCCAGCTGCTCGCCGAGCTCGCCGTCGACGAGGCCGACCGCGTCGTCCACCTGCTGGCATCGGCGCGGCTGCTGCGCGCCGCGGCGGCCGACGTCGACGGCTACAGCCCAGCGGAGGTTCGCCAGCTGGCCACCGAGATCGGGTCGCCGGGTGCGGCGACCGACGCATACCTGCTGACCATGGCCGCCGGGATCGACCAGCGCCACCGCGACGGGCTCGACGAGCTGCACGGCCTCGTCGTCGACCTGCTGCACCACCCGGAGGTGCTCGGCGAGGGGGCCGACGCCCTCGCCGCCCGGCGCCGCGCCGAGGCGGAGGGGATGTCGGAGGAGCCAGCGGCGATCGAGCGGCTGCGTGCAGCGCCGGTCAGCTACCTCCTGAGCCATGAACCCGAGGAGCTGGCCCGCCAAGCGCGGCTGCTCGAGCCATTGCCGGGCCCCGGAACGGTCCGGGTGGCGGTCAGCCCCGACCCGACGCCCGATCACTGGCTGATCGACGTCGCCTGCCGCGATGCCGAGGGCGTGCTCGCCCACCTGTGCCGCGCGCTGACCGCGTCGGGGTGCGACATCGTGGCGGCGACCGTCGCCACATGGCCCGACGGCGGCGTCGTCGACACGTTCTTCCTGCGCAGCGCGGTGCGGCCGCGAGCCCGTGACCTGGCGCAGCGGATGGAGGAGCAGCTGCGGGCGAGAGTCGTGCTCGAGCCGCTGGCAGGCGTGTCGGTGACGTTCGACAACACCGCCTTGCCGTGGCACACCTCGGCATGTGTCGCTGCCCCGGACGAGCCGGGGATGCTCGCCGCCGTCGCCGCCGCCTTCGCCGCTGCTGGCGTCGCCGTGCACAGCGCCCGGATCACGACGGACGGCCGTGCCCTCGTCGATCGCTTCGCCGTCACCGATCGCCACGGGCGCAAGCTCGACGAGCGGGCGATGGGCCGCGTCGAGGCGGCGCTGGCCGGCGTCCCCGCCCGCGCCAGGCGGGCGCGGTTCTCGCTGCGCCGCTGATCAGCGGGGTGCGCGCGAGAACGCAACAGATCCGAAACGTTGCGGTGCCGCGCACGAAACGATCGGCCGGTGAGATACCCCGCGGATCGCCCGGGCGGGCGATGCCAGGTCCGCGCGACCTCGAGCCCAGGGAGAGACCATTGCTGAAGAAACGGGCGCTCAAGTACGTCCTGGGCGGTACCGCCGGTGCCGCCTTCGTCACGATGTTCACCGGTGGCGTCGCCTTCGCCCAGGGTGACGATCCGGTGACCGTGTTGGGCGGCAACCTCAACATGCTGTGGGTGGTCATCGGCGCCGTGCTGGTGATCTTCATGCAGGCGGGCTTCGCGCTGGTCGAGACCGGCTTCTGCCGGGCCAAGCACGCCGCCCACGTCGTCAGCACGAACTTCGCCATCTTCGGGCTCGGCTTCATCGGGTTCTTCCTGATCGGGTTCCCGCTCTCGCTGAGCGCTGTCGACATGTCCGGGTACTTCGGCGGAACCGGCGCGGCGGTCGGATCGAACCTGCTCGGCAGCGGCAACTGGGTGTTCCTGTGGAAGGGCGGCTGGGCGCTGTCGGGAGGCGGGATCACACCCGGCGTCCTGGCCTTCTTCCTCTACATGGTCGCCTTCATGGACACCACGGCCACGATCCCGACCGGGGCGATGGCCGAGCGCTGGAAGTGGGGCAGCTTCGTCATCTGGGGCTTCTTCTGCGGCGGCATCTACTACCCGCTGTTCGCGGCATGGACATGGGGCGGCGGCTGGCTGTCCAAGACCTGGGACACGATGGGCATGGGTGCCGGCTACGTCGACTTCGCCGGCTCCGGCGTCGTGCACACGGTTGGCGGTGTCGCCGCCCTGGCCGGTGCGCTCGTGCTCGGACCGCGCCGCGGCAAGTACGGACCCGACGGCAAGCCGCGGGCGATCCCCGGCCACCACATCCCGATGGCCATGCTCGGCACGTTCATCCTGCTGTTCGGCTGGTTCGGCTTCAACGCCGCCTCCACGCTGTCGGCTCAGGACATCCAGTTCGCGACCGTGGCCACGAACACCGCCATCGCCGGCGCGTTCGGCGCCATCGCCTCGATGGTGTGGATCACGCGGCGGTCGGGCAAGCCCGACCCCGGCATGATGGCCAACGGCATGCTCGCCGGCCTCGTCGCGATCACCGCTCCGTGCGCGTTCGTCTCCCCGGCGATGTCGATGGTCATCGGCATCATCGCCGGCGTGCTCGTCATCGAGGCGGTGTGGTTCGTCGAGCGCAAGCTGAAGGTCGACGACCCCGTCGGCGCGATCGCCGTCCATGGCGTCAACGGCACGTTCGGCGTGCTGGCCGTCGGGCTGTTCGCCAACGGCAGCTACGGCGGCGGGTGGAACGGCTCGGACGTCGAGGGCGTCAAGGGCCTGTTCTGGGGCGACGCCGGTCAGTTCTTCGCCCAGCTCCTCGGCGTCGTCGTGCTGTGGACCGTGATCTTCGGCGTCGCCTATTCGTTCTTCCGGATCCAGGACTCGATCTCCAAGTCGAGGGGCAAGGGCGGCATCCGCTCCAAGGAGTCCGACGAGCTGGATGGCCTCGACCTCCCGGAGATGGGCGTGCTCGCCTACCCGGAGTTCGTCAGCAGCCACGTCACCGCTGCCGACTGACGCCGCACCGCAAGTTCTGTGGGAGGGAAGAGACGCGTTTCGCGTCTATTCCCTCCCACAGAGCCCCGGCTTCAGTGGCGGTGGGCGTAGGGCGACGGGAAGTCGACGCCGCTCGTCAGGTCGGCGAGGCCGGGCGGGCGCACGAGCGTCGCCGTCGCCGTCGCGCCGAGCTCGATCGCCACGGCGCCGGTGACCTTGGTGCCGATCGCCGGCTGGACGTCGTCGGGCAGGCTCGCCCACGTCGAGGGCGCCCACACGTACATCCTCCCGTCGGCGGTCACCTGTCGCCACTGGTGGATGTGACCGCTGACCACCAGCGCCACGCCCGCCTGGTCGAGGATGCCGGCGATCCGTTCACGGGTGGCGCCGGTGACGTAGCGGTCGGCGTCGTCGACCTCGCCGGCGTCGTGGGTGCGCAGCGGGCGGTGCACGAACAGCGCGGTCTGCTGCTCGCCGGCCAGCGCCGCGGAGAGCCATCGCCAGAGCGCGGCGCTCTCGGGAAGCGGCGACGACAGCGTCTGGATGTCCACGCCGACGAGGCGCCAGCCGTCGAGATCGAGGCACCAGTCCGTCGGCCCGAACACCTCGTGGAACGCCGCGCGGCGGGCGGCGTCGACAGGATCGCTCGTCTCGCCGAAGTCGCCGATGTCGTGGTTGCCCGGGATCGCCCGCCACGGCACGACCAGCTCGTCGAGCCGGCGGCGGGCGTGCTCGAGGTCGCGCCGATCGTTCGCCCCATCGAGCGAGATGTCGCCGACGTGGACCACGAGATCGGGCCGCCGCCGATCGACCTCGCGGGCGATGGCGTCCCAGTTCTCGTCGGCGGACGGCTCTGATTGCGAGAGGTGCGAGTCGCTGACGACCAGGAGCCTCGCCATCGCGCCAGTGAACCACTCCTCGGCCCGCAACGTGTGCGAGTTCGGCATCCGTGACTCCTGCTGGACAGGATGGGCCGATGGACTGGGGTATCCACCTCCCGCAGCTCGGTCGCAACGCGACGAGGACCACGCTCATCGACGTGGCCCAGCAGGCCGAGGCCCTGGGGTTCCACTCGGTGTGGGTGAGCGACCACATTGCCTGGCCAAGCTCGATCGCGTCGAAGTACCCCTACTCCGATGACGGCTCGTTCGCCCCGTCGCCGGACATGCCGTGGCTCGACCCGCTGGGGACGTTGTTCTTCGTCGCCGGCTGCACCGAGCGGGTCCGCCTCGGCACGACCGTGCTCATCCTCGGCTACCGCCCGCCACTACTGACGGCCAAGGCGGTCGCCTCGCTCGACGTCATGTCCGAGGGGCGGGTGATCTTCGGCGTCGGCGTGGGCTGGATGGAGGAGGAGTTCGCCATCCTCGGCATGCCCTACGACCACCGCGGCCGCCGCGCCGACGAGCAGCTGGAGCTGTTCCGGACGCTGTTCACCGAGCCGACACCGAGCTACCACGGCCGGTTCTACGACGTGCCGGAGGTCGGCTTCGCGCCCAAGCCGGTGCAGCGGTCGCTGCCGGTCTGGGTCGGCGGCGCTACCGAGGCCGCGTTCCGGCGCGCCGCTCGTTACGGCGACGCGTTCCACGCCGCGTTCCAGCCGATCGGCGAGGTCGAGCAGGCGTGGCGGCGGGTGCAGGAGCTGGGTGAGGAGGAGGAACGGGCGCCGGCAGACATCCACCTGTCGGTACGCCTGTACCTCGACCCGGCAGGGTCGATGCCGCCGGCCAAGTCGATCGCCGGTTCGCCGGACGAGATGACCGACACGATCGGCCGCTGGGCCGCAGTCGGCGTCGACCACATCCTCCTCGACCCAGTCGCGCCGGGCGGCCTCGAGGGCCGCCGCGCGGCCATGGAGCACTTCATGACCGACGTCGCCCCACAGGTGCCGTGACGGTCGACCGCCCGAGGCCGGGGCGCCGCGGGCGCATCGCTACGGTGAGGTGACACCGCGCGGGGCGGTCGGGAAAGGGGACGCCATGCCACCGAGCCAGGCACTGACGGTCGATGACATCCAGCTGGGGACGTTCGGGTTCTGGTCGCAGCCGCTCGACGAGCGGGACCGGGCGTTCGCCGCGCTGCGTGAGCGCTGCCCGATCGCGTTCCATCCCGAGCTCGACGTCCTGGAGGGCGCGCCGGCCGGCCCCGGATACTGGTCGCTGACCCGCTACGAGGACGTGCGCACCGTCAGCCGCCGGCCGCAGATCTTCAGCTCGACGGGCGGGATCACGGTGTCCGAGGACTCACCGGACACCCGTGAGTTCTTCGGCTCGATGATCGTGCTCGACGACCCCCGTCACGCCAAGCTGCGCCAGCTCGTGCAGAAGGGGTTCACACCCAAGACGGTGGCGACGATCGACGAGAGCGTGCGAGTCCGCGCCCGCCAGCTGGTCGCCGCGGCCGCCGAGCGCGGCGAGTGCGACTTCGTGGAGACGTTCGCCGCCGCCCTGCCGCTGCAGATCATCTGCGACATGCTCGGCGTGCCGAGCGCGGACGAGGGCGACGTGTTCGACTGGACGAACGTGATCCTCGGCGCTGGCGACCCCGACTTCGGCGGCTCGTTCGACGCCCTGGTCAACGCCGCGATGTCGATGTACGCCTACGCCCAGGCGCTCGGCCAGGACCGCCTCGACCACCCGCGCGACGACCTCGTGTCAGCGTTGATGCAGGCCGAGGTGGAGGGCGACCGCCTGACGCCGGCGGAGTTCGGCTCGTTCTTCATCCTCCTCGCCGTCGCCGGCAACGAGACGACCCGCAACGCCATCAGCTGGGGCATGAAGCTGCTGACCGACCATCCCGACCAGCGCCGGCTCTGGCAGGACGACTTCGACGCCCGCACGCCCGAGGCGATCGAGGAGATCGTGCGCTGGGCGAGCCCGGTTATCCACATGCGCCGCACCGCGCTGGAGGACACCCGCATCGGCGACACCGAGATCGCGGCGGGCGACAAGGTCGTGATGTGGTACTGGTCGGCCAACCGCGACGAAACCGTGTTCGACGACGGCCACCGCTTCGACATCACCCGGCCCAACGCCAGAGCGCAAGTTGGCTACGGCGCCGGCGGCCCGCACTTCTGCCTCGGCGCCAACCTCGCCCGGCGGGAGATCACGATGATGTTCGACGCCATCTTCCGTGGGCTGCCCGATCTCGAGATCACGAGCGAGCCGGCGCGGCTGCTGTCGCCGTTCATCAACGGCATCAAGCGGATGGATTGCCGCTTCACCCCGACGAGCCTCCCGGAGGACTGGACCCGATGAGGAGCCGCGCCGCCGTCCTGTGGGGGCTGCACGAGCCGTGGAAGGTGCAGGAGATCGAGGTCGATCCGCCCAAGCGCGGGGAGGTCCTCGTGCGCTGGAAGGCGGCCGGTCTGTGCCACAGCGACGAGCATCTCGTGACCGGCGACATGGCGCCGACATCGGAGATGCTGACAGCGCTGGGGATCGAGTCGCTGTTCCCGATCATCGGCGGTCACGAGGGCGCCGGCGTCATCGAAGCGGTCGGTCCGGAGGTCCGCTCCGTCGCGCCGGGTGACCACGTGTCGGCCAGCTTCGTGCCGTCGTGCGGGCAGTGCCGCTACTGCGCGACCGGGCGGGGCAATCTGTGCGACAACGGCAGGGGCACGTTTGGCGGCGGGATGATCACCGACGGCACCCACCGCCACTTCGTCGATGGCCGTCCGGTGACGTTGTTCGCCAAGCTCGGCACGTTCGCCGAGCTGACCTGCGTGTCCGAGATGTCGGTGATCAAGGTCGACCCGGACCTGCCGATGGAATGCGTGTCGCTCGTCTCCTGCGGCGTGGCGACAGGATGGGGCTCGGCCACGAGGCGCGCCGACGTCCACGTCGGCGACACGGTCGTCATCGTGGGGATCGGGGGGATCGGGATCAACGCCGTGCAGGGCGCGCGCATGGCCGGCGCCGGCCGGATCGTTGCTGTCGACCCGGTCGAGTTCAAGCGCGAGACGGCGATGGAGCTCGGCGCCACGCACACATTCGCCTCGATGGCCGAGGCGCTGCCCGAGGTGACGGCGATGACCAACGGGCAGATGGCCGACAAGGTGATCATGACGCCGGGCGTGATGCACGGCGAGATGATGGAGCTGGCCCAGGCCTTGACCGGCAAGGGCGGGACGATGGTCGTCACCGCCGTCGCCCCGATCGAGCAGAAGGACGCGGCAATCAGCCTGTTCAAACTGGCGATGTGGAACATGGAGGTCAAGGGCACGATCTTCGGCTCGCTCGCCCCGCGGACCGACATCCCCCGCCTGCTCGAGATGTACCGCAGCGGAGGGCTCAAGCTCGACGAGCTGATCACCACCCGCTACACGCTGGACCAGATCAACGAGGGCTACCAAGCGATGCGCGACGGCACCAACATCCGCGGCGTCATCGTCTACTAGTTGCTCGGGTTCGGCTCGCAGCCAAGCTGCTCGCCTCACCTCCCAAGCTCGCCGCCGCCGCTCCGCAGCGACACTCGCCCACCCCAAACGCCCACCACAGCGCCCGCAGCCAAGCTGCTCGCCTCACCTCCGAAGCTCGCCGCCGCCGCCCCGCAGCGACGCTCGCCCAACCCAAACGCCCACCACAGGCCACCTCAGCCGGAAGCGGCCTGCTCGGGACCGCTACGGCTGACGGTTCGCGTGGCGACCGACCGGCAGGCGCTGAGCAGCACCGGGAGGAACCGACCTGGATCCCGGACGGCGACGTAGTGGTCGCCGGCCACCGGGTGGACGGTGGCGCCGGTGTCGCGGGCGAGCTCGAGCTGCCACCTCGGCAGGACGAGCTGGTCGCGCTCGGTGATCACGCTGGCCACCGGGCAGCCGAGCGCGCCGAGCCACCGCCGGGCGTCGAAGCGGCGCACCGAACGGGCCGCCTCGATGAGCGCGGCCGGGTCGTGGCGGCGGGCCTCGTCGATGAACGTCGGCGACGCCGCGGTCTCACGCTGCAAGTAGCGAGCCGCGGATTCGGCGAGCTGGCGTCGTACGGCGGGCGGCGTGAGCCGCATCGAGGTGGCGATCGTGGTAGCCAGCGGCGAGGTGGCGGCGTCGTCATCGCGGAAGCGGGCGCTCGTCGCGCACAACACGAGCCCCGACACCCGTGACGGGTGGCGGCGGCGAGCGAGCAGGCCGATCGGACCTCCCATCGAGTAGCCGGCCGCGATCACCTCCTCGACGCCGAGCTCGTCGGCAAGGGCGACGATGTCGTCGGCGCAGTCGCGCAGGCGGAACGGCGAGCGCATGCCGTGGCCGTGGCCACGGTGATCGACGGCGACGACGTGGAAGCGTGGCGACAGTGCGGTGAACGCGCCCGGCCAGTTCAGCGCGCCCGTGGCCCCGAGTCCGTGCAGGAGCACGACCGTCGGCGCGCCGGGAGGGCCAGCTGCCTCGCGTACGAACGTGGTCCCCCGCCCGGGGAGGCGCACGTCCCGACCAGCAGGGACACCCCAGCGATCACGGACGGCGTCGGCTTCGGACATGGTCAGCTCCCCTTTCGAGGCGTCGGCTCGGCAGCGACACGTTCGTGACGGGCGAGAAAGGCGTGCGTCGTGTGGTCGAGGACTCGCAGCGCGTCGGCCCACTGGTCGAGCAGGATCCGCCCGGACCGCGTCAGCCGGTATGTCCGGCGCGCCGGTCCACTCCCGCCGGTGTCCCAGGTGGAACGGACGATGCCTTCGACCTCGAGCTGGCGCAGCAGGCGGTAGAGATTGGCGACGTCGGCCCCGTCACCGCCGAACAGCGCGGCGACCTGCTCCTTGAGCTCGTAGCCGTGGCGCGGGCCCTCGCGGAGCAGGAGCAGCGCGGCCGGCTCGACGAACCGCTCGATGCGGCCTCGCACACGCCATCTGCCGGGCCCGACGAGCCACCGGCAGCGAGACGCGATGAGCACAGTTCGACGATAGCAGTCATTGACTCCTAAGAGCGCGGCGCGCCGTCCGCACCCGACGAAAAAGACTTCGGTGACCTCCACGATGCGAACGCTGCCGCGGAGGCTCACGATCGGGTCATGCACAGCATCGCTCCTCCCTCCTCCCCGGTGGCGGCCTTCACCGATCTCGTCGGCTGCCGGGTGCCGATCCAGAGCGCGCCGATGGCGGGCGTCGTGGGCGATGCCGAGCTACCGGCGGCGGTCGCCGCCGCGGGCGGTCACGGCATGTTCCCGGCAGCCTTCCTGCAGGCGCCGTATCTCGAGCGGGTCATCGACGACCTCAACGCTCGAACCCGTGCCTACGGAGTCAACTTCGTCGGCGTCTTCCTCGACCGCGAGTGCCTCGAGCTGGCGGCGGGCAAGGCGCCCCTGGTCGACCTGTTCATCGCCGAGCCTGACGCCCAGATCGTGGAGACCGTGCACGCCGGTGGCGCACTGGCCTCGTGGCAGGTCGCCGACGCCGAGCAGGCGCGGGCGGCGGAAGCGGCGGGCTGTGACCTGGTCGTCGTCCAGGGCGTCGAGGCGGGAGGCCATCCGGCTGGCGAGCTCGGGTTGCTGCCGCTGCTGGACGAGGTCTTGGATGCCGTCACCGTGCCGGTCGTCGCGGCCGGCGGGATCGGCAGCGCGCGCGGAGTCGCCGCGGTGCTCGCAGCCGGGGCCGCCGCGGCCCGCGTCGGTACTCGGTTCATCGCCGCTGTCGAGAGCGCCGCTCACCCTCGCTACAAGGAGGCGCTGGTCGCCGCGCGCGCGGCCGACGCCGTCCTCACGCGGGCGTTCAGCGTCGGCGACCCGGTCGAAACGACGCAGCGGGTGCTGGTGTCGGCGCTGCGCAACGCCGAGTCCCTCGGCCCGGAGCGAGCCGGTGAGGTGGTGCTCGGCGGGATGCGGCTGCCGGTGCCGCGCTTCGGTTCGATCCCGCCCACCGAGGGATCGACGGGTGCGATCGAGGCGATGTCGCTCTACGCGGGCCAGTCGGTAGGCGCCGTCACGGCTGTCGTCCCGGCCGCGAGCATCGTCGCCGAGTTGGCTGCCGGTGTTCCCGACCTCCGCAACTAGGCTCACGCCGTGTCGGCCACGGCCGCGGTGGCGTCGCACGAGCTGCTCGAGCGCGACGAAGAGCTCGAGCGCCTTCGTCGGCTGACCGTTGATGCGGCTCACGGTCGGGGCTCGGCAGTCGTCGTCGAGGGACCTGCGGGCATCGGCAAGACCAGCTTGCTGGACGCTGGCACGCGGCTCGCCGCCGCGGCCGGGCTGGACGTCCTCGCCGCCCGAGGGGGAGAGCTGGAGCGTGACTTCGCCTACGGCGTCGTGCGGCAGTTGCTGGAGCGTCGGGTTCGCCGGGCCAGCCGTAGGCAGCGCGAGCGTTGGCTGGACGGGGCGGCAGCGCTCGCCGAACCGGTGCTCGGGCTGGCCGCAGACCGAGCTGTCGGTGACGATCCGACTGCGACTGCGCTCCACGGTCTGTACTGGCTGGCGGCGAACCTGTCCGCCGAGGTGCCGCTGCTCGTCGCCGTCGACGATCTGCATTGGGTCGACAGCGCGTCGCTGCGGTTCCTCGCCTATCTCGCCCGCCGCGTCGCCGAGCTGCCGATCCTGCTGCTTGCCGCCAGCCGTCCGCCGATCGAGTCCCACGCGCCGGAGCTGGTCGAGGCGCTCGGCGGCGAACCGAGCGTGTCGCGCGTCGAGCCTGCCCCACTCAGCCTGACCGCGGTGAGCGAGCTGGTGGCGCGACGCGGTCGCCCCGATCTCGCCGAGGCGGTGCACGCCGCCGCCGCTGGCAACCCGTTCCTGGTGGGCGCGGTGCTGGACGTCCTTGACGAACGGCTGACCGCCGACGACGTCCCAGGGGTCGGGGCGCGGTCGGTGAGCCGCTTCGTCGCCCGTCGCCTCGATCGCCTCGGACCCGATGCACAGGCGCTGGCCCGCGCCGTCGCCGTGCTCGGGACCGACGCCGAGCCCCGGCATGCCTACGCCATCGCTGAGCTCACCGAGCAAGCAGGTGGCCGGGCCGAGGCGGCGCTGGTGGCAGCCGGCATCCTCGCCGCGAGACGCCCGCTGGAGTTCGTCCATCCGATCGTTCGAACCGCGGTTGCCGAGCAGCTCTCGCCACCTGCACGAGCTCGCCGCCACCTCGCCGCCGCACATCTGCTCGAGCGGGATGGCGGCGATGCCGAGCGCCTCGCTCCGCACCTGCTGGCTGCCGATGCACGAGCAGACCCGTGGGTGGTGGGAACTCTCGCTAGTGCAGCGGGCCGCTCGATCGCCCGCGGTGCGCCGGACGCCGCTGTCCGCTACCTGCGCCGCGCCCTCGACGAGCCGCCGAGCGTCGACGCCCGCCCCCTGATGCTGGCCCAGCTCGGGCGGGCCGAGCTCCGCGCGGCGATGCCCGACGAGGCCGTCCAGCACCTCCAAGCGGCGATGGCGGCGACCCACTCGCCACAGGATCGCGCCCTGATGGCGCACGATCTGGCGATCGGCCTGATTGCTCCGGGGCACTACGCCGAGGCCGTGCAGATGCTCGAACAGGCCATCGAGTCGGCCCGCCAGGTCGATCCCGAGCTTCGTCGCCGGCTGGAAGCCGAGCTGCTCTGCGCAGCACGGCTCGACGCGGGCACCTTGCCCATCGCCCGGCGGGTGCACGACGCCCTGCCGGCAGACATCCCCGACGACACTCCGGGCGGACGAATGCTGCTCGCCGCGGTGGCTCACGAAGGAGCACTCCGCGGCAGCGCAGCGACCAAGGTCGGCTTCCTGGCCGCTCGCGCGCTCGACGGTGGGCTCATCGCCGAGCAGACCGGAGACTCCGGCCTCGTCATGGACGCCGGGTTCGCCCTCGCCGCCGCCGGTGACCTCGAGCGCGCCGATCGTTGCTGGGACGACGCGCTGGCCGACGTTCACCGGCGCGGCTCGGTGATCGGCTTCGCCCGCACGTCCTGCCTGCGGGCCCTGCTGCGCCTCGCCCAAGGCCGGCTGCTCGACGCCGAGAGCGATGCCCGCAACGCCATCACCGCGGCCTGGGAGCCCGGCTACCGCATCGCTCGGATGGCCCACGGACCGCTCGTCGAGGCACTCGTCGCACGCGGCGAGCTTGCCGCCGCCGACGCCGCGCTCGCTGCCGCCGGATTGGACGGCGACCTGCCCGACAGCTACATGCTCAACTTCGTCCTGTTCGCGCGCGGCAAGCTCCGTCTCGCCCAACGCCGCGATGCGCAGGGCATCGCGGACCTCGAGGACCTCGGCCGGCGCGAGACCAAGTGGCGCGGGAGCAACCCGGCCATCTTCCCGTACCGCTCGCTACTGGCCGTGTGCGGTGTGCCCGGCGCCCGCCGCCTGGCGACCGAGGAGCTCCAACTGGCGCAGACCTGGGGCGCCAAGGGCGCCATCGGCCGAGCCCTGCGGGCGCACGGCCTCGTCACCGGCGACCTCGACGAGCTACACGACAGCGTCACGGTGCTCGACGGATCGCCGTGGCGGCTCGAGCATGCCGCGTCGCTCGTCGAGCTCGGCGCCGCCGCCCGCCGGACCGGGCAGCGCGCGGCTGCTCGCGAGCCGTTGCACGCGGGGATGGAGCTCGCTGCGGACTGCGGCGCGGCGCCACTGGTCGCGCAGGCTCGGGCAGAGCTGCTGGCAACGGGGGCCCGCCCCCGTCGCGTGCGCCGCAGCGGGGTCGACGCGCTCACCGCAACCGAGCGCCGGGTTGCCGAGATGGCCGCCGGCGGCCTCACCAACCGCCAGATCGCGCAAGCGCTCTTCGTCACGACGCGGACCGTCGAGCTGCACCTCACCCACGCCTACCAGAAGCTCGACATCAGCTCCCGCGAGCAACTGCAACACCTGTTCTCCACAAGCGCTCCCGCTGGCTAGTTTCCTGCTGCAAGTTCGAGGGACGACGTGTGGGACGTTTGAGAGCAGCTCGCAGCAGGCCGTGGCAGGTGGCGGCGCTCGCCGCCGTGGTCGCGCTCGTCGGCTCCGTCGCCATCGTCGGGGTCGTGAACACGGTCGCGCGCGCCGCGATCCGC
The DNA here is from genome assembly GCA_044867195.1 of Ilumatobacteraceae bacterium. Classification (GTDB taxonomy): domain Bacteria; phylum Actinomycetota; class Acidimicrobiia; order Acidimicrobiales; family Ilumatobacteraceae; genus JALZMG01. The sequence continues at coordinate 27,107 of JBIOUO010000521.1, forward strand.
GATCCGTTCAGTCCCCCAGTGTTCGCCTCGCAGGAGAACGGGGCGATCACGCTGATCGGCAACTCGCAGATGAGCTGCCCGAACTCGGCGAGCGGTTGCGCGACCTCGACGGGGTCACCGGGACGGCCAACTCCACGTCCGCCGACCTGGCCATGCCAGCCGGCTCGGCGGTCCTGTACGCCAAGCTGCTGTGGGGTGGCCGGCGCGACGCCGGCACCTCCGGTGTGGCAGCCGGTGCCGCGATCGGCCAGGTCAAGTGGCGACCGCCCGGGACGGCGAGCTACGTGACGCTCACGTCGACGAACACCGTCGCTCCCGACATCGGCGGCACCGACGGTCACCCGTATCAAGCATCGATCGACGTCACCGCCCAGGTCTCGGCGGCCGGCAACGGCACGTACTGGGTTGCCGACATCCAGGCGGCGACCGGGGCCGACCGCTATGGCGGCTGGTCGCTCGTCGTCGCCTACCGCAACCCCGCGCTGCCGCTGCGCGACCTGTCGATCTTCGAGGGCTTCGCCGACGTCACGACCACCACCGGCAACGACTCGGTGACGATCCCGGTGTCGGGGTTCCTGACGCCCGCCACCGGCACCGTCAACGCGACCGTCGGCTTCGTCACGTGGGAAGGCGACCGCGGGCTCACCGGCGAGCAGGTGCTGCTCAACGGCATCCAGCTCGCCGACGCCGCTCGTCCGGCGACGAACTTCTTCAACTCCTCGATCTCCAACGCCGGCGTCAACGTCACCACCCGCAACGCCAACTACGCCAACAACTTCGGCGTGGACGTCGGCACCGTCGTCGCCAACGGCGTGCTCCCGAACAACGCCACGTCGACCTCGCTGCGGCTGACCACGAACCGCGAGTTCTTCTACCCGGGCGTCGTCACCACCCAGATCGACCTGTACACCCCGGCGTTCAACGCGATCTCGAAGACCGTCACGAACCTCTCCGGGCACACGCCGGCGCAGATCGGCGACACCCTGCAGTACCAGATCTCGTTCACCAACACCGGCGCCGACTTCGCCGACAACTCGGTGGTCAGCGACGTGCTGGCCGCCAACCAGACCTACGTGCCGGGCACGATCGTCGTGACCGCGAGCCCGGGCAACGTCAACAACGGCGCCAAGACCGACGCCAGCGGGGACGACATCGCCGAGTACGTCGCCGCGTCGCGCACGGTGCGCGTGCGGGTCGGCACCGGTGCGACCGCGACCGCCGGTGGCACGCTCGCGCCCGGGGCGACGGTGACGTTCCGCTTCAACGTCACGCTCGACCGATCGTCGGCCGGCACGACGGTCGACAATGGCGCCACGCTGGCCTACCGCGCCCGGACGATCGCCAGGGACTTCACGTTCACCGGCAACGTCGTCAGCACGACCGTGGCCCCGCTGGCCGACCTCGCCGTCACCAAGTCGTCGTCGCCGGCGTCGGTGGCCGCCGGCGGCACCGTCCAGTACCCGGTGACAGTGACCAGCAACGGCCCCACCACGGCGACCGGCGTCTCGCTGGTGGACACGCTGCCGACTGGGACGACGTTCGTCGGTGCCGCCGCCCCGCCCGGCACGTCGTGCTCGGCCAGCGGGCAGGTGGTCACGTGCGACGGCGGCGTGCTGGCGAACGGTGCCTCGTTGACGTTCACGATCACCGCGACGGTGGCGCCGGACACCACCGTCCCATCCCTCGTCAACTCCGCTCGCGTGTCGTCGGCGACGTCCGACGACGTCCCCGCCAACGACACGGCGACGGCGACCACGACGGTCACACGTTCCGCCGACCTCGTGGCTACCAAGACCGGACCGGCCGGCCCCGTCAACGCCGGTGCCCAGATCACCTACACGATCGCCGCCCGCAACGACGGCCCGTCGACGGCGACGACGGTCCGCCTCACGGACGCGATCCCCGTCGGCACGACATTCGTCAGCGTCACGCCGACCGGCTCGCCGCTCGGGAGCTGCGCCCAGGACGGTGGCAGCGTCGTTTGCACGATCGCCGCGCTCGGCCCGGGCCAGACGCTGTCCGCGTCCGTGGTGCTCGCCGTGGGCTCGGGGTTCAGCGCCGCCACGCTCGGCAACACCGCCGTGGCCTCCTCGGCGGTCACCGACCCGAACCCGCCGAACAACTCGGCGTCGGTCACGACCACGATCGGTCGGTGACCCCCGATCCGGATCCGCCACCCACGCCCATCGGGCCGGAGGAGACCCGGGTCGACAACAACCGGGCCACCGCGTCGGTGGCGGTGTTTGCGTCCGAGAGCCAGATCCCGTCGACCGGCTTCGACGGCTGGATCCTCGTCCGGATCGCCACACTCGTCCTCGCCGCCGGTGTTGCCCTGACCCTTGCCGTCCACCGCACCTGGCGCCACCGACGCAGCTGACCTGGCGGTGCCAGGACGACCGACGACGCGGCGACGGCAGCGCTGCGGGCCTGGGCGCGCTCGCCGACTGACGATCACACGCCATGCGTGGGCGGGCGTGCTCGTGCCCACCGTCGTGCCCAGGCGTCGAGCGGCGTCAGGGCGTCGCCGAGCGACGCGCCGAGCTCGGTGAGGCAGTAGCCGTCGTCGATCCGCTCGACCAGATTGGCATCGCTGAGGTCGTGCAGGCGCTGGTAGAGCACGCTCGAGGAGAGGCCGGGGCACCGGGCGAGCAGGGCCCGTGCACCGACGGCACCGCCGCGCAGCTCCCACAGGATGCGCAGGGCCCAGCGCCGTCCCAACAGGTCCATCGCGGCCATCAGTGGCCGACCCGTCGTCGACCCCCGCACGGGCTGGCCGGGCCGCACCGACCGGAGAGCGTTCACGCAGCGATCGTTGTTGACGTTTCGATTTCAGCAACGTACCATGCCGGTATGTTTCTGGAATCGAAACGATCGATGGTGCGGATCGAGCCACTCCAGCCGCCCTACATCGGCGAGGTCGCCGCCCAGCTAGCGGCGATGATGCCGCCCGGCGTCGCGCCGATCGGCCTCTTCCGAACGTTCGCCCGCAACCTTCCGATGACCACGGCGATGCGCGGCTGGGGCAGCTACGAGCTGAGCAGGGAGCTGTCGCTGTCGCTGCGCCAGCGCGAGATCGCCATCGACCGCACGTGCGCTCGCTGCGGGTGTGAGTACGAGTGGGGCGTCCACGTCGCCTACTTCGCCGACCGGGCCGGCCTGTCTGCCGACCAGCTCACATCGCTGACGCACGGCGAACCGGCGGACGCCTGTTGGACCGACGAAGCCGACCGTCTGCTGGTCGAGGTGGCCGACGCCCTGCACGACCATGCCGACATCGACGACGCGCTGTGGCAGCGCGCAGCCGGCCACTTCACCGACGTCCAGCTCCTCGATCTGCTCGTCCTGTGCGGCTGGTACCACGCCATCAGCTACGCCGCCAACGGCATCCGCCTGCCACCCGAACCGTGGGCACCACGCTTCGCCGACGTCACGCAAGGTGGCGGTCAGGCGGCGGGCTGGTTGCGGTCGGGTGGTGGGTCGGGGTAGCAGACGGCCCAGCGTTGGAGGGGTTCGCCGAGGGGGTGTTGGTAGGGGGAGGCTGGTGATGGTGGCGGGCCGGTGGGTCGGGTGGGGGTGGGGCGGCGGATCGGTCGGCCGTGCCGGTCGGTGAACGTGACCCCGTCGGGCTGGTCGGCGTCACCGGTGATGCCCAGCAGCCCACGATGATGCAGCCGGTGGTGATAGCCACAGAGGCTGAGCAGGTTGCACGTGTCGTGGCCGCCGCCGTGTTGTTGGTGGCGGATGTGGTGGACCTGCAACCAGCGTGTCGCCCCGCAGCCCGGCGCCCGGCAGGCCCGGTCGCGGCGCAGCACCAGCCGCCTGGTGCGCTCGGGGATCGTGGTCACCGTCCGCCCGACCGACACCGGGCGGGCCTGATCGACGTACACCGGTGACACCAGCCCGTCGCACGACAGCAGGTCGGCCAGCCAGGCGGGGATCGGGATGCCGTCGATCCAGCGCGCCGGGACCGCCTCGGTGGGGTCGACGAACCAGTTGACCCGGAACCGGAC
>JBIOUO010000522.1:0-8261 GCA_044867195.1 Ilumatobacteraceae bacterium
GGCCGCCGCCGCCGAGGAGGAACGACGGGAAGAACAGGGCGAGACCGACCCCTTGGGCGGCCCGGGCGTTGGGCAGCACGGACCCGAGCAGCACGCCGATGCTGATGTAGGTGAGCGTGGCCAGGATCACCGCGAGGACAGTGTCACCTGGGTCGTCGACTGTGGGGACGCCGTAGGCGACCTGCGCGGTTGCAAGCATGACGGCCATCCCGACGACCGACAGCGCGGCGGCGACCACGACCCACGCCGCGGGCAGCGCCCACGGCTGGAAGTGCGACGCGTCCAAACGGCGTAGCACGCCTCGCTCGCGGTAGGAGGCGAGATGGACGGGGAGCATGATGAACCCGACCGCGGCGAGGACGACACCGATGTAGGCGGCGATGTAGTAGTCCGACGGTGCGGCACCACCGAAGCTCGGGTCGTCGGGGTCGAACACCCCACCGAGGATCAGCACGACGAGCGCCGGGAAGGCGAGCACGAAGATGAGGCTGACCGGTTCACGCAGGAACAGCTTCGCTTCGGTGGAGGCGAGTCGGCGGATAGGGTTCATCGTTGGCTTCCGATCAGGTTGACGAGGGCGTCGTCGAGGTTGGGGTGGGTGACATGCAGATCGGCAGGCCCGGCGCCCCGATCGTCGAGGGTGGCGGCGCACACCGCAGCGATCATCGCTGACGTGCCCACCACCCGGAAGCGGTCGCCGTGCCGGTCGACGGTCGCGACACCGTCGATGCGTTGCAGTGCATTCGGGTCGAAGCTGTCGGGGGCAGTGAACGTCACCGTCGTCGTGGCGGCGTAGCGGTCGACGAGTTGACGGGGCGTGCCCGTGTCGACGACTCGACCGTGCGCCATCACGGCGACGCGGTCACAGAGCGCTTCGATCTCGTCGGCGAAGTGGCTGACGAGCACGACCGTGGTGCCCTGGTCTCGGACCTGGCCGATCACCCGCCAGATGTCACGACGCGCGGCGGGGTCGAGGCCTTGGGTCAGTTCGTCGAGGAACACGACGCGGGGGTCGTTGAGCAGGGCGAGCACGATGAACAGCCGTTGACGTTGACCGCCCGACAGGTCGGCGAAGCTGACCCGATGTTGCCGCGCCAGCCCCCACGGCTCCAGGACCGCACGCGGGTCACGCCCGCGGCTGCGATCGAACAGGGCGACCGCTTCCCCCACGCGCAGCCGGTCCGGGAGCGCAGCCTGCTGGAGCTGACTGCCGATCAGGGGCCGGAGACGGACCCGCTCGGTGATCGGGTCGAGGCCCAGGACGCGCAGGTGCCCGGCGTCGGGTCGCCGCAGTCCCTGGAGGCATTCGACCGCCGTGGTCTTGCCGGCACCGTTGGCGCCGAGCAGACCGAAGATCTCGCCGGCGGCGACGTGGAAGTCGACGTCGTCGACGACACGGACAGCGTCGTAGGTCTTGACCAGTCCCGACACCTCGATCACTGACCCACCAGATCTCGACGCGGGCAGCGTGGCCGAAGTCGTCACCGGGGCAGGAGCCGCATGCATTCCCCCATCGTGAGCGGTCCGGCATGTCGCCACATCGGAGCGCGGTCGGATCCGCCTCCCCCTACAGGCGCTTCTTGTCGCTCACCGGTTGCGCAGCGACGATCCGATGGTCGAACGCGAACACGATGGCCGCGGCCCGGTCGCGCACACCGAGCTTGGCGAATATCGCGCCGACATGAGTCTTCACCGTCGCCTCGCTGACGTACAGCGCGGCGGCGATCTCCTGGTTCGTCGCTCCACGCGCCATCTGACGCAGCACGTCGTGCTCACGCTCGGTCAGCTGCTGCACGCGCTCGCCGGCGCCGGCCGTGGCCCGCGCCCCGTGTTGCAGCACGGCCAAGACCCGGGGCGTGACCTTCGGATCGAGCCACACTGCGCCGCCCGCCACAGCGCGGGTGGCGGCGATCATGTCCTCCGCCGGGGCGTCCTTGAGCACGAACCCGGCGGCGCCGGCATCGAGGGCGCCCCACAGCACGTCGTCGTCGTCGAACGTCGTCAGGATCAGCACCGCAGGCCGTGCCGGGCCGCCGCGGCGCAGCTGGGCGGTGGCCGACACGCCGTCCATGCGGCGCATGCGGATATCCATCAGCACCACGTCCGGGTCGGCGGCCGCGACCGCGTCGGCGACCTCGTCGCCGTCGCTGCACTCACCGACGATCTCGAACCCGTCGCCGGGCCCCAGGATCCGGGCCACACCGGCGCGCACGACCGGCTGGTCGTCGACGATCAGCACCCGGATCACGTCGTCGGGGCCCGAGCAGCGTGCAGCGGGATGGCGGCATCGACTGCCCACCCATCCGCGGTCGTCCCGGCGACCAGCGTGCCGCCCACGGCCAGAGCCCGCTCCGTCATGCCGACCACGCCGAACCCCCCTGCGCCTGCTGTCGGCGCTGGTGGCTGGTGGCCGTGATCGGAGATCCGGAGACGGACCGCGTCCAAGGTCGCATCGACGCCGGCGCAGATCGTGACGTGGTTGGTGGGCGCATGGCGGGCGACGTTGGCGAGCGCCTCGCGGGTGATGCGATGCACCGCCGTTGCCGTCGACCCGCCAAGGCGGGACACCTCCGGCGCGATCCGTGCCTCGATCGCCAGACCGGCCCGGCGGTACTCGGCCACCACGTCCATCAGGTCGCCAGTCTCGGGCAACGGCGGGTCGGTCCCCCGCTCCGTGGTCCGCAACGCTTGCACGGTGGCGCGGATCTGGTCCATGCCCGAACGCCCCACCCGCTCCGCTTCGCGCAAGGCCTCCTCAGCGTCGTCGACGTCGCGGCGCAGCACGTGACGAGCGCCGGTCACATGCAGCAGCATCGCCGCCAACGTGTGACCCGCCAGATCGTGCAGTTCGCGAGCGATGCGCCGGCGTTCCTCGGCCACCGCCTGCTCGGCTAACGCCTCCCGCGCCGCCTCCAACTCGGCGATCAGTCCACGCTGGCGGTACAGCGTGCGCCCGAGCACCCACACGAACACCTCGGCGGTCACCCATGGCGCCCAGGTGAATCCGTCGACGGTGCGCTGTGACGCCCACCAGATCGCCACGCACGCGACCAACGCGACCGCCGCCGCTCGGAGCGTCGAACCGAGATGCCACGCCACGTAGAGCGTCGCCGTCACGATCAAGAACAACGAGAGCTCCAGATGTCCCTCACGGCTCACCGCCAGCGTCACGGGGACGACAACGCCCGCCGTGAAGACCTCGACGGGAACACGCGGCAGCAACGCAAACCCCACGAGTGAGACGCCGCCTATCACGACAAGGAGCAGGTCCAGGCCGGTGCCGGGCTCGTCCCACTGAGCAACGACGACCACCAACGCGGCCACCACCAGCAGGAACGGAAGCTCCCGCCGCTCAACCGGGTGGTCCGGCCTGCGCAGATCGCGCCGCACCCGTTCGACCAACTCCATCGCGCGCGAGCGTACGACCGGTGAACGCCACGCACCTCCGCCCTGGGTCGAAGTCCCCTCCACCCGTAGGCGGAGATCGACAGCGTGGCGGGCGGGGACCACAGTGGTTCTAACGTGCGACGACGTGGATCGGTGCAACAAGCGGCGTGACGCCATCTCGGCTGGCAAGGCCTGACGATGCGCGTGCAGGAGCTCGTCGACCGCCTCGTCCGCGTCGAGGCCGACCTGGTGGTGACGGTGACCGCGGGACTCGATCGTCGCCGCCCGGACAACGACGAGGACCGCATCCGTCTGCGCAACCTGCAGGCGCGGGCGCGCCGCGAGGTGCTCGCGGTGCGGACACCGCGCCAGGCCGCGCCGCTCCTCGACGGGCTCGCCCGGGCGTTCGAGGGGATCGACCTCGCAGCGGGCGCCCATGGCGTCGTCGTCGTCGCCACGACCGCCAGTGCCGACGCCTACCTGCTGCCGTTCCCGGTCGGCGACGACGTCTCGCTGGGTCCGACGGCGGCGACCCGGTATCTGGTCCAAGGACTTCGGCGCATACCTCGGTACCGGGTGCTGGTCGTGTCGGACCGGGCGACGCGTCTGTTCGACGGCGTTCGTGACGACCTCCACGAGGTGCGCGACCACGGGTTCCCATTTCGAGCGGACGTCGTGCCCCGCGACCGGCGGGCCGTCGCCGGCCGCTTCGCGCTGCCGCCGGGACGGGACGATCGCGAGCAGTGGCTGACGTTCTACCGTGAGGTCGACCGGGCCCTCACCGACGCGTCACGAGAGGATCCACGGCCGCTCATTCTGGCGGGGGTCAAGACGTCGACGGTGATGTTCAGCGAGGTGAGCGGCAACACCCGCTTCGTTGTCGGGACGATCGACGGCGCGCAGGACGAGACGAATGAGCGCGACCTCGGCGCCGCGGCGTGGGCGATCATGCAGCAGCGTCTGCGCGATCGGCGCGACGAGCTCGTCCACCAGCTGCGCGACTCCCTCCACTCCGGCCGCGCGGTGACGGGGATCGACGAGGTGTGGCAGCTGGCGAGGGAGGGCCGTGGCCGCCTGCTCGTCGTCGAGGAGGACTACCGCGGCGAGCCCGCGGTAGAGGTCGACGGGCGGCTGGTCGCCGCCGCGAGCGGCGATACCGAGGGCGTGATGACGGACCCCGTCGACGAGCTCGTCGAGCTCGTCGTCACCACCGGTGGCGAGGCGGAGTTCGTCGCCACCGACGATCTTGCCGACCTCGGCCGGATCGGCCTGCTGCTCCGCTGACGTTTGGCTCCGGGCGCCGATCAGTGCTCCTGCTCGGCGGCGTCCGCCTCGGCCTTCGTGGCGTGAACGGTTCCGTGCGGGTGCTCGGGCGGTCCATACAGGACGTAGAGCTTGAGCGCCTCGCCACCGACGTTGGTCACGTTGTGCCACCAACCCGCGGGCACGAGGATCACCGACTCCGCCTCCACTTCCCGCTCGAACGGCAGGTCGTCTCGGGCGGGGCCCATTCGCACGCGGGCAGTACCGGCTTCGACTCTCAGGAACTGGTCGCCGTGGTCGTGCACTTCGAGGCCGATGTCACCGCCGACCTCGATGCTCATCACCGTCATCTGGAGATGTGATCCGGTCCAGAGGGTTGTGCGGTAGTTGTCGTTCGCCAGCGTCGCCGTCTCGATGTTCGTGACGAAGGGCTGCGGACCCTCGTCGGTCATGCTGGGCACACTCATGACTGGACTCTCCTTCCTCGATGTCGAGCTGTCTAGCCGCTCGGCACGGCGGTGACCCCGCGTTCAGCGCGGCAACCTCACGCGCGCATAGGATCGTCGGCCCACGCCAACGATCATGGGAGGGCTGATGACCGGCAAGGTGGTGCACTTCGAGGTGCCGTACGACGACGCTGATCGCGCCCGCGCGTTCTATCGCGACGTGTTCGGGTGGCAGGTCCAGCCACTCCCGGAGCTCAACTACACGTCGGTCCTCACCGGTCCGGCGACGGACCAGGGGATGCCGGCCGAGCCTGGCTACATCGGCGGCGGGATGATGCAGCGTCAGGGCGAGATCGACCGCCCGATCATCACGATCGAGGTCGACAGCATGGACGATGCGCTGAAGGCGGTGGCCGACCATGGCGGCTCCCAGGTCGGCGAGCAGATCCCGGTCGCTCAGATGGGCATCGCCGCCTACTTCAAGGACAGCGAAGGCAACCTGATGGGGTTGTGGCAGACGCTGAGCGGCTGACCCGCGGCGCGCGCCACTGTTTCGCGCGTATGTTCGTTCTCCGACGTTCGAGCGGCTACCGTGCGCACCATGAGCCAGCGCGCGACGGTGCGGCGGGCGACGGCGACGTCGAGGTTCGGCGTCGGCCGCCGCGAGAGCCATGACGCCACCGAGTTCTACGACCGCTTTCGCCCGCCCGAGCTCTCCCTCGACGACACGGTCTGCCCGCCGGAGCCGATCGCCGAGCCGTTCGTCCACGGCGATGCCCGGCGGATGGACGGCGTGCGGGACGGGTCCGTCGCGCTGGTGGTCACGTCGCCGCCGTATTTCGCGGGCAAGCAGTACGAGGCCGAGCTCGACCGCGACGGCGTGCCGTCGTCGTACCTCGAGTACCTCGGCATGCTCACCGACGTGTTCGCCGAGTGCGTGCGCAAGCTCGAGCCCGGCGGGCGGATCGCCGTCAACGTCGCCAATCTCGGTCGCCGCCCGTACCGCAGCCTGTCGGCGGACGTCATCCGCATCCTCGAGCACGACCTCGGGCTGCTGCTGCGCGGCGAGCTGATCTGGCAGAAGGCCGAGGGGGCGACGGGGTCGTGCGCGTGGGGCTCGTTCCGCGGCGCCGCCAACCCCGTGCTGCGCGACCTCACCGAGCGGGTGATCGTCGCCAGCAAGGGTCGCTTCGACCGCGCTCGCTCGATCAGCCAACGCGCTGCGGAGGGACTGCCGCACGAGAGCACGCTGTGGACCGAGGACTTCATGGCGCTGACGCTCGACGTCTGGTCGATCCCGCCCGAGAGCGCGCGCCGCGTCGGTCATCCGGCGCCGTTCCCGGTCGAGCTCCCCGAGCAGCTGATCCGGCTCTACACGTTTCGTGACGATCTCGTGCTCGACCCGTTCATGGGCAGCGGGTCGGCGCTCGTCGCCGCGGCACGCCTCGGTCGCCGCTACGTCGGGTACGACCTCGACGAGCACTATGTCGACATCGCCCGCCGCCGGGTCGCCGAGGAGTCGAGCGGCGGGTCCGCCAACCCGGCACCGCCGCTCCCCGTGCCGTCTCTCGGCAACGGGGACGCACTCCTCGCCGTCGCCCGCCGCGCCCCGGTGGAGGGGCCGGGCGCTCGGCGGCTGGCCGAGCAGCTGGTCGAGCTGGCTGGCTTCGAGATCCGGCACCGTGGCAAGCGGATCCGCAACACCGGCGTCACGATCGACCTGGTCGCCGCCGACCGCGCCGGTGCGGAGTGGTTCTTCGACGTCCCCGGGTCGTTCACCAGCCACCGCGGCGGGCTGCTGCCGATGGACGAGGTGTGGCGGGCGCTGGGCCGAGCGCACGCCGTGCGCGATGCCCGCGGCGACGTGCCGCTGGTGTTGCTCACGACCCATCTGCCACGGCGATCGAGTGAGGGCGGCACCGCGCTGCGGGCAGCGGGGCCGGACGCGTTCTTCGACGCCATCGAGTTGCTGGCGGACGAGAGCGTGGGCCGCCTCGCCCGCTACGCGACGGGCGGTTGGCGACACGATCCGGCATCCGGGTTCTGGACTGCGCAGGATCTCGCCAGCCGACGATCGGCGAGACCGGTCGCTTGACTGGCGGTGATGGCACGGCTGTTCGTCGCCGTGTGGCCACCCGACGACGTCGTCGAGCGGCTCACGGCGCTGCCCCGCAAGGATCAACGAGGCGTCCGGTTCGTACCGCCAGATCGCTGGCACGTGACGCTGCGCTTCCTCGGCAACGTCCATCGCGACGACGCGGTGAACGCGCTCGACGGTGCCGTGCTGCCGCCGGCGCGGGCGCGCCTTGGTCCCGGCGTCGACGTGATCGCCGACCGCGCGCTGGTCGTCCCGGTCGCCGGGCTGGACGCGCTGGCGGCCGCGGTGACGAAACGGACCAGCCAACTCGGCGAGCCGCCACGCAAGCGCTTCGTCGGCCACCTGACGCTGGCGCGACTCAAGCCGCACGCCCAGATGCCGCGGGCGATCGGTGCGTTCGTCCCCGACGAGTTCGACGTCTCCGAGATCGCCCTCGTGCAGAGCCGGCTCGACCCGCAGGGGGCGCGCTACGAGACGCTCCAGTCGTGGCCGGTGGGCTGAGCGCCCGCGAACCCGACGCCGTCAGCCGATGCGGCTGGCGGCTGCTTGGCGGTCGGGTGGCGGGGTCGTCAGGTCGACGCCCGGCTTGAACATGCAGATCTCGACGTCCGCGCCGTCGGGATCCTGCACGTTGAACGCCAGGATCGCGCCGTAGTCGACGATGTCGGCGGTGGCGCCGGTGGCGATCGCTCGCCGCCGCAGCTCCGCGAAGGCACGATCGTCGGCGGCGGTGATCGCCACGTGATCGAGCCGCCCGCGGGAGAACATCGGCTTCCAGCCGCTGGGCGCGGTCTCGGCGTCGACCTGGAAGGCGTGCAGCCCGCTCGCCGGGCCGAGCAGGATCATCGCGTGGCGGACGCCGGCGTCCTCCAGGTCGAACAGCGTGGTGGCGCCGATCGCGTCCTCGTAGAACGCCTTCAGGCGCTCGAGATCGCTGGTCAGGACGGCGACATGGTTGATGCCGGTGGTCAGTTGCATGGCTCGACTCCCCGTGTGGACTGGGCAGAATTGTTCAGGTAACCTCAACAGATACTCAGGCAACCTGAAAGAAGATGCAAGATGACCTC
>JBIOUO010000523.1:0-3367 GCA_044867195.1 Ilumatobacteraceae bacterium
TCGGGCGGCTGCCGCATGGCGGGTATGCCGTGGCCAGCGAGACCTGCGCCCTGTCGACGCTCGGCTGCGTAGACGTCAGCGAGGTGCAGCCGGGCGAGATCGTCACGTTGCAGGGCGCCGAGCTGCACCGCCGCCAGGCGCTCGCAGCGGCGACCGGCCAGGCCCGCTGCACGTTCGAGTTCGTCTACTTCTCGCGGCCCGATTCGGTCTGGAACGGGCGCAACGTGCACCTCGCTCGCGAGCGCCTCGGTGCCGAGTTGGCGGCCGAGTCGGCGGTCGACGCCGACGTCGTGATCCCGGTGCCCGACTCCTCGATCCCCGCCGCGATCGGCTACTCGCGGGCAAGCGGCGTGCCGTTCAACGACGGGCTGATCAAGAACCGCTACATCGGGCGCACGTTCATCGAACCGACCCAGGAGATCCGCGACCGCGGCGTGGCGCTCAAGTTCAACGCTCTGTCGGAGAACCTGGCCGGCAAGCGGGTCGTGATGATCGACGACTCGCTGGTCCGCGGCACGACCGCCGGTCCACTCGTCAAGCTGATCCGCGACGCCGGGGCGACGGAGGTCCACGTCCGCATCACGTGCCCGCCGATCGTGCACCCCTGTCACTTCGGCGTCGACATGGGCCACGACGGCGACCTGATGGCGGCGCGGTTGACCGAGGACGAGATCCGCGAGCGGGTCGGTGCCGACAGCCTGCGCTTCCTGTCGCTGGCCGGGATGATGCGCGCCGTCGGCAACGACGACGGCTCGGGCAGCGGGTTCTGCAACGCCTGCTTCACCGGCCGCTATCCGCTCGAGGTCGACGAGGCGCAGGCCAAGCTCAGCTTCGAGGGCGTCCTCGCCTAGTGGACCTCGAGCTTGCTCCGCCAAGGAATCCTGGCAACGCCCGGTTGGTCCGACCAATGGTGGTCGAGGAGCTCTTGAAGGGTGTCGCGTCGTATCACTCGACGCGACCGACCGTGCCCCGCGAACTGGGCGGGAATCGTTCCAACTGGGCTTCTGGGCGGGAATCGTCTCGGATTCCGGGACGATTCCCGCCCAGATACGAATCCCGCCCCCTTCCAGGGCACTAGTGGACCTCCTCTGATGCGCGTCGTCGTCATCGGGACCGGCGGGCGCGAGCAGGCCATCGCCTGGTCGTGCCGCCGCCACGGCCACGACGTCACGTTGGTCGCCGACGTCGAGGCTCTCGAGACGATGGACCTGTCGGGCGTCGACCTGGTGATCCCCGGGCCGGAGGCGGCGCTCGTCGCCGGTGCCGCCGACCGCTGCCGGGCGGCAGGCGTGCCGTGCTTCGGGCCGACCGCCGACTTGGCGCGGCTGGAGTCCTCGAAGGGGTTCGCCCGCGACCTGGCGACGGCGCTCGGCATCCCCGGCCCGGCGTACGCGCGGTTCGCGGCGGGCGAGGCCGAGGGCGCGCTGGCCTGGTGGCGGGCGCTCGGGCGGCCGGTCGTCGTCAAGCTCGACGGGCTTGCCGCCGGCAAGGGGGTCACGGTTCCGGAGGACGACCGGGAGACCGAGGCGGCCATCCGCGACGCCGGCGGCCCGTTCGTGCTCGAGGAGCGGATGACTGGCCCGGAGTGCACGCTGCTCGCCCTGTGCGACGGGCGCACGGCCGTCGCCCTCCCGCTCTCCCAGGACCACAAGCGCATCGGCGAGGGCGACACCGGGCCGAACACGGGCGGCATGGGCGCCTACGCGCCGGCACCGATCCCCTACGGCGCGGACGAGCTGCTCGCGACGTTCGTCCAGCCGATCCTCGACCACCTCGCCGCCGCCGGGACGCCGTACGTCGGCGCGCTCTACGCCGGGCTGATGCTGACACCCGGCGGTCCACGGCTGGTCGAGTACAACGTCCGCCTCGGCGACCCCGAAGCGCAGGCCGTGCTGCCCCTGCTGCGCACCGACCTCGCCGCCCTGGCACTCGCCGCGACGCGCGGCGATCTGGCGTCGGTGCCGGTCGAGATCGCCGCCGGCGCCGCGTGCACGGTTGTCGCTGCCGCCGCCGGCTATCCCGGCGCGCCCCGTCTCGGCGATCCCGTCTCCACCGGATTCTTGGCCGCGTCGGATCGCGCCCAGCGCGTCTCAGACTCCGGAGAAGCCGTCGGGGCGCTGCTGTTCCCGGCGGGGATGACCGGCGGCAGGACCTCAGGGGGACGGGTGCTGGCGGTGACCGGGCTGGGCGCCGACCTCGCCGCCGCCCGCGACGCGGCGTATGAGGCAGTGGCGGGGATCCACTTCGACGGCATGCAGGTGCGCCGGGACATCGGCTGGAGAGCCCCCGGGGCGGCCCTGACGTCGTATGCCGCGGCAGGTGTCGACATCGACGAGGGCAGCCGCGCGGTCGCCGGGATGCGCGCCGCGGTCGAGCGCACGCACGGCGCCGAGGTGGTGCGCGGTGTGGGCAGCTTCGGCGGCGTGTTCTCGGCCAAGGCGCTGGTCGCGATGGACGACCCCGTGCTCGTCGCGTCCACCGACGGCGTCGGCACCAAGGTCGAGCTCGCCGCCCGCCTCGGACGGGTGCGCGGCGTCGGCACCGACATCGTCAACCACTGCATCGACGACGTCCTCGTGCAGGCCGCCCGGCCGCTGTTCTTCCTCGACTACGTCGCCGCCAGCCGTCTCGACGCCGGGCTCGTCGCCGAGCTGGTCGCCGGGATGGCCGAGGCGTGCGAGGCCGCCGGCTGCACGCTGCTCGGCGGCGAGACGGCGGAGATGCCCGGCGTCTACGCACCCGGCGCGTTCGACGTCGCCGGCACGCTGGTCGGCGTGGCGGAGCGGGCGGCGCTGCTCCCCCGGCCCGACGTCGGTGCCGGCGACGTGCTCGTCGGCGTCGCTTCGAGCGGCCCGCACACCAACGGCTACTCGCTGCTGCGGCGGCTGTTCGAGTGGTTGCCGATGGACGTCGTGCCGTCCGGTCTCGACCGCCCGCTCGGCGAGGCGTTGCTCGAGCCGCACCGCAGCTATCTCGACGTGCTCGCCGCCGCCCTGGCATCGGGCCGGGTGAAGGCGCTCGCCCACATCACCGGCGGCGGACTGGTCGAGAACGTGCCGCGGGTGCTGCCGCTCGGCGTCGACGCCCGGATCGACGTCGGCTCCTGGCCGGTGCCGCCCCTGTTCCGCCTCGTCCGCGAGGTCGCCAGCGGGCTCGATGTCCACGAGCTGCACCGCACGCTGAACATGGGCGTCGGCATGGTCGCCGTCGTCGCCCCCGAGGACCTCACGGCCGTGCAAGCCGCGATCCCCGAGCAGACCTGGGTGATCGGCGAGCTCGTCCCAGGCGCGGCAGGCGCGTCGAGCGTCCGGCTGGCATGAGCGAGCGCAGCGAGCGAAAGCCGGGTCCGAACTGGGCGGGGGGGGGG
>JBIOUO010000524.1:0-6436 GCA_044867195.1 Ilumatobacteraceae bacterium
TCGTCGATCACAGGACGCAGGCGCTGGAGGGGGACACCCTTGCGTCGGTACTCACGCACGTAGCCCAGCTCGACGAACTCACCCCAGGTGACGATCTCGTCGCCGGTGTGCTCAGAGCGGATCACCGGCGGATAGCTGACGCCCTGACGCTCGTACCCGTCGAGCCACGCACGGGTCCGATCGGGGCGAAGCCCGAGCAATCCAGCCGCCTCCGTGATGCCGTAGACCGGCCGCTGGAGGAGCGAGTCCGCTCGCGTCGTCATCACCGAATCATGCCCGCTCACCATCGCGTGCCCACGCCATCACCATTCGGATGATCGACGCCATCACGATTCCGCAGTCTGGGTGGTCACGGTCTCTCTTCCGAGACTTCGAGACTGTGGCCTTCCAGAAAGCTGGATGAGACCACCGCCACGCAGATGCTGACAGGGCTCGGCGGTCTGGTGCGTGCGGGTCTGGCGGCGACGGGCGGGAGCGCCTACGGTTGGTGTGAGGCCGCGTGTCGTGTCCCTCCAGGTGGGGTCCGTCGCGTGCCGGCCGGTCGGGGGGCGGCGCGTTCGGTAACCTAACCGTCATATATTGCCGGGTGGGGCGGTCCCGAACGGACGGAGGTCTAGATGCAACGGCGACTCCTGAGCCTGCTCGCGCTGCCGATGTTGTTCATCGCCCAATGCGCCCCGAGCAGCTGCGCACCCTCGGGCCTCCAGCCCGGTGCCGTGATCACCATCGGCAGAATGGAGACCTACGGGTACGGCGGCCATGTCGGTGCCGATTGGCTCGGCGCCGGGGAGCGCAAGATCTGCGCACCGGGGTGCGGCTACTGGGCGCTGCGCAACTTCCACCCCGACGGCACCGTCGACGGAGGCGGCATGCCCGTCGAGCCGGGCGGGGTCACGATGGGCCGTATCGAGTTCTACCCGGACGCCGTGCTCGGCAACTGGGGCACCAACGACGCCTGGAACACCGGGGTGCCAGGCGGCCTCCACGTCTGGAACCCCGACGGGCGTGCGCTGAACGGGCTACGGCTGCCATTCAGCCCCAACGGCGCGTTCCACTACGTCGCTCCGGCCACGGTCGGTGGGCGGCCGGTCGCCGACGGTCGGTTGCGGGTCTACGCCTTCCAGCTCGTCAACAAGGACGGCACACCTGGCGCGTTCAACGTGTCGACGAGCCGCGGCAGCCAGTGGACGGCGGGGTACGTGTGGCCCGGCACGTACATCCTCGAGCTCCACGACAACGCCACCGGTCGTTCGGCGAAGGTGTGCGCCGATCTCGTGCCGGGCGCGCCGCTCACGCTCGACCTGGCGAAGGCGAACTTCGGGGGCGGCGGCTGCCCGTTCTGATCGCCGCCGAGGCCGGCCGGCGTGACCGCCACGGTGAGCGCAGCGTGCGGACATCCGCACGCACGACTCACAGATCGGTGAGCACCCGGCCGCCACGAGCCGAACTGTGAGCGGCGTCGGCGGAAACCTGCACGCAGGACTCACAGATCGGCGGGGCGCGCTTACGCGGGGCCGAAGCAGATCCCGGTCTCAGCGGCCAGCAGCGACTCGACCGGGGCAGGGTCGTCCCACTCGTCGAGGTCGTAGACGAGCTGCGTCCGCTTGTCGCCAAGGAACCGGACGGGGTCGAACCGGGCGGGCCGCTCCATCGAGGCGCACGGTAGCGAACCGCTCCCCCGACCAGGCACGGCGCTGCCGACGCCAAACCGGAAGTGCCGGGCCGTGAGCGCGGCTCACGGTCCGCCGGAGGTGCGTTCGTCGAGCGCTGCCCACGTCGCCGTGCCCGCTTTGCCGTCGACGGTCAGGCCGGCGTCGTCCTGGAATGCGACGATCGCCCCCTCCGTGTCCTCGTCGACGGTGCCGTCGACTGCCACAGGCGTGCTCGGCACGCCGGACGCGTTCAGTGCCTCTTGGACGTCGGCGACCGCGGCACCGGTCGAGCCGCGCCGTACCGTCGGGTGGTCCGGGGCGCCGAGCGCCTGCCGCGTGGCAGGGCCGGCGACGCCGTCGACGTCGAGGCTGTTCCGGCGCTGGAACGCGGCGACGGCGCCCTTCGTGCGCGGCCCGAAAATCCGGTCGACGGTGAGGTCGAGGACGCTGGCACCCGTGCGGTTGAGCTTGCACTGCAGCTCCTCGACGGCGACGCCGGTGCTCCCGAGCAGGACGAGCGGATGGGGCAGCGGGCCAACCGGGCACTCCGCCTCGGGGCTCGGAGGCACCGGTCCCGGGGGCACGGGTCCCGGTGGCACCGGACCGGGCGGCCGCGGCTCGGTTCTGCCGCGGTCGGGTGGAGGCGTCGGCGCGGCGCGCTCGTCGACCGGGTGGACCGGCGACGTGGGTGTCGGTCGCACCTCTGGTGACAGGCCGGCTCCCTGGTTGATCAGCGCACGGACCCGCTCGAGGCGGTCGTCGTCGTCGATCGCGTTGTAGATCTCGTCATCGTCGACGAAGATCCCCTCGATCCAGTTGCCCGTCCACGGGTGGCCCTCGATGACGCGGTAGATCTCGGGTCGCTCGGCCGCCGGTGCGGTCTGGAACAGGCGGACCACCATCTGCTCCTCGTCGTCGGCGCAGTGCCCGTCGATCAGCTGGCGGACGTACTCGATCCGCGCCGGCGTGGTCATCCCGGCCAGCTCGGCATCGGTGAGCTGGCTGGCCGTGATCATCGCCACGTCATCCCGGTCGACCGAGCGCAGATCACCCTGGCTCGGCGACCAGTGCAGGATCTCGAGCATCCCGCGCAGCGGATTGGCCACGATCGGCGCGAGGAAGCCGTTGCGGTACGCGCGTTGGGGGTGCAGCGGGTTGAGGGGGACCGTGTTGTCCTCCGGGGGGAACTTCTCGCCGAGCGCCTCCAACTGGCCGAAGATCTCCGAGCCGGGCGTCAGCTCGAACTGGACCATGTCGCCGACCGTGTACGTGCCGCCCTGCTCGACGGGCTGGTCCCACAGCGTCTCGAAGTTCGGTGCCTGCCATTGCTGTGGCTGGTTGGCGGCAGTCGGCGTTGGCACCATCGACTCCGGCTTGTACTGGTCGCCGGTCATCCCGCTGCGCGTCTTCACTGCTGTGTACACGGCGGCGTCGTCCGCGGGATGCGCGGGGTCAGCACCGAGCCCGTGGGCGATCTCGACGTCGGCGTTGCCGGCGAGCACGGCCGCGTGCGCCAGCTCGACGGTGAGGTTGTCGCCACGGGCCAGTAGCTCGGGGTGCTTGAGCAACGTGTCGTCGCCGAACACGCGCCCCGGGCCGACGTCGAGCCCGACGAGGTTGTCATAGTCGTGGAATACCTTGGCCATCAGGTCGCCGAGCGATATCTGCGGATAGCTGGCCGTGACCTCGTTGATCTTGGCGATGATGCTCTCGTACATCATCTGGACCGTCCCGAGGATGCTCGCCAGGTTGGTGTCTTGGCGGTTCAACTCGCTGGCCGTGTCGAGGGCGATCTTGTTCTTCAGGTTGAACCAGAACAGCGGGTACTTGGCGAGCCAGAACTCGCGGATCGCCGCGGCTGGCGTGCGCAGGTGACCGGCGGAGAACGAGTCGGTCAGGAAGTGCTGGGCGGCGGCCTCCCGAGCGATGGCCGCCGTGATGGGCGCACCACTGCGGCCGAACCCGAACGCGTCCCGGATCGCCCGTTCGTGCAACGAACGGTAGTTGGACCCTGCCGACACCTCGCTCGCCGGACCGGGGAGCGGCTGGCCGTCGGGGCCGCGGCCACGCGGCGCGACGAAGTGACCGGCATTCGCCGCGGCCAGGTTGCGGTAGCGGGCCTCGACCTTGTCGCGAACGTCGTCCGACGGCTTGACACCGACGAACCGCGGGTCCGGCGCCTGGTGCTCCTCGGCGCGGAAGTGCTGGATGGCGTAGGCGATCTCGTCGGCTGTGCCGACGCCCCCACCCCCCTTTCCCGGCTGCGTGGCGAGGTGGAACAGGCCGTCGACTGGATGGTCGTCGGGCCTGAACCAGTCGCCCGACAGGGCGACCACGTCGCCCTGGGTCAGGGTCACCTGGCGGTCGGCGAGCGTGATCGGCAGCACGCCGCGAGCCCCCGTGGGGACGTCTCCGAGCAGCTTGTGCTCGGTGCTCACGAATCGCTGGAGCGCGGCGGCGGTCGCTCGGTTCCCGGCGGCCTGCTGGACGGCCAGCACCTCGCGCTGGACCGACCCACCCTTCCGGGTTCGTCCGGGGCCAGGTGCCGAAGCGACCCGCGTCCGGCGGATCGTCGAGCGCTCGTGCATGGTCAGCCCGGCGATGGGAAGACGGCGGCACGCGTCACCTGCTGGCGGTCGCGTTGGACCGCGAAGTACACCGCGGCAGGTCCGATGGACGTCTCGATCGGCAGCGACGCGACGAACCGCTGCTCGTCGGGGTGGCGTTCGATGGGAAGGTTCTGAAGGATGTCGGCGTCGGCGATGTCGCTGCGTCGGATTCCCAACGCAACGAGGTCGACGTCGATGAACTCGTCGAGCGGGCGGGGGTAGGTCACGCAATTGGCGATCAGGACGTCACAGGCGACCAACCGTCGCCACGGAACGAGCGTTCCGTCTTGCGCCAGCGCTGCCCACCGGTCGCGCAGGTTGCACTCGCCGTCGACCACGGCATCCAGCGCGTCCAGGACGGCGTCCTTCGGCGAGCCTTCGTCGCCGACCGTGTCGGCGAGGGCCGCCTCTTGCTCCGGCGTCACGGCGTGTGGGCGTCGACGACGGTTGGGCTCGACGAGCACGGGCAGCATGTCCAGTGGAACACAAGCTGGTGGGCCACCGGGTTCGACGTGTTGCCGCCGAGGGCAGGATCGGTGACGCTCGACTGCAGGCCGCCGGCGAACGTGGCGCCGTTGTTCACGACCATGTGGGCCGGCAGGCTCGGCACGTCGTCGTGGTAACGGGCCGTGGCGATGATGAAGACCTGGCCGTCGGTGCACCCTCCACCCCAGGGCGTCGCGCCAGGCCAGGAGAACGTGTCTGTGGTGATCGGCGACAGGCTCGTCGAGTTCGGCGCAACCTGCCAGGCCTCGAAGTAGCGCAGCGGGCTCGTCCGTACATCGGGGTTCGGCACGGCAACGCCATTGCAGTCGATGACGTTCCACACGAACAGGACGTCCTGGATGATAAACCCGCCCTGCGGGCCGGCGTTCCGCGACAGCTGCCAGGTGATCACGAAGTTCATGTCCCCGCAGATCCCTGGCGTCGGGGCGATCGTGACGGCCGGTGTGAGCTGCGGTACGACCGCGCGGTCCACGGGCGGGTCGCGCTCCAGCACCACGGCCCGTTGCAGGTTCGCCGCGCCGGGCTTCGGCCCGTGCATGAACACCTGGATCCGGCTGGCCGGGATCCCCTTCGCCGTCAGCACGCCGACGGCACGGAGCGCGCGAGCGCAGGAGAGGTTCTCGTTGTACGCCAGCTGGCCCTCGATGCTGGCGAAGCCGTGGACCTTGACGACGTCGGTGGTCAGCATGGAATCGGCGAAGTCCTCGACTCGCTGCTGCTCGGCGCCGCTCGCGAAGTCGTCGCAGTTGCGCTGGAACAGGACACGGTCACCGACGGCGTCGCCCGACGCGGGCAGGCAACCCGTGGGCGTGCCGATAGCCGTCACGCCGCACGTTCGCTGCAGGGTCGCCGCGGCATCTCCCGCGACCGGCTTGTCCTCTTCGCCGTCAACCGGGGCGCCTGCCACTGGTCGCTGCATCTCGGTGTCCTGACGACCAACGCCGTCGTCGACTTCCGTCTCGGCGGCCGTGCACGGCCCGCAATCGCAGCCGCTGCCACACTCGCGCTGGACCGCCAACCCACCAACGGGACTTCCGCCGTCGACCCCCCGCCTTCCGGCAGCGGGTGGCAGGTGGTGGCGCGACGGTCGAGCGCCTCGCGAACCGCCCATCAGCCTGCTGACGGCGGAGTTCCCGGCAGTGAGCTGCAGCGCGAGCAGGCCATCGACGGACCGTGACCACGCCACGCGACCGCGTGCCGCCGCCGGCGCACCCCCCTCACGCTGAGGTGCGGCGCTCGAGCGTTCCGCGGGATCCCGACTCGCTGGCTCCACCGACGTCGCGCGGGATGCGCCCACGTCACGTTCATACACCGCGAGCGACCCCGAGCCCTGCCCTGTTGGGCAGCCGTTCGGGCGGATCTCGCGTGCAGCGGGGCAACTGGGTGGCCGTGGTCTCATTCCGGCTTCTGGGTGCTCACGGTCTCGAATTCGAGACTGTCGCCACCCAGAACGCTCGATTCTCGTCGCCGCAATCGCCCTGTCGAAAGTAGGGTTCCCGCGGGAGGCTCCCGGAGCGAGCGTGCGGAATGCGTGTCTGTCCAACTTGTGCCGCGGAGAACGACGACCAGGCCGCGTTCTGCGAGGCGTGCGGCGATTTCCTCGACTGGAGCAGCACCGTCGATCCGCTCGTCGCCGATCGGCCTGCGGCGTCCCGGTTCATACCGTCC
>JBIOUO010000525.1:0-9994 GCA_044867195.1 Ilumatobacteraceae bacterium
CGCGTTCGCCGTCCGGGACCACGTGGTGGCGGCCCGAGCTGGCCTGGACATCGGCGCGCTGGACGGGGCCGGCGGCCGCGTGCCTGACGACTTCCGGTCCGGCCGCATTCCGGAGGACCGGCTCGACGACATGGTGACGCGAATCCTGCACGCGATGTTCGCCAGCGGACTGTGGGACGATCCCGTGCCAGACGAGGCGGTCGGGATGCCGTCGACGGCTGAGCACGTGGCGGTGGCGACGCGGGTGGCGATCGAGGCCACCGTTCTGCTGCGCAACCGCGACGGCGCGCTGCCGATCTCGGCGCAGGACTGCGGTTCGATCGCCGTGTTCGGCACCGCCGGCGAGGACGCCATCTACACGCTCGGAGGTTCCGGAGCGGTGCAGCTCTCCCGCGATCGCGTCACCACGCCGTTGGCCGCGATCAGCGACCGCGCCGGAGCTGCCATCCGCGTCGAGTTCCTCCAAGGTTCTTCAGGCGACTGGCCGCTGCCGTTGATGGACACTGACCTGCTCGTCCCTCCGAGCGGACGCGGGCGCGGGATGCTCGGCGAGTACTGGCGCGGCGATCCCGATTCCACAGAGCCCGTCCTCAGCAGGGTCGAGCCGGTCCTCGCGATCGCGGCGGCGCCCGACGGCCTGGCGTCGCCGTGGAGCGCCCGATGGACGGGGGTGCTCACACCAGCGGAGTCCGGCCTGCACGTGTTCACGCTCACGTTCGCCGGCTCGGCACAACTGCATGTCGACGGCGCGTTGGTGGCGTCGGGCTACCGGGAGGCCGCGTGCTTCACGGGTCCGGAGTACTCGCTGCACGCGGTGGTCGAGCTGAGCGCCGGCAGACCCGTGGAGCTGCGGGTCGAGTACCGGACCGACATGGCGTTGGAGTTCGAGGCCTCAGACTTCACGCCGGTGGACATGTGGGGTGAGCCGAGTCCCTACGGTTTCTCGGCCAACATCAGTCTGGGGTGGCAGCCGCCGGACACACGCCTCGCCGACGCCGCCCAGCTCGCCGCCGCCAACGACGTCGCCGTCGTCGTCGTCGGTGTGGTGTCCGGCGAGGGAATGGACCGTGACTCCCTCGGGCTGCCCGGTGACCAGAACGCGCTCGTCGCCGCGGTCGCCGCGGCCAACCCGCGGACGGTCGTGGTGCTGAACGCCGGTGGACCGGTGTTGATGCCATGGCTCGACGACGTCGCTGCCGTGTTGCAGGTGTGGTATCCGGGCCAGCAGTTCGGTGCCGCGCTGGCGGCGGTGCTCTTCGGGGACGACGACCCGGGCGGGCGCCTTCCGGTCACGTTCCCGGCCCGCGCCGAGCAGGGCCCCGCCACGGCGCCGGAGCGGTTTCCCGGTGTGGATGGCACCGTCACGTACGACGAAGGCATCCTGGTCGGGTACCGGTTCTTCGACGCCGAGAACCAAGCGCCCTTGTTCCCGTTCGGTCACGGGCTCTCGTACACCACGTACCGCTACTCCGATCTGCGCCTGGCACGCGACGCGGCGTCGAACGGGTTCACCGCCTCGCTGAGTGTCACGAACATCGGTGACCGGGCCGGCGTCGAGGTCGTGCAGCTGTATGTGGGATACCCGCCAGCCGCGGAGGAGCCACCCCGCCAGCTGAAGGGCTTCGAGAAGGTGCGCCTGGATCCGGGAGACGAGGCAACGGTGACGTTCCGCGTCCGCGCTACCGACCTCGCGGTGTTCGGGGAAGGGACGGGGTGGGTCTTCCACGAGGGGAAGTACGACGTGCTGGTGGGAGCCTCATCTCGCGACATCCACGCGTGGGCAAGCATCGATCTCCACTGACGGCGCGAGTACGACCGTCGGTGCTCGGGGTCGACCGCATCAACGTGGTTCGTCAGCTCATGATCTCGACCGAGCACCGAACGCCGGGCACCTCGGCCAGTCGGTGATCACCCGTCAGCAGCACGGCGTCGACGGCCTCGGCGAGCGCGACGTACGACGCGTCGTAGACCGTGAGGTTCCCGCGCAGTTCCCAGCAACGTTGGACCAGCGGCCCGTGTGGCGCGCGCTCGATTCGCAGCGTGCTGAGATCCGTCATAGCGAGCCCCACCCGCCGAGCATCCAGCTGCCCGGCGGCCGAGAGCCGTCGCCAGGCAGACACGACCTCCAGATCGATCAGATGCGGCGCGACTAGCCGCTCACCGCGCAGGCGCTCACGAACGCGATCTCCGTCGTCGCCGTCGTCGGCGAGCGCGGTCACGATCACGCTCGCATCGACGACGATCATCATCAACCGTCGCGATCACGGCGGATGGCCCGCACCGCGGCGGAGAGGTCAGCTCTGCCACCTGCCCGACCACCGGCGCGCTCGAGCACCTCCTCGATCGTCGGCGTCGACGCATCGTCGACCAACCGAGCCAGCAGGTACTCCTGAAGGGACTGGCCCGCGGCGGCGGCCCGCCGGCGCAGGGTCGCATGTACGTCGGCCGGGACATCCTTCACCTGGATCGACGGCATCACCCTCAAGGTAGCGCCAAGATGGCGCCGATGCATGCGAAATGGCGCCACGCGCTGACCTGACTGCCTGGCTGAGCGCGCTGGACGCCGTCTCGGGTTGGGGCCGTCGGCTCAGTCGGCGGAGCCGCCGAGGGCGGCTCGTACGTCGGCGACGTCGTAGCCGAACACCCACGCATTGCGGTGGACGGTGCGCTCGCCGCTCGTCGTCGCCAGCTGGCTGTCGCGGTCACGCTGGTCGGGACCGTCGGGCAGGTGGAAGACGGTCTCGTTGCGCCGGGCGGCGAGCTGCACCGCGGCGGTGCGCTCGCGGCGCAGGTCCTCGTAGCAGCGCAGCGCACGTATCGGCTCGGGGATCGCCGACAGGCACGCCGCCAGCACGGCGCCGTCCTCGATCGCCTGGCATGCGCCCTGGGCCATGAACGGGAGCATCGCGTGGGCAGCGTCGCCGAGCAGTGTGACGGCTCCGTCGCCCCATGTGGGAAGTGGGTCGCGGTCGTAGAGCGCCCAGCGGTAGACGTCCCGCGACGCGTTCCCGACCTCGGAGATCAGCCGGCGCACGACGTGGTTCCAGCCGTCGAAGTCGGCGAGCGCCTCCTCGACCCGACCGGGCGCGGTCCAGGACTCGAGGGTCCAGGTCTCGGTCGGAGCGACGCCGACCCAGTTGACCATCTGCCCGGCGGCGACGAAGTAGTAGACGAAGTGCCGGCCCGGTCCCATCACGACCGTGCTGGCCACCGGCAGGCCGAGGTCGGCGACGCGATCGGCCGGCACCATCCCCCGCCACGCCGAGTTGCCCGAGAACCGGGGCGCCTCCGGCCCGAGCAACTCCTCGCGAACGACCGAGTGGATGCCATCGGCGCCGATCACGACGTCGGCGACGGCCGGGTCGCCGTCGACGAACGCGAGCGACACGGCGCCGTCCGCCGCCGGATCCAGCCCCACCAGCCGGCGGCCGAGGACGACGTGACTCGAGGCGACAGCATCGGCCAGCACGCGCAGGAGGTCAGCGCGGTGGACGTGATAGTAGGGAAAGCCGTACTCGGCTACGACGTCGTCGCCCAACGGACTGGTCGACAGCAGCGACCAGTCCTCCCAGCGCCGCATGTCGCCGGTCCGCGGGCGCACCGCTACTGCATCCAGCGCCGGTCCGAGTCCGAGCTCGTGGAGGATGCGGCTGCCGTTGGGGCTGATCTGGATGCCGGCGCCGATCTCGGAGAGCGCGGTCGCCCGCTCGTAGATCGTGACGTCGGAGATCCCGGCCCGGGCAAGGCATAGCGCCGCCGACAGCCCCCCGATACCGGCCCCGATGACCGCCACGTGCATGTCGCCCAACGTAGGTCGGGACGTCCGGTGGGGCGTCGACAGCCGGCGCCAAGCCGGTGCGGCGAGTGGTGCGGCCGCCTGTCAGAGCATCCCGTGGGCGCGGAACATACGGTCCAGGATCTCCCGAACGACTGGCTGCTTGTGCAGGTTGTAGGCCATCACGTCCTGTCGTGCCGCGTTGGAAGCGTCGGCCGCGTCCCGCTTGGACTCGGCGTAGCGCCGGCGATCGTCGGGATGGGCGAGCAGCCAGTCGCGGAACATGCGGTGGCGGATCACCTCGGGGCAGTCGGGGTTCCAGACGTGCAGGTTGGCCGGCGGCGAGTCGGCCACCAGGAGGCGGTGTCCATGCCAAGCTGGCTCGCGGACCTGGAGCACGAAGCCTGCACGTTCGAGCGCCGGCACGTAGGCCGCCTCGTCAGCGGAGTCGGCGACCACCAGGTCGATGTCGATGACGGGCTTCGCGGGCAGATCCGGCACGCGCGTCGACCCGATGTGGTCGAGCTCGAGCACGCGCTCGCCGAGTGCTCGCCGTATCCGTGCGGCGAGCTGGTCGAACTGCGCCGGCCACGACGGATCCGGGTCGAGGACCACGATCGGAGACAGCGGCGGTCGAGCGCCGACCCAGACGGCACCCGGATCGACGTCACCGTGCTCGGTGATCTCCTCGAACGTCGCCACCATTGACAAGGGTACGGCGGTCGCCGACTCCCGAACTGGGTGGTCGTGGTCTCATCGGACTTTCTGGGTGGGCATGGTCTCGAATCGAGACTGTGGCCACGCCACAAGGGCGGATCGGCCGAGGACCATCGTTGATGCGGCGTCAGAACGTCCGGCGATGCCCGGGGAGCTCGGCCTGCTCGCCGGGTGTCAGCTGCCAGCGCCGCGTGCAGACGCGGCGCCGGAAGCGCCAACCGTCGGCGGTATGCACGACGACGTCGTCGTAGTCGCCGCCGTAGAGGCGCACCGGGTCGTGAGTCGCCCGCGTGTACGGGGCGAGGAACTTGCTCTTCACGTGGACCTCGCCGTCGCGCTCGACGACGACGATGTTCGTGACATGGTGGGCGGAGGGGTGGTTGGCGCCGGCGAAGTAGGCGCGGATCTGCTCGACCCCGCGGAACACATCGGGCGCGCGCACGCCGGTGTAGTCGAGCTCGGCGTCGGGCACGAACAGCTCGTCGAAGCGCTCCCACTCCCCGGCGTCGACGAGGTGGCCGTACAGTCCGAGCAGCTGATGGATCGCGATCACGTCTCCAGCATCCACGGCACCCCCTCGCACATGGCCGCCCGTTCCGGGGCGTACTGCGTGTCAAGTTACGCTCACCGCCCGTGAAGGCATACCGCAAGGATCCGTGATGGACGAGTTGACGATCAACGAGCGGATCGAGCGGCTGCTCGCCGGCATGGCACCGGAGCTGGAAGTCGTCGAGCTGGTGTCGTACCGGCCGATCAGCGGCGGCTACAGCCGGGTGACCTCGGTGGTCGAGGTCCGCACGGCCGGCGGCGACCAGCAGAAGCTCATCCTGCGGGCCGATCCCCCCGCCGGCAAGGGCGTGTTCACGAGCGATCGTGACCGCGAGTGGCCGCTGCTGCAGGCGATGTGGGACGTCGAGACGCTGGAGATCCCACGTCCCCGGTTGTACGAGGGCACCGGCGAGGCGCTCGGCACGAAGTGCATCGTCATGGACCACGTCGAAGGGACGCCACTGCAGCTGCTGCTCCCAGACCGGATCGAGCTGGCCGAGGCGAGGGCCATCTTCCTCGACGTCGCGGCGGCGCTGATCCGCACCCCGCTGGACGAGTTGCCCTCCGACCTCGAGCAGCCGGCCGACTGGGACAGCTACATGGACAGCGCGATCGACATCTATGTCCGGGCGGAGGAGGAGATCTCCGACAGCAGCCCCGTCGTCCGTTACGTCGCAGCCTGGTTGCGTGCCAACCGGCCGCCGCCCGTGCCGCTCGGCCTCGTCCACGGCGACTTCCAGCCCGGCAACATCCTCGTCGCCGAGGGTCAGCCGCCGGTCGTCATCGACTGGGAGTTCGGGCGCATCGGCGACCCGCGCGAGGACGTCGGCTACTACAGCGGCAGCCCGCTGCCGAACAGCCTGTACCAGGCGGACCCCGAGGCGTTCCTCGCCGAGTACCGGGCGCGCACCGGGTTCACGGAAGAGCAGGTGAACCCGCAGGTGATGGAGTACTTCTTCATCCTCGGGATGGCCGAGCTGTTCGTGCAGATGATGCGCGGCGCCGACGCGCTGTCGCGTGGCGAGTCGAGGGGGATCATGTCGTCGTTCCTCATCAACAGCCTGTCCTACTTCCACGACAAGTACCTCGAGATCTGCACCCGCTGACGGGACGAAGGGAGCGCCGACCAATGATCGCCAAGCCGACGACCGAGCAGATCCTCAACGACTGCAGTCGCGAGCTGATGGAGGTGGTGCTCCCCGCGCTCACCGACGAGACGGTCCAGGTGACCGTGTACATGATGGACCTCGTGCTGCGCAACGCCGCCAAGCGGGCCGGCCACGAGATCGCGTGGATGATGGAGGAGATCGGCGAGCTGGAGGCGTTCGCGGGCGACGGTGGCGGCGGGCCTGATGCCACGTCGAGCGGGACGCAGGGCCTGCACCTCGACGACGTCGTCGAGCGCTACCGGCAGGCGAGCGAGGCGTTCTCGCAGGCGCTCGAGGCGGCGATGGCCGACGGTGACGACGAGCGGGTTCAGCGCGGCACGTCGCTGCTGGCCAAGCGGATGGGCAGCGAGAATGAGGTGATGGCCGGATGGAGCCCGGTCGGGCGCTGACGCCGACCGCGACGACCGGCGCGCCGGAGGTGGCGCGGTGAAGACGCTCGTGCTCGGCGGGTCGGTGTTCGTCGGCAAGCACACCGTCGAGGCGTTGCTCGCGGGCGGCCACGACGTGGCCGTCCTCAACCGCGGCAAGACGCCGACGGAGCTGCCGGACGAGGTCGAGCGGTTGGTGGCCGACCGCACCGACGGCGAGCAGATGCGCCGAGCGCTCGACGGTCGCGACTGGGACGCCGTGTTCGACGTGTCCGGGTTCGTGATGGCGGCCGGCGGGTCCGACATCGAACGCCTGCTGGAGTTGTTCGACGGCCATGCCGGCCACTACGTCTACGTCAGCTCGATCATGGCCTACGACCAGTCGCTCGCCGGCATCTTCCCGTGGACCGAGGATCTGCCGACGAACCCCGAGGGGCCTGGCACGTACGGCGGCTTCAAGGCCGTCGCCGAGGCGGCGATGCTCGCCCGCCACGCGTCGAACGGGTTCCCGGTGACGATCGTGCGGCCGGCGGCGATCTACGGCCCGGACAACAACATCTTCGACATGGAGTTGCCGATGTTCCTGCGGCTGCTCGAGCATCGCCCGATCGTCGTGCCCCACGGGGGCCTCGTCGTCGGCTCCTACGGGCACGTCGATGACCTGTGCGAGGCGATGGTCGCGCTGGTCGGCAACGCTGCCGCCGTCGGCGAGGTGTTCAACATCAGTGGCGAGTCGGTCACAGTGAACCGCTACATCGAGGTCCTCGCGGCGGTCGTGGGCGAGCAGCCCGACGTCGTCTTCGTGCCCGACGCGATGCTGCCCGACGTGCCCAAGGGCGTGTTCGGCCACCTCCTCGGCGTGCGCCACCACGCCATGGTGAGCATCGAGAAGGCGCAGCGACTGCTCGGGTTCACGTGCCGCTACGACCTGCGAACCGGCCACGAGGACACCTACGAGTGGTTCCGGCGCAAGGGCTACGCGGACGTCGAGGGACCGATGATCGACCCGATGTGGCGGGCATCGTGGGACTTCGACGCCGAAGCGGCGATCGCCGAGCAGGTGCGCGGTGAGTGATCCCTCGGACGCGGTGATGTGGCGGGCCGTGGAGGCCACGGTGCGTGACGTGCTGCTGCCCAACCTGGGAGACGACTGGGCCCGCGTGACGGCGATCCAGCTGGTCGGGATGGCGCGCTTCGCGGCGACCCGGCCGCCAGACCCGACGTCATCGCGCGCCGTGGAACTGTCGGCGCTGCTCGACAAGCTGGCGGCGAACCCGGTCGTCGCCGCTCACTGGGCGGCGCCGTCGACGTCGCCCGGCGCCGTCTTCGCCGCCGTCAGCGCGGTGCTGGCCGATGCCGTCTCCCGCACCGACGCCGCCGGCGACGAGGTGCGCGATCAGCTGCGACCCGTCGTCAGCCGCCATCTCGACGAGGATCTGTCGGTGACCGGCATGCTGATGCCCTACTTCCGGGGCCAGCTTCCCGATGCGTGAGCAGCTCGAACACTGGCTCCGGGAGCAGTCGGGGAGCGACGTGTCGATCGCCGAGCTGCGGCGCATCACCACCGGCCACTCGCGGGCCAACTGGTTCCTCGAGCTCACCGACGGATCGCGGTTCGTCGTGCGGGTCGAGCAGGGCGGCGTGTTCGGCACGTCGAGCGTCGACGAGTTCGAGTTCATGCGGGCGGTCGGCCGTCTCGGCTTCCCGGTCGCCCGGGTCCGCTGGCTGGAGCCGGCGGGCGAGGTGATCGGCCAGCCGTTCTTCGTCATGGACTTCGTGGAGGGCGGCGTGGCGACCGATCGCGAGGATCGAACGCTGGCGCCGGACCTGGCGGCCGACTTCCTGCGCCGGCTCCACGAGTTGCACACGCTCGACTGGAGCGGCGTGCTGGAGGGGCCGTCCACCGGCGAGGCGACACACGTCCAGATCGAGCGTTGGGCCGACGTCTACCGATCGACGACGCCACTGCCGGTGCCGTTGCTCGAGGAGGGCGCGGCGTGGCTGCATCATCGGGCGCCGGCTCTCGAGCGGGTGGCGCTGGTGCACGGCGATCCCGGTCCCGGCAACTTCGTCCACGACGGTCACCGCGTGCTGGCGTTCACGGATTGGGAGTTCTCCCACCTCGGCGATCCGGTGGAGGACTGGGCGTTCCTGGTCTCGATGCGCGGGTCACGCACGATGCCGCTCGAGGACTGGCTGGCGCTGATCCGGCACAAGGCCGGCGTCGACGTCGACCTGGAGGCGCTGCGCTACTGGCGGGTGTTCAACTTCTTCAAGGGTGCCTGCGCCAACCGCACGTGCCTGAAGTCGTTCGCCGGCGTCAACCCGGCGCCGAACATGGCGCTCATCGGCACCGTGCTGCAGCAGACGTTCATGCGCCAGATGGCCGACCTGGTCGCCGGCTGAGGACCCACCCAAGTGTTTGCTGCACCCGAGTGTCTGTTGCAGGAAGGCCCCGCACGAACCACTCCGGTGCAGGTAACACTCGGGTGAGCGGGACCGCTTTGATCGCCGGGGCCAGCGGAGTCGTGGGTACCGCGGCGGTCGAGCGCTTCCTCGCTGCCGGCTACGACGTCATTGCTGTCTCGCGGCGGATGCCGGAGGTGGCGACTGGGGCGCCGTTCCGGCATCTCGCGCTCGACCTGCGCGACGAGCAGGCATGTCGCGCCGCGGCCACCGAGCTGGGTGCGGTGACGCACGTCGTCTACGCCGCGCTGTACGAGAAGCCGGGGCTCGTCGCCGGCTGGCGCCAGCGCGATCAGATGGAGACCAACCTGGCGATGCTGCGCAACCTGCTCCAGCCGCTCCAGCAACGGGCGAACCTGCGCCATCTCAGCCTGCTGCAGGGCACGAAGGCCTACGGCGCCCATGTCCATCTGATGCGCATCCCGGGTCGCGAGCGGCACCCCCGCGACGACCATGAGAACTTCTACTGGCTGCAGGAGGACTACGTCCGCGACGCGTCGGCCGCGGGTGGCTGGACGTTCAGCATCTGGCGCCCACAGCTGATCGTCGGGCCGAACTACGGCGTGGCGATGAACCTGCCGCCGATCATCGGTGCCTACGCGGCCGTCCGCCGCCACGAGGGACTGCCGTTCGGCTTCCCCGGCGGCGCATCAGGACCGTGGGAAGCGGTCGACACCCGATTGGTGGCCGACGCCCTGGTCTGGGGTGCGAGCGCGCCCAACGCGGCGGGCGAGACGTTCAACCTGACGAACGGCGAGGTCTTCGACTGGCGCGACATGTGGCCGGCGCTCGCCGACGAGCTCGGCGTCGAGGTCGGCCCCGACGAGCCGTTGCAGCTGGCGACGTACCTCCCGGCGAAGGCCAAAGCGTGGGACGAGGTCGTCGCTGTGCACGGGCTGCGCCCGATCCCGATGTCCGAGCTGGTCGGCGAGTCGCACTACTACGCCGAC
>JBIOUO010000526.1:0-2173 GCA_044867195.1 Ilumatobacteraceae bacterium
GGCACGCCACGGAACAGCTCAGGTGGCAGGGCGATGCCGGCGTCGCCCAGCCGCCGGTTGCGCTCGTCGACCGGCGCGAACACGCCGCCCGGGGCACGCAGGTCGAGCCCGACGAGGTAGCTCGGCAGGCGGTCGTAGGCGATCGAGTGGGTGAGCAGCAGCCATTCGGCGTACAGCACCGCCCCATGCTCCACGAGCGGCCGCAGTTGATCGACGTGCTCCGCCGCCCAGGCGCGCAGCGGTCCGATCTGCCCTGCCCGGTCCTGGCCGTCCGGACCTGACCGGCCGGCGCAGGCGATCCAGCCGTCCTGCCACCACAGCATCACGTTGGCGCCGTCGAGCTTCTCCTCGACCACGACCGGCCGGCCGAGCAACGCGGCGCGATCGGCATCGCCGAGCACGAGGTCGTCGCGGGTGCCGCGCCCGGCGACGACGTGTGGGATCCGGGGATACGGCGGCGGGGTCACACGTACGCCCCCAGCTTCCTCTCGAGCGTCCAGATGTGGACGTCAAGGTGGGCGCTCCGCGACTTGTACCGCTCGCGCTCGACCAGGATCGCCACGTCGCCGGCGCCGAGCAAGCCGTGCCCCGCGAGGTCGACGAAAGGTTGGCCCGTGGTCGAGCCCGTGCACAGCGCGTGCAGGAACGCGTCGTCCCACTCGACCTCGTGCAGCACCCACTGCGTCCCGCCGGACCGCACGGCGTCGATCAGCCGGACGAAGCGCTCGGCGGCTGCGCGACGGTCGCCCTGCTTGACATTGGCGATGTGGTTGCCGGTTTCGATCACCGCCGTCAGCGGCAGCACGAACCGCTCGCCGTCGTCCCGGCGCTGGCGCGCCTCCGCCTTCACCGCCGCGCTGTCGTCGGACATCAGCGGGACGTCGAGCAGGTTGCACAGCACCGACGTGTCGACGAACGTGACGACCGACGAGATCGACACGTCACCCCCCGAGCAGCTCGTCGATGAACGTCGAGGCCGCCGTCGGCTCCTCCACGCGTTGCCGGAGGCGATCCTGGACGACCGCCTTGCCGAGGCTGCCCGATGCGGCGACCTTGAAGTAGTCGGGCAGGTCGACCAGCCGGTTCAGCCGGCTGACGCCGTCGTCGTCGCGGAAGCAGACGATCACGTTGGCGTGCTCGGGACCGGTCAGCGCATCGAGGATGGCCGGGCTGTGGACCGTGGCCAGCGTGCGGATCCGCCGCTGCTCGACCTCCTCGCGGATCAGCGCGATGGCGGTCTGGGCCTGGGAGGCGTGGAGCCCGTTCTCCAGCTCCTCGATCACCATCGTCGTCTGCCCGGCGGCGTCCTCGGCGGCGAGCGGCTCGGGCGTTGTGTCCCGCGCCGGCGCTTGGAGCAGCGCTGTGAGCACCGCGAGGAACCGCAGCGTTCCGTCGCTCGCCAGGCGGATCGGCAGCTGCTCGGTGCGCCGCCCGGTGCGTTCCTGGATCGTCAGCATCACGTCGCCGAGCTGGGTGGTCGTGCTGTCGACGTCGACCACGGTGTGCTCGTTGAGCTGGTTCAGCGCCTCGACGATGCGCTGGCGGTTGCGATCGTCGCGGATCAGCTCGGCCACGGCCGCCGACAGGTTGTCGGCGTTGCGGCGCAGCTCGATGTCGCCGGCCCGCACGTACTGGCGCATCAGGTGCGGCACCGGATCGAGCACGAACACCTTGCGCAGCGCGGAGATCACCTGTGCCGCGGCGAGGTGGATCCGCTGGCCCGCCGGCGTGGCCGGGATTCGCGCCAGCACCTGCGTCGACAGCAGTGCGGAGGCGCGGAACACGACCGGTGACCAGCGACCCTCGTTGTTCCACCGGGCGCGGGCGTCGTTCGAGTCGGGGGCGTGCTCGTCCGGAACGAGCACGGCCACGCCGTCGATGGCCAGCGATTCGGACACGATCTGCACGGACGGTTCGGTGCGGATCGTCACGTCGAGGTCGACGCGCGACGCTCCGGTGCGGACTGTGCAGCCGAGCGCGAACGCGTGCGACCCCATCGGCGCGCACCCGTCGACGCCGCCGCGCACGGCGGGACCTTCCCGGCCGCCGTCGAGGGCGTCACGGATGTCGTCGCCCGACGCCAGCCGGCGGAGCACCCACAGGCCGTCGAGGGCGTTCGACTTGCCGCTGCCGTTGCGGCCGACGAGCAGCGTCAGGTCGCCGAGCGGCAGCG
>JBIOUO010000527.1:0-5123 GCA_044867195.1 Ilumatobacteraceae bacterium
ACCAAGCTCGACCGTCCGCGGCTGGAACGGCCCGGGCCGAGTCAGGGTGACGAGCGACCCCATCGCCGCCACGTCGGCGCCCGTGAGCGCGCGCATCGTGACCGCCGCTCCAGTGGTCGGGTCGCGCACCGGCAGCTCGGGCACGGTGACGTCCGTGGTGGCGAGCACCATCTGATGCCCGGCGAGCGCGAACCGCTGCTCCCAATCGGGCGGCGGCACGATCAGCGTGGCGCGGAACAGCACGACGTGCTCGTCGGTCGCCAGCGGGCCGAGGTCGCGCCAGGCCGCCGGGTCGTCATCCGGTGCGGCGTGGAAGACCGAGACGTCGGGCCGGTACCGGCGGGCGAGGCCGTCGCCCTCGGCGAAGCCGCGGTGCGGGCCAACCAGCGCGTGCCACCCGGCGTTGTCGAGCACGTGGTCGTCGGTATCGCGCATCATGAGACGACGTCGTCGAGGTCGTCGAGGTCCGACAGCACGCGCCGGGCGAGCGCGTCATGCTGGCGGAACGACGGGGCGTTGGTGCGCGGGCGGGCGAACGCCCCCGCCGCCGGTCGGTTGGTGAACACGCCGACCGCGTAGCGCCGCGGATGGGCGGAGCCGCCGGCACGGACGACGCGCAGGTCCCGCGTCGTGACGACCTTGCCGGTGTTGGCCTCCCACTCGATGTCGGCGACGACTTCCTCGAGCACGTCACCGCGGGAGTGGAGCCGGCGCAGCAGCGGGTCGGTCGAGCGGCTCACGGACGGCGACGCGATGCGGGCGTCGACGTACGCGACTGCCACTGCAACGTCGTCGTGGCTCGTGCTGCGGGCGACGAAGCGGCCCAGCTCGTGGTCGAGCGTGACGGTCGTACCGGCGCCGAGGAAGCGCACGAGCCCGGCGTCGGCGAGCGCGAGCAGCTGGCGCAGCCGGGCCGGCGGCGGTCCGCTGGCGTAGTACATGAAGAAGCTGAACCACCGCGAGCCGAGGTCGCGGACGCGTGAGCGGGGCGCCAGACGGCCCGACCCGCCGATGCGCCCCAGCACGCCGAAGCTGACCAGCAGGCCGATGAACGCGCCGAGGTCGGCGGAGTAGCCGGGATCGGTGCGCCGGGTCACGTCATCGCGCACGTGGCGGGCGACGTGGTCGTGGAGCTCGCCGGCGGACGCGAACCGGCGCCCATCGAGCGGGCGGTCGAGGCCGGGGATGTCGAACCGATCGCGTTCGTCGGGCACGGCCGCGGCGACCAGGGAGTCGATCTGCGCACCCCACGTCGCGCCGGCGTAGCGGGCGGCGAAGTCGTCCCACGAGCACGTCGTGCGCTCACCGTGGGCGTGGAACAGCTCGTGGTAATAAGCCCAGCACACCTCCTTGGCGACCAGCGGGTACACATCGCGCCAGAAGTCGAGCGCCTCAGAGCCGGCGAGCAGATCGTCGACCGCGGCGTGGTCGAGGAAGTGGGGGAGCACGGCGGGCGGTCCCTGCAGCCGGTAGTCGGGCTTGCAGCGATATGGGACGCCACGGCGTGACCCGACGTGGATGACCGGCTCCTGGCCGCTCGGCTCGTAGCACAACCAGCCGTCGCCGCGGTCGGCGAAGCGCCCGCCGCGGCCCTCTGTCACCAGCGCGAGGAGATCGGTGAACGCCTGGCCGAAGCCGAGGGCGACGACGTGGGCGCCGGGCTCGAGCACCGAGAGGTCCTGGTCGGCGGTGTGGCCGGCGGGCAGGTGGACGAGGCCATGGTGCTTCGCCGCCGCCGTCAACCTGCCGCCGTCGGGCGCTTCGGCATCGAGGTGACCCATGGCGAGGACCACGGCGTCGACGAGCAACGCGCTCACCTTCCCGGCGAAGCGCACCCACTGGCGGCCGGCCTCCGATGGATCGTCGGCGTCGCCGTCGACGACGTCCACCGCGCGGTCCTCGTGCACGACCACCTCGACGCTCGGCGGCAGGTCGTCGATGATTCGCCGGACGAACCACTCGAGGTACGCGGACTGGACGAGGCGGGTGGGGAACGTCGTGCCGCTGATCGTCCGGATCTCCGCCGCGATGTCCGGCGTCGTCAGCGACGCCAGTGTGGCGTCGTCGACCGTCGCCGCCCACTCGTGCAGCGTGGGACCTGGCCGCACCGGTCCGGCGCAGTGGACAGTGTCGTCGGTGAACATCGTGACGTCCTCGGCCATCGAGTTCATCCACAGCGCCGGGTGTTGATCCGGACGCCACACCCGCCCGAGCCCGCGGCGATGGGGGTCGATGAGGTGGATGCGCAGCCGGCGCCCGGCGAGCAGGTCGGCGCTGGCGACGATCCGCTCGAGCAGTGACGACGCCGTCGGCCCCGCACCGACGATGGCGAGCTCCGCAACTCGCCGCTCGGCTCCAGCCACGCGCGGAGCCTACCGAGCAAATGCCGACCAGATCAGTCGTGTTTGGAGCCGCGGCGCGTTGTGCGCCAGCGCGTGCCTGGCGGCGCGGCCTGGAAGGCTGTTCCGTCAGGAAATCCTGGCAACGTCCAACCGACCGTGCCCGCGAACTGGGCGGGAATCGTCTCGGATTCCGGGACGATTCCCGCCCAGATACGAATCCCGGACTAGGCGGCACGCGCGGACCACAGCGATCGAGTGCCCGGTTGGCGCCATTGGTGGCCGTGAAGCGTCGGTCCGACGAAATAGTGTTCCGTCGACAGGGACACTCCACACTCCGACCGGAGGGAGCTGCGCATGAGCAGACCCAACTCGGCGTCGCTTCGCAGTCAGATGATCGCCACGATCACGGCCGCTGCTCGCACGATGTATCCGCATGACGCACTGCCCGACGCGGTCTACGCGCGCGTAGCGGACAAGCTGGTCGAGGGCGCCGAGGGAAGCCCTGAGACCGCGCGGACGATCGAGGAGGGCGTCGCAATCCTCAACCACGACCGAGTGTTCGCCGAGATGTCAGCGGACCTGCAGCTCAAGGTCGTGGAGGGAGTTGAGGACACGGAGTTCTTCGAGCTCGTTCGGTCGACCGCGGTCGTGGAGATCTACACCGACGAGCGGACGTGGCAGCTGGTCGGTTACGAGGGCCCGTCGTTCGACAAGGGCGGCTACATCGACCGGGGCTTCAACGACCTCGATTGGCTTCCTGACCCGGAGGACGTCCCATGAGCACGCCGCCCGACCGCCGCCGCGGTGTGGACCGCTTCGCGGCCGACGACTCCGATGTCATCGTCGTCATCGGCTCTGGCGCCGGCGGGGGCACACTCGCCAACGAGCTCTGCCAGAAGGGGGTGAAGGTCGTTCTGCTCGAGGCGGGCAAGCGTTTCGAGCCGGAGGACTTCATCGACGACGAGTGGCGTTCGTTCAATCAGCTGGCGTGGGCGGACGAGCGCACCACGTCCGGGTCGTGGCGGATCGCGAACGACTTTCCGAACCTGCCGGCGTGGACGTGCAAAGCAGTCGGCGGCACGACGGTGCACTGGGCGGGCTGCTGCCCGCGATTCAAGGAGTGGGAGTTCCGGATCCGCTCCGAGCACGGGCCAATCGCCGGGGCCAACCTGCTCGACTGGCCGATCGGCCTGTCCGACCTCGAGCCGTACTACGACCGGGCCGAGTTCCGGATGGGCGTGACACGCACGAACGGCATCCCGGCGTCGCCAGCGAACAACAACTTCAAAGTGATGGGAAACGGCGCCAGGCGCGCCGGCTACGGGGACGTCAACACGGGCCGGATGGCGTTCAACACCGTGCCGCGCGATGGGCGGCCAGCGACGATCCAGGATGGCTTCAACTTCCAGGGCGACAAGCAGCGCGCGCACTGGTCGACGCTCACCGCTGAGATCCCCAAGGCTGAACAGACGGGACGGCTCGAATTGCGCGCCGAGTCGATGGCGATCCGGATCGAACACGACGACTCGGGCAAGGTCACTGGCGTCGTCTATCTCGACACCGAGGGCATCGAACAGCGCCAACAGGCGCGGGCCGTGGTTGTTGCGTGCAACGCCATCGAGACGGCGCGGCTGCTGCTGAGCTCCGACTCGTCGCTCTTCCCCGACGGGCTGGCCAACTCCAGCGGTCAGGTAGGTCGCAACTACATGCGCCACATGACGGGATCGGTGTACGCCACGTTCGAGAAGCCCGTGCACATGTACCGCGGTGAGACGATGTCGGGGATCGTGACCGACGAATCGCGCAACGACCCCGACCGCGGCTTCGTCGGCGGCTACTACATGCAGCTGCTCTCGCTGGGCGTCCCGTTCCTGGCCGCCTTTCTGAGCCCGCGCGCCTGGGGTCGCGACTTCGCGGACGTGATGGAGCACTACGACCACATGGCCGGCATGTGGCTGGTGGGCGAAGACCTCCCCCAGGAGACCAATTGCGTCACGCTCAACCATGACGTGCACGACCAGTTCGGCCTGCCGGTGCCGAACGTGCACTTCGACGATCACCCGAACGACGCAGCGATGCGCGAGCACGCCTACGCCGCGGGCGAATCGGTCTACGACGCCGTTGACGCGACGCGCACGTTCCGGGTCCCGCCATACCCGACGACCCACAACCTCGGCACCGCTCGCATGAGCTCACGACCGCAGGACGGCGTGGTGAACGAGTTCGGCCGCGCTCACGACGTGCCGAACCTCTTCGTGTCCGACGGGAGCGTGATGACCACCGGGGCCGCAGCGAACCCGACGCTGACGATCGTCGCGCTGGCCCTGCGACAGGCCGACTACATCGAGGCACAACTGAAGGCGGGCGTGCTGTAGTCGCCGCCGGCACCCTCCGTCGCGACGTGCCGGCGATCACGGTCAGCTGACGCGCATCTCACCCAGCTCGGACCAGCCGTCCTGCTCGATCGTCTGGCTCACTATCTGCGGCGTCTCGACCAGATAGCCGGGCAGCGTCGCCCTCGCCGTGGCGAAGTGGTCCGACAGCACGTGGGCCGCTCCGGCATCGCCGTCGCGGAACGCCTCGACGAGCACGTACTCCGTCGGGTCGTCCAGGCTGCGCGACCACTCGAACCACAGATTTCCCGGCTCGGCACGAGTGGCCGCCGTGAACTCCCGGGTGATCTCCGGCCAGCGGTCAGCATGTTCGGCAAGAACTCGAAACTTGGCGGTGATGAAGATCACACACGAATCGTA
This sequence comes from Ilumatobacteraceae bacterium, assembly GCA_044867195.1. GTDB lineage: Bacteria > Actinomycetota > Acidimicrobiia > Acidimicrobiales > Ilumatobacteraceae > JALZMG01. Next base: position 5,096 of record JBIOUO010000527.1, read on the forward strand.
GACAGACGCACGAACGCAGACGCGGGCC
>JBIOUO010000528.1:0-12734 GCA_044867195.1 Ilumatobacteraceae bacterium
GGCCGCCGAGGCCCACCGCCTGCTCGCCAAGGGCGGCGTCCGGGGCCGGCTCGTGCTCGAGCTCTGATCCGCGCCGACGAGGAACACCACTCGACCGCCACCCCGCGCGGGTGCCCGTCCGCTGCGCTCGATGTCCGCGGGAACTTGCCACCGACCGGGGACGACCAGTGCTGGGAACCCGTGAAGGAGGATTCGCATGAGTGGGGTGGCCAGGAGGCTGATCGCTGTCGTGGCGGCGGTGGTCGCGATGGTTGGCGTGGTCGGGTTGTGGTCCTCGGTGGCCAGTGCCCACGTCACGATCACGACCTACGGCACGGTCGCGCAGGGATCATTCGCCAAGATCGGCTTCAGCGTCCCCAACGAGCGCGATGACACCGGCACGGTGAAGCTGAGCGTGCAGCTGCCCACCGACCATCCCCTGGCGTTCGTGTCGGTGCAGCCGATGCCAGGTTGGGACGTCACCACGACGACCCGCCAGCTCGACACCCCGTTGGAGGGTGAAGGCGGCTCGATCTCCGAGGTGGTCGACACCGTCACGTGGACCGCCGCCGCCGGCACTCAGATCGCTCCCGGCCAGTTCGAGCGGTTCTGGATCTCGGCCGGGCAGATGCCGAGCGAAGTCACCGAGCTGTCGTTCCCGACGATCCAGACCTACTCCAGCGGCGAGGAGGTGGCCTGGATCGAGGCGTCCACGCCGGGGGGAGCAGAGCCCGAGCATCCCGCCCCGACCGTCGAGCTGGTGGGCGGCGGCGACTCCGGGTCGATCTCGGACACCGCGGCCGCCGCCGACGTGCCCTCGGGAAGCGACGACAGCGACACGATCGCCGTCATCGCCCTCGTCGTCGGCGCCGTCGGACTCGTCGCTGCCATCGTCGCCCTCGCCATTGGCCGGCGCCGCCCGACCACCGCCTGAGCGGGCGGGTCGGGGCACTGCACAGGCTCGGACCGCGTCGGTTCGGGAGCCGCCGGTTTCGGCCGCGTCGAGGATCGCTTCCTCGTGCTCGACGCTGGCGCGGGCAACAGCGGAGAATCTCGAGGACTACGCCGTGCGCTCGTACACCACGACCTGGCGCGCGCTCTCCGACGAGAACGGCGCGCCGTGCCAGTCGCCCCAGCGATGGCGGCGGTGCAGTCCGGTCAGTCTCGCCATCAGGTCGAGCTCGGACGGCCACACGTACCGGTAGGGGGCCGAGTGCTGCAGCAACCGGCCGTCGTCGTCGATCCAGTGGTGCGACCACGTGACCTGGTCGACGATGTCGTCGAACGTCTCGATGCCGACGTGGCCGGGCTGGAGGCGGAAGACCCGACCGAGCTCGCCCGGTGGCAGGCGCCGCAGCTGGGGGACGACGACCTCGAGCACGAAGCAACCGCCCGGTTCGAGGTGCACCGCCGCGTTGGCGAAGACGCTCAGCTGCTCGTCCTGCGTGGTCAGGTTCATGATCGTGTTGGCGACCAGGTACACGAGCCGGAACGAGCCGCCGACGCGGGTCGTGGCCATGTCGCCGATCGTCACCGCTATGCCCTCGGCCGCCGGTTTGGCGGCCAGCTGGGCAGCCATGTGTGTCGACAGCTCGATGCCGATGACGTCGACACCGCGTCCGTGCAGCGGGATTGCCACTCGTCCGGTGCCGATCGCCAGCTCGAGCGCGGCGCCGTCGCCGGCCAGCTCGGCCAGTCGGTCAACCATCGGGTCGACGACAGCCGGCTCGAACATCGCCCTGTACGTCCGGTCGTAGGCGGCGGCGATGTCGGCGCCCCACGTGATCGCAGCCATGGTCCTCACTGTGGCCGACGAGCTCGGGCGCTGAGCCGTCGGTTCGGTGACGGAGTTAGTCGCAGAGGGCCGTTTGTTGGCTCGAGGTGCAGCGGTTGTGGACGACGACATTGCCGGCGCCCGCGCTGTTGACGAGGATGTCGAGCGAGTTGTCACTGAACCGGTTGTTGCGGACCGTGTTGTCGGACGCCGGTGGGAACGCTCCGTCATCGGTGATCAGCAGGGCCGCAGCGGGGAATGCCCCTTCGGTGACATGTCCTTCGATGCGATTGCCGCGGACCGTCGTTCCGTGCGAGCTCAGGAGGAAGACGCCGACGCCGGTGACGAAGTCTTCCACGCAGCCCGGGTTGTTGTTGGACAGGATGCGATTGTCACGAATCAGGGCGCCGATGCCCGGGTCGACGAAGACGCCGACGCAGTTGTCGTGAGCGACGTTGTTCCGGAAGTCGGCGCCTTGGGTCTGCACGCAGAAGCCGACGGCATAGCCGGACACATCATTGTGATCGACGGTGGCGGGCGCGACGTCGTCGGCGCACACACCGATGTTGTGCAGCGGGCCGCTCGAGGCGACGATGTTGCGCGAGAAGCGGGTGTGGATCGATCCGACGGTCACCGCGCCGTAGTGGTTACCGTCGACGAGCACGTTGCCTTTGAGCCGAGCGTCTGCTGCGGCGACGAAGGCGACGTTCGGTCCGGAGAATCCCTCCACTCGGAAGCCGGAGACGGTCACGCCGCGGACACGGCGCTCGACGGCGATGAACCGGCGATGCTCGGCGACGAATGGCGCGAGTGAGACGCCTGTTCCGGTGACACAGATCCCGGCCTGGGCGGGCGGGCCGTTGGTGCCGATGGGACCTGACAGGCCGGAGCACGTGTTGGTTGCGACGGTCGGCGGCGGACGCAGGACCGCACCGGCTCCCACCAGGGTGACGCCGTCGGTGCTGACGACGAGTTGCTCTGTGTAGACGCCGGCGCCCACCAGGACCTTGTCGCCTGGTCGCGCGGCGTCGAGGGCGGCCTGGATCGAGTCGCCAGCATGGACGACGATCGTGTGGGTCGAGGCTGCGGCGGGCGCAGCGGGGATGAGGACACCGGTCACAGCGGCGGCGATGAGGGCCATCCGCACGGCGCGGTGGTGAGTGATGTGGGCGATGAGCATCAGTGTTCAATCCTTTCCAGCGACGGCGGTCGCGGCGGGCGTGGGGTCCGGCCTGGATGTCGGCGTGTGTCGACACCTCGCCGCCGACGCCACCGGCCCACCGTGGGAACGACGTCACGGCAGACCCTGCACCTGTTCGGTTGCGTCCCGGTTGCGTGTTGGCTGCGTCACGGTCCGGGCCAGCGGGTTCGCGCGACGTACGCTCCGAGCGGTGGAGATCGCGGTGCTGGGGCCGCTGGTGATCGGCGACGGAATGAGGGTGTTGAGCGCATCGAAGGAACGCGCCATCGTCGAGCTGCTCGCGTTGCAGCTTCCCCACCCAGCGTCGGTCGATGCGCTCGTCGACGCTGTGTGGGGCATTCGACCCCCGGCGACGGCCGCCAAGACCTTGCAGAGCCTCGTGTCGCGGGTCCGCCATGCGATCCCCGGATTGTTGATCGAACGGGCTGGTGACGCGTACCGCCTCGGTGCGGACCGGGTCGATGCCCGAGAGTTCGAGCAGCTCGTAGTCGACGGACGCCGGGCGCTGGACGACGGCGATGCCGACGACGCGATCGATGCACTGTCCACCGCCCGCGGGCTGTGGCGGGGCGCGCCCGCGCCCGACATCGTCGACGGCCCGGCGAGATCCGCCTGTGTCCGGCTCGAGGAGCTCTTCCGAACGATGGTCGAGGCCCTCAACGAGGCACGCCTCGAGGTAGGTGGAGACGCAGCACTGATTGCGGACCTCGAGTCGGCGGCCGCCCTCGAGCCGTTGCGTGAGCAGCGTTGGGCCCAGTTGATGGTCGCCCTGCACCGTGACGGACGCCAAGCGGAAGCCCTGCGCGGTTTCCAACGGGCTCGGCGTGTGCTCGGCGAGCAACTCGGCCTCGAGCCCAGCAACGAGCTGCGCGAACTCGAGCGGAGGATCGTCACTGATGGCGTCTCGCTCGCCGAGGGACGGCCCACCTGGCCTGGGCAGCGTGCGACCCGGCGCGGTCGCGGCACCACTCAGCTCCATCGGCCGCCGACGATGACAAGCTTCGTCGGGCGCATCGAGGAATGCCGCCTGGTGTCCAAACGGCTCGACGAAGCCCGGTTCGTGACCGTCACCGGTCCCGGTGGCGTCGGCAAGACCCGGCTGGTCTTGGCTGTGCTGGACCAGATCGCCGACCGCTTCCCCGAAGGGGTTTGGTTCGTCGACCTGACGCCGAGCACTGAGCGTCGATCGGTGACATCAGCGGTCGCCGAGGCGATCGGTGTCCGGGAGCTCCCTGGCACAGACCTCGAGTCCACAATCGTGACGCGGTATGGCTCGACGTGCGGGTTGCTCGTCCTGGACAACTGCGAACATGTTCTCGCTGACGCCGCCGGGTTGGCTCATCGACTGCTGTTCGCAGGTCGGTCGCTGCGAGTGCTGGCCACCAGCCGCGAACCGCTCGGGGTCAGCGGCGAAGTCGTCGTTCCCTTGAGTCCGCTCGAGACGCCGACCGTGGAAGCACGCGATGTGGCGGTCGTCCGCGAAGTCGATGCCGTGCGGCTCTACGCCGACCGAGCTGTCGCCGTCGAGCCGGCGTTCGAGATCAACGAACGCAACTTCGCCGCCGTCGCGTCGCTGTGCCGACGCCTCGACGGCCTCCCGCTCGCCATCGAGCTCGCCGCCGCGCAGGCCTTTGTCCTCGGCCCGGCGCAGATCGATGCCCGGCTGGCTGAACGGTTCACCGTCCTGCAGAGCCACGAGCGCCATGGCCTCGAACGACATCGCACCCTGACGACACTCGTCGACTGGAGCGCTGACCGGCTCACCCCGAGCGAGCGCACGATCTTTCACCGTCTTGCAGTGTTCCGGGGGTCGATGTCGTTGGAGGCGATCGAGGCCGTCGTCGTCGATGACGACGTCGCCCGCTCCGATGTACTCCCTGCGCTCATCCGACTGGTTCGCAGCTCACTCGTCGTCGCAGAAGGGACCGGCGCCGAACGCCGCTACCGGTTGCTGGAAACCGTGCGCCAGTACGGCCAGGACCGGCTGGTCGATGACGGTGACCTCGACCGGCGACGAGATCGCCATCGCGACTGGGCGCTGACCTGGGCCACGCAGGCCGCCGCGGGTCTTCGAGGCGACCACCAGGCGTCGTCGCTCGATGTGCTCGAGGAGAACTACGACAACCTCGAAGGGGCCCTCGAGTGGAGCGCCGCCGATCCCGACCGTGCTGCGCTCGCCATGACCGCGCTCGCGGCCTTGTACGACTTCTGGCTCGCTCGCGGCACGCGACGCGCCCAGGGCGTGCACTGGACCATGGCCATCGCTCGTGCCGCGGTCGGCGTCGCCCCGGCGGTTCGGGTGCGCGCGATGGCGCGAGCGAACGTCATCATCGGACAGAGCGACCTTGCCGCAGCCGCCGAGATCGCGGCGACCGCTCGGCGGCTCGCCGCTACCGCTCCCGACGACGGCCGCGCCGCGCTGTACGCCGCCATCGCCACCTGCTGGACCGACGTCGCCATGGGCACGCCACCACCGCTGTCGGCGCTCGCCGCCACCTCCGCCCAAGACCCCGACGACCCGGACCGTGTCTGGATCGACGCCATCCTCAGCAGCTGTCTGGTTGCCATCGGCGACCTCGCCGGCGCCCGGCGCTACATGCGCCGCGTCCTCGACCACCCTCGGCTCCTCCACGATCGGCACAACCGGGGCAGCTTCATGACGTACGCGGTGGACATCGACGCCGCAGTGGGAGACAACCGCGAGCAAGCCCGATGCGACGCCCGCGAGGCCTTGGAGATCGCCACTGACCTTGCCTGCTCCTCATGTGTTGCCCAGGCGCTCGTCAGCCTCCTGCTCGTCGACCGGTGCGAGGACTTGGGAGGACCCGTCGCCGTTGCCCGTCGTTCACTGCAGCTCGCCCACGGCATCGGCGAGACGATGGGTGTCATCCGGGCCCTCGACATGCTCGTGGGGGCATTCGCCGCCGAGGGTCACGACACGATGGCGATCCGGGTGGCCGGAGCCACCGACACCCTGCGGCGCCGCACCGGCTACGCGGAACACGAACCCGGACGACGTGCCTACCGGCAAACCGGACTCGACCGAGCCCGCTCCCACCTCAGCCCACCAACCGCTGACGCCCACTGGCACGCCGGCAGCCACCTCGACTACCAACAGCTCATCGGCGAACTGCTCGACCCCATCACCGACGACACGCGGTGAGGGCGTGCGTACGCGACCTGCTCGCCGTATGGCGTGCTGAGCGCCAGCCTCGCGGCCGGCGGCGCGTGCCGACACCGGTGAGGTGTCGCACGCCGGGGATTCGCGCGGGCCAGGGCCCCAACACCCAGCGCGGCGGCGCCGGTTCCTCGACGAACTGATCGCCCCGCAATGGGCGTCACCCCTTCAGATCGGCACGCGACGTGCTGTATCGTCAGTGGGCGAGGGAGATCGCCGAGGGGTGCGGCCATCTTGTCGATGACTGCAGGAGGCGCGATGTCGGCGGCTCGGGACTACCTCGGCGCTGGGCACACAACAGCGACGTTTGCCGGTCCGGTGCCGCCACCCGCCTCGCCCGGCTGCAGGCGCCGAGCTGACGAGGCGGAGCTCGACGGATGGGCCAGAGGGGTCATCGCTGTGCGGTGGACCACCGCCCGGCTAGGCCCCGGCGCGCGGGCCGATCGTCTGGAGATCGGAGGGGGCGACGACGATGGGGCCTCCTGCTCCGGGCGAGGTCTGCAGCCAAATCCACTCGGTTGCGGTGCCCGGGCACTCGAGGCGGTGCAGGACGGCTTCCCCGCCGCGGGTGGGGCGGATGGTGTCGACAAGTTGGGGACCGAGCGGCATGCCGTCCGCGGCGGGTTCCAGCGTGCACGAGGGTGCCGTGTCGGCGCGGGCGTCGTGGACCGACACGAGCGCCGCCAGCGTGGCCGCTGTCGCGGCGGTGGCGAGGACGCGTCGCCGGGTCCGGTGGTTCGAAGTGGGGCGTGCGGCTCGCATCAGACTCCCTCCCGCGATGGTTGGATGGTCACCTCGCGACCGCCCGCCTTTCTGCGGGACGTGCGGTCGGACGACTCGACTCTGGGTGCGGGCGCTCGCGTCCCGATCGCGTGGTGATCGCGGCGATGACAGGTCTGCGGCAGGTGGAGATCGGGGTCCTCGGCCCTGCGGTGGTCACGACGGACGACGGTCGGGTCGCGATCTCCTCTCGGCGCGAGCGGGCGCTGCTGGCGGTGCTGGCGCTCGAGCAGGGCAGGTTCGTCGAGCAGGAGGTCCTCGTCGACGCCGTGTTCGGCGACGCGCCGCCGGTGCGCCCTCGGCATGCGTTGGCGACGCTGGTGATGCGGCTGCGTGAACGGCTCGGTCCGGATGCCGTCGAGACGGCGCAGGGGGGCTATCGGCTCGACGCCACGCACCTCACGGTGGACGCCGTCACGTTCGAGCAGGCGGTGAAGTCGGGAACCGGCTTGCGCGGGGCGATGACGCGGTGGCGTGGTCGGCCATTCGTCGATCTCGACGGGTGGCCGCCGGCCGAGCCGGCGCGGGTCCGGCTGGAGGAGCTTCACGATCACGCCGAGGAGCTGCTGGCCGCCCAGGATCTGCTCGAGGGCGATGCGGGATCATTGGTCGGCGAGTTGGAGGCGCTGGTGGCGGCGGCGCCGTTCAGGGAGCGTCGATGGGTATTGCTGATCGAGGCGCTGTACGCCGCCGGCCGCCAGGCGGACGCGCTGGCCGCGTTCAAGCGTGCCCGTCGGTTGCTCGTCGAGGAGCTCGGCGTCGAGCCCGGCCCGGAGCTGGTGGCGGCCAACCAGGCGGTCCTCGCCCACCACAGCACAACACCCCGCCGGTCGCCGCCGAGCTCGTTGCCGTCGCCGCTGACGACGTTCATCGGGCGCCAGATCGAAGTCAGACTGCTCGGCGCGATGGCGTCCTCGCACCGGCTCGTCACGCTGGTCGGCACCGGAGGCGTCGGCAAGAGCCGCCTCGCCCAGCGCCTCGCGGTCGACCTGACCGACCGCCATCCCGGCGGCACGTGGTGGATCGAGCTCGCTCCCGCCACGACGACCGAAGCGGTGCTGGCGGCGATCGGCGCCGGCGTCGGGTTGATCCTGCAGCCGTCCGGCTCGCCCGAGGACCAGCTCATCGCCCACCTGCGCGAGGCCGACGCGTCGCTGCTGCTGCTCGACAACTGCGAGCACGTCGTCGCAACCGTCGCCGGTCTCGTTCACCGGCTCCTGACCCGGTGCCCTTCGCTGCGGATCCTCGCCACGAGCCGCGAACCGCTGGGCGTCGTCGGCGAGCAGCTCTGGCGGGTGCCGTCGCTCGCCGTGCCCGCCGAGGGAGACGTGACGGCGGTCGACGAGCTGTACACGTTCGACGGCGCGGCCCTGTTCGTCGAGCGGGCCCGCGACGCGACCGCCGGGTTCGTCATCGACGAGGCTTCGGCGCCTCACGTCGCCGCGATCTGCCGCCGGCTCGACGGCATCCCGCTGGCCATCGAGCTGGCTGCCGCCCGTACCCGGACGCTGCCGATCGAGCGAATCGCCGCCGGCCTCGACGACGCGTTCTGGTTGCTGACGGGCGGCCCCCGCACGGCGCTCCCCCGCCATCAGACCCTGCTGTCGTCGATCCTGTGGAGCCACGACCTGCTCGACGCCACCGACCAGGTGGTGCTGCGGCGCCTGGCGATGTGCCCGACCCGGTTCGACCTCGACGCCGCCGAGGCGATCGGTGCGGGCGGCGACGTGCCAGCGGGCGGGATCGCCGACAGCCTGGCGCGCCTGGTCGACAAGGGCCTCGTCGAGTACGACCACGCGGCAGGCCAGTACCGGATCCTGGAGACCCTGCGGCAGTTCGGCCGCGAGCGGCTGCAAGAGGCCGACGAGCTGCGCGCCACCCAGGAGCGATACGCCCGGTACTGGGCGCAGCAGGCGATGGCGCCCTACGAACCGGTCACGCTCCGCGCCCGCCTCACGGACGTGTTCACCATGCTCGACTGGGCGATGGCAGAGGACGCCGACCTCGCCGACCGGGTGCTCTCGAAGATCTCGCCATCGGCGTTCGGGTTGGGGCGCTGGCCCGATCTGCCGCGGGCCTGCGACTGGGTGCTCGCCGATCGGGAAAGGGGACCGGATTGGCCCGGCGCCGTGGCGGGGATCTCGTTGGCTGCCGAGTTGGCCGGTCGCGGCGACCTCCTCGATCTCGTCGAGGAGGCGCGCCGCATTGCCCGGCGGCATGGCGACACCCACTCGGTCAACCGGCTATCCGTCACGCTGGCCTACGCCGGGCTCAGGACCGGCGACCTCACCCCCGCGCGAGAGGTCGTGGCAGCTGCAGCCAGCAGCGGCGACCGCGTGTCTGCCTGGCAGGCCGTCACAGGCCTCATCTCCCACCTCGGGAACCTCGGGCAGCTGCATGAGCTCGCCGCGATGTGCGAGCTCGCCGCCCAGATAGCGGTTGAGCTCCACCTTGACATCGCGCACACCGGGCTCGGGCCGCTCCAAGCGGTCGCCGATCACCTGGCCGGTGACCTGGCGATGGCCCTCCAGCGGGTACCGACGGTGCCGGTGTCGTGGGAGCTGATATCTCGGATGTGGGCAGCGGCGGCGGCGCGGCTCGCCGTCGACCTCGGCGACGCGGCGGTCGCCGAACTGGCTGGGCGGTTGATCGGACCCGTCGACATGCCGAGGTCAGAGGTCTACGTCCACACCATCGCATGGGCGGCTGCCGTCCTCGCCGACGACCTCGACGGTGCCGCCCGCCAGGCCCGCGTCGCCGTGGCGTCCACAGAGCGCACCACGGATCGGGCCGCCGTGCTCGCCGACCTCGCCGCGACCTTCGCCGCGCGGCAACGGTGGGACGACGCCGGCGCAACCCTCCACGAGCTCCAGACGGTGGTGGCGACGCTCACCGAGCCGGCGCCCGGGCCGCGCGCCCGCGGCGACGTCGTGCGCGCACGGCTCCTGCTCGCCGCCGACCAACTGGCCGCCGCCGACGCGGCGGCCCACCGCGCGCTGGGAACCGCCGCCGACGCCGGGCTGCACCTCATCCAGATCGACGCCCTCGAGACCATCGCCGTCGCCGCCCTCGCCGCCGGCGACCACGCCGACGCTGTCGGCCTCCTCGCCACAACGACCGCGGAGCGGCAACGACGCGGCTACCTCGGCCGCCTCACCACGCCCGCCACGCAGGACCTGATCGAGCGACTGACGACCGCCCAACCCCTCGCCTGGAGCGAGGGCACCGGCCGATCACTGCACACAGCGACCTCCCGGGCGGCGTCGACGAGCGCTCCGATCTCGCTGCGATGACGACCGACTCGGCACCACCTCCTCGGTGCGTGTCCGAGCATCGCCGGGATGATGGGCATCCCTTCCGGGCGCCAAGCCCCCTGATGGTGGATGTCCGTAGCGGTGCAGGCCCAGACCTCGCCACCGCCGGTTACGACGAGCGCCGACGCAGTGGGGCTGGCCGAGCTTCGACTGACGGCCGCCATCGCCGCCGGCTGGCCGCCGCCGCATCACTGCGTCTGCCATGTCGTTCAAGACGACCGCCGGACCTGACATGTCTGGTACGGACCAGACCCGGCCGTCGTCGCCGGCGATGGTGGCTGTGCGAGCTCGAGATCATGACTCCCAAGTTGGCGCCGGGACGGAGGTCATCGCAGTCGTGGAGGACGAGGTGCGCCGGCTCGGCGGTGCGGTCGATCTAGAGCATGAAGTGTTGGTCGCACCCGGTTCCGAGCAGGACCTTCGCGTAGCGCTTCCAGGACGACGGCGAGAAGTACACGTGCTGTGCTGCCGCGTGGAGGTCGCGGAAGCTGCGTTGGAGGGCGTTGTCGTTGCGAAGCGCGCCGGCGCCGCCGGCGGCGAAGGCGAGATCGACGGCGGCGAGACCCGCACACATGGCGTTCTGCACCGCGACCTGGAGGCGCGCGCGCTGCTCGATGGTCGGGACAGCGCCACGGAGGGCCGTCGCGTACGCATCGTCGACCGTCTCGCAGACGTAGCTGCGCGCCGCCCGCAACGCCGAATCGGTTCGGGCGATCGCGACTTGCAGGTCGGCGTCGTCTCCGATCGGGGTCATGCTGCCGGCACGCACCTTGGTCGGCGCGATGGCGACGAGCTCATCGAGGGCGCGGCGACCGATGCCGAGGGGGACGGCGGCGAACTGGACACCGACGAGTGTGAACAGCGGGAACCGGGCCAGCGGGTTGTCGTGCCGGGCGGCCTCCCGGAACGGCGCGATGGTGTGGCCCTCGTCGACGATCGCGCCGGTGACGGTGACGTCGTTGCTGCCGGTGCCGCGCAGGCCGGCGACGTCCCAGTTGTCGATGATCTCGACGGCTGCGGCGGGCACGTAGGCGAGACGCCAGTCGGGGCCGAAACCTTCGACCATCCGCAGCTGGTCGCCGTCCGTCACCAAGCCCCCGAGGAGGAACGCGTCGGCGTGTCGGCACCCGCTGACGAACGACCACCGCCCGGTGAAGTCGAACGTGCCATCACCGCGATCGATTAGCGTTCCGGTTGGCGCGAAGCAGCCGGCGCCAATCCTGTCGCGGGAGCCGGCGAGCAGAGCGGCCGCGACACCCGGGTGGAACCACGTGAAGAACGACGTGGCGTTGCCGATGAGGATCGTCCACCCCGCCGAGCCGTCGGCCCGACACAGCTCCTCGAGCACCGCGATCACGTCGCGCGGCGCGAGCTCCAGCCCGCCCAATGTGCGGGGTGTCATCAGGCGGAACAGACCGGCATCGCGTGCGGTGTCGACCAGATCAATGGGCATGGAACCGAGCGACTCGCCCTCCTGGGCCCGTTCGCTCAACTCTGGAGCGAGGGCACGGGCGGCAGCGAGGGCGTCGGTCTCGAGGAGCATTGTCATGGCCGTTCCCTTATCTGATACAGTTCTCTGTAACTGATACAGGAGTATGCAACGAATGGCCCCTCAGGTCAAGGGCAAACGCCGCTACGACTCCAGCCGCCGACAGGAGCTGGCCAAGCAGAACCGGCAGGCGATCCTCGCAGCGGCACGCCGCCTGCTGCTCGAGAACGGCTACGCAGCCACCACGATCGGTGAGATCGCACGGCAGGCCGGCGTCTCGGTCGAGACGGTGTACAAGACGTTCGGCAACAAGGCTGGTCTCGCCAAAGCCGTCTTCGACGTCTCGGTCGTCGGTGACGACGAGCCGATCCCCCTCTTCGAACGCCCCGAGATCAAAGCCGTGGAGGCCGAACCCGACGCCGCCAAGAAGGTCGAACTGTTCTTCGCCGGGTTCCCCGCTCGACGGAGTCGGACAGCGCCCATCGAGCGAATGATCCGGGAGGCTGCCGCCACCGATCCCGCCGCAGCGACGGTGCGCGACCAGCTCAAGGCCGAGCTGCACCGCGGCATGACCATGTTCGCCCACAACCTCATCGAGTCCGGCGGCATACGACCCGACCTCAGCGCCGACGATGTGGCAGACATCCTCTACGCCTATGCATCGCTCGACCTCTTCGAGCTGCTCACCGAACGCCGCTGGTCGCACCAGCGCTACGCGCGCTTCGCCACCGACGCGCTCATCGCCGCTCTGACCTGATCCGTCCTCGACACTGGTTGCTGCAAGCTCGATCGTTGGACGGCCATCCAGCGTCCGGCACCGTCGGACGGCGCACCAGAACGGGAGCACCGGGCCATCGATGCCGAGTCCATTCGTCGACGTCGGTGGAGGTGGATCGGCGACGAGCTCTGAGGTGGATTGCGCCGGCGGTTGAATCGCTGCGAGCAGGCGACATCGCATCGGAGAGCCAGGGCTTCCGGATGGGGGCGGTTCCAAGCCGGGGCAATGAGACCTCGAGCTC